>JBGPCZ010000086.1:0-24964 GCA_041482015.1 Planctomycetota bacterium | reverse complement strand
GTACGGCTACCAGAAGTGGCAGTACGAGCGCGACCTGCGGATGAGCAAGCAGGAGGTGCGCGAGGAGCTCAAGCGCTTCGAGGGCGACCCGAAGATCCGCGAGCGCCGCCGCGCCATCCAGCGCCAGCTCGCGATGCAGCGCATGATGCAGAAGGTCCCGAAGGCGACGGTCGTGATTACGAACCCGACGCACCTGGCGGTCGCCGTCGAGTACCGCAAGGAGGATATGGAGGCGCCCGTGGTGATCGCGAAGGGCGCCGAGCACCTCGCGCGGCGCATCCGGGAGATCGCGCTCGACCACGGCGTGCCGGTCGTCGAGCGGCGCGAGCTCGCGCAGGCGCTCTACCGGGGCGTCGAGGTGGGGCAGTCGATCCCCGTCGAGCTCTACCAGGCGGTGGCGGAGATCCTCGCGTACGTGTACCGGCTCAAGGGACTGGCCGCGGTAGCCTAGGAGATTGACATGGAAGCGCGGCTGAAGCTGACGGTGACGGCGGGGCGGACGGTCGACCTGGTGCTCAACGGATCGCCGAAGGCGATCGAGGACCTGGTCGAGCGCCTGCGGGCGATGTCGGGCCCGCTCGACGTGACGGGCGGGCAGTGCTGCTGGTCGATGACGGGCCAGGGGACGACGGTCCACCTGGTCGTGGACTCGGAGAAGAGGGCTTCATGAACTGTTAAGTGAGGAATCGGATTCGTCACTTAACAGTTGGAGAACGGTATGCCTCGTTGGGCGGAGTGGGTCGGGAAGCACCAGGACGTCCTGTTCGTGATGGCGATCCTCGCCATCCTGGCGACGATCTTCGTGCCCCTGCCGCCCTTCATCCTGGACTTCCTCCTAACCATCTCGATCACGATGTCGATCATCGTCCTCGTGACCGTGATCTACATCAAAGAGCCGATCAAGTTCTCGGTCTTCCCGTCGGTCCTCCTGATGACGACCGCCTACCGTCTCGCGCTGAACATCTCGGTCACGCGGCAGATCCTGGGGAACGCCGGGAGCCAGGGGACCGGGGCGGCGGGGAAGGTCGTCGAGGCGTTCGGGAACTTCGTGGCGGGGAAGGAGCCGGTGATCGGCTTCGTCATCTTCGCGATCCTGATCATCGTCAACTTCGTCGTCATCACGAAGGGCTCGGGCCGCATCTCGGAGGTCGCCGCGCGGTTCACCCTGGACGCGATGCCCGGCAAGCAGATGGCGATCGACGCCGACCTGAACGCCGGCCTCATCCGCGAGTCGGAGGCCCGCCAGCGCCGCGAGCAGATCGCCCGCGAGGCCGATTTCTACGGCGCGATGGACGGCGCCTCGAAGTTCGTCCGGGGCGATGCGATCGCGGGAATCATCATCACCCTCATCAACATCCTCGCCGGTTTCATCATCGGCTGGCTCAAGTTCAACATGACGGCGTCGAAGTCGCTCTACACGTTCACGATCCTGACGATCGGCGACGGCCTGGTGTCGCAGATCCCGGCACTCATCGTCTCGCTGGCCGCGGGCCTCATCGTCACGCGCGCGACGGCGGACTCGAACCTGGGCCGCGAGTTCATCGGGCAGATCTTCTCCGAGAAGAAGGTCCTCTACATCTCGATGGGATTCGTCGGGCTCCTCCTGCTCACCTCGATTTTCATGGGGAACGGGCTTCCCAAGTTCCAGCTGGCCGTCGTGGTCGTGTTCCTGGGCATCATCGCCTGGGTCCTGGGGGCCGGGGAGAAATCCAAGGAGAAGATCGCGGCCGCGAAGACCGAGAAGGACGCCGTCGCGGCGAAGAAGCCCGAGAAGGTCGAGGGGCTCCTCCACGTCGACGCCATGGAGCTCGAGATCGGCTACGGCCTCATCCGCCTCGTCGACCCCGCCCAGGGCGGCGGCTTCCTCGACCGCGTGACCCGCATCCGGCGCCAGATGGCGGTCGACCTGGGGCTCGTCGTGCCGCCGGTCCGCATCCGGGACAACATGCAGCTGGAGCCCAACCAGTACGTGATGAAGATCCGCGGGACGTCGATCGCGCAGGGGAGCCTGATGCCGGAGCACTGGCTCGCGATGGACTCGGGTGCGGCCACGGGGCCCGTCGAGGGCGTGAAGACGAAGGAGCCGGCGTTCGGGCTCACGGCCTACTGGGTCGTCGAGGGCCAGAAGCAGCGGGCGGAGGCGCTCGGCTACACGGTCGTCGACGCGGCGACGGTGCTGGCCACGCACCTGACGGAGATCGTGAAGCTGCACGCGCACGAGCTCCTGACTCGCGACGAGGTGAACAACCTGATCAAGACGCTCAAGGAGACGAGCCCGTCGGTCGTGGAGGAGGTCGTCCCCGGGGTCATGAAGGCCGGCGAGATCCAGAAGGTGCTCCAGAACCTGCTGAAGGAGGGCGTCTCGATCCGCGACCTCGGCACGATCCTCGAGACGATCGGCGACTACGCGCCGCGCTCGAAGGACCCCGAGGTGCTGACCGAGTACGTCCGAAACGCGCTCGCCCGGACGATCTGCCGCCAGCACCTCGAGCGGGACGGAAAGATGTACGTCATCACCCTCGATCCGAAGCTCGAGGACGTGGTGAAATCGGCGATCGAGCGCACGGACCGCGGCACGTTCCTCGCGCTGACGCCGCCCATGGTGAACAAGATCGCGGAGCGCGTGGGCAAAGAGGTCGGGAAGCTCGTGACCGCGGGCCACACGCCGGTGATCCTCTGCTCGCCGCAGGTGCGCGCGCAGGTGAAGAAGATCGCCGACACGATCCAGCCCGGCATCGCGGTGCTGTCCTACAACGAGATCATCCGCGACGTCCAGGTGGAAGCCTTGGGCATGGTCGCCGTGGAGGGGGCCTAGATGCAGATCCGGCGGTACGCGGGGAGCGACGAGAAGGAGCTCCTCAAGCGCATCCGGGCCGACCTCGGCCCGGACGCGGTGATTCTCCATACCGCGTTCGAGAAGCAGAAGGGCCTGCTCGGGCTCTTCCGCCGGGCCCGCATGGAGATCGTCGCGGGCGGCGGGTTCAAGATCGTCAAGGACTTCGCGGGAGGGAAGACTCCCCCCACGGGCGAGACGCCCGCCCCCGCCCCGGGCCTCGCCCCCGAGTCGCTCAAGCGGGAGATCGCCGACATCAAGCGGCTCATCTCGGAGACGCAGGACCTGGTCGCGCGCCGGGGCAACGGCTTCGACGGGCCCCAGGAGCTGGCCGAGGAGTACGCCGCGCTCGCCGCGACCCGCGTCAGCGAGAAGCTGGCCCAGAGGATGGCGGCCCAGATCAAGGCGAAGCTGCCCCCCGAGGCGCTCCGCGACCGCGCGCGCGTCCGCGCCTCGATCCGCGGGCTCGTCAAGGAGATGGTCCGCTGCACCGAGGGCATCGCCCTGAAGCCCGGCCGCTGCGTCAAGGTCGCGTTCGTCGGGCCGACCGGCGTGGGGAAGACGACGACGATCGCGAAACTGATCTCGATCTACGCGCACCGCGGCAAGGAGGTCGGGGTCATCACGAACGACACGTACCGCATCGCCGCCGCCGAGCAGATCCGCCGCGTGGCGCAGCTCGTCGGCGTCCCCATCCGCGTCTGCCCGCGCCCGCAGGACATCGAGGCCGCGCTCCAGGAGTTCGCCAACCGCGACCTCGTCCTGATCGACACCGCGGGCCGCAGCCAGAAGAACGCCCAGCGCATGGACGAGCTCAAGGAGGTCCTCGCCGCCGTGAAGCCCGACGAGACCCACCTCGTCGTCTCGATGACCACGCAGCCCGAGACGATCGTGGACGTGGCCGAGCGCTTCGCCGTGTGCGGCTACGACCGGCTGGTCGTGACGAAGCTCGACGAGGCGCTCAAGGTGGGCGTCGTCCTCGACGTCCTCTCGCGCGTGCAGGCGGAGCTCTCGTTCATCACCACCGGCCAGGAGATCCCGCGGGACATCGAGGTGGCCGACTCCGGCCGCCTGGCGGCGCTCATCCTCGGGGAGGAGACCCTATGAACACCCTGGAGAGAAGGAACTTCGGGAACATCGTTCCCGAGGTGGTCGAGCCGCAGGGCGGCCGCGACCAGGCCGACGGCGTCCGCCTGCTCGCCCGCTCGAAGGCGAGGCACGCCCGCGTGCTCGCCGTGACGAGCGGGAAGGGCGGCGTGGGGAAGACGAACATCTCGGTGAACCTGGCGATCGCGATCGCCCAGCTGCGGAAGAAGGTGGTCCTGGTCGACCTCGACCTCGGGCTCGCGAACGCGGACATCCTGCTCGACCTGACGTGCCGCTACAACCTGTCGCAGGTCCTGGTGGGGCGGAAGACGATCGAGGAGATCACGCTCCCGGCGATGGGCGGCATCCGCGTGGTGCCGGGCGCGAGCGGCGTCGAGCGCCTGGCGAACCTGTCGGACGTCGAACGCGACACGCTGCTCGCGAGCTTCGAGTCGCTCCACCGCGACGCGGACTACATCCTGTTCGACACGGGCGCGGGGATTTCGAAGAACACGACGGCGTTCCTGGCGGCGGCGGACGACGTGATCGTGGTCACGATGCCGGAGCCGACCGCGGTGGTGGACGCCTACGCGGTGATCAAGATGCTGAGCCAGGAGCCCGACCGCGGGAGCCTGTACATCCTCCTCAACCAGTGCACGGGCCGGGACGAGGCGGAGCGGTTCGCGAACGGGATCTCGGTGACGGCGAACAAGCTTCTGAACACGTACGTGGAGAAGCTGGGCTACGTGGTGACCGACCCGCGCGTGCCATTGTCGGTGCGGGCCCGGCGGCCGTTCACGCTCGCTTATCCCGGCTGCGCGGCGAGCCTTTGCGTGAAGTCGATCGCCGAGCGGCTGGTCTACGCCAATGCGAAGCCCCAGCCCGCGGAGAGGGCCAGTTTCATGAGAAGGTTGTTCACCGCGATCACGGGAAGATGATGAGAATCACGAATCACGAATCACGAATCAGGGAGTCAAGGAGGGGTTTCTCCCTGGCTCTCGGTTTCCGGGATTGTCCTTCCTTGGATTGATATGGATCGGATCATCGGCGGTGTGCTCGGGTTGTGCGCGGGGATCGCGGTCGTGGCGCTCAGCGTCATGAAGGGGATCCCGGCCCGCGACTGCTTCTGGCGCGCCGCGGTGGCCGTCCTGTTGGGTTACTGGATCGGAAGGTTGGTCTTCGGGCCGTTGGGCCTTTCGGTGGCGAGGGAGGCGGCGGGACCGGTCCCGCCGGAGACTCCCCCGCCGCCCGGGAAGCCGCCGGCGCAGGGTGCGCCGCAGGGTCCGAAGACAAAATAGGAGAGGGGGAAGAACATGGCGAGCGTCACGAAGCGGCCCAAGGAGGAGATGCTGCGTCTCTGGCTCGAGTTCCAGAAGACGCGGGACAAGGGGATCAAGAACATCCTCTCGGAGGAGTACTACCCCATCGTCCGCTACGTCGCGGAGAAGATGATCGAGCGGCTCCCGCACAACGTCCAGGTCGAGGACTTGGTCTCGGCGGGCGTCTTCGGCCTCTTCGACGCGATCGAGAAGTTCGACCTGTCGCGCGAGGTCAAGTTCGAGACCTACTGCGTCACCCGCATCCGCGGCTCGATGCTGGACGAGCTGCGCCACATGGACTGGGTGCCCCGCCTGACGCGCGCGCGCGCCAACAAGCTCGAGGAGGCGTACGCGAAGCTCGAGAGGGAGCTGGGCCGGGCGCCCAAGGACGTCGAGCTGGCGGCGGAGCTCAAGATCTCCGTCGATTCGCTCGACGAGCTCTTCCGCGAGGTGAGCGGCGCGTCGCTCGTCTCCATGCAGCGCCGGACGCTGGACAAGGACCCCAACCAGCTCGGCGTGGACATCATGGAGGACGGGAAGATCGAGGGCCCGCTCGCGGCGAACACGCGGAAGGACCTCCTGGAGTTCTGCAAGAAGCGGCTCTCGACGAAGGAGCGGTACATCCTGATGATGTATTATTCCGAGGACTTGACTCTCAAGGAGATCGGCCAGATACTGGACCTGTCGGAATCGCGCGTGTGCCAGCTGCACGCGAAGCTGATCGCGCGGCTCCGGGCGTACCTCAAGACCCGCAAGGTGGAGGTCTCCTAGGGGACGCGGTCCGAAGCGGAAGTTCAGGAGGCGCAGCCGTGCCGGTGGGCGAAACCAGTCTCCCGGTCAACATGACGGCGGCCGAGCAGGCGCAGATGCAGCGCTCGATCGCCCAGATGCAGGAACGCGCCACGAACCAGGCGGCCGCGGGCCGCTCCGAGGACAAGGGCAAGGAGGACGTCACCGAGCTCGTCAAGGGCACCGAGGAGGTGGGCGGCGCGACCATCCAGGGCGAGAGCCGCGGCGCCCACTCGTTCACGCTGAAGAAGGAAGAGGAGAAGGAGAAGCCCGAGCCCGCCGGGGAGAAGCCCCCCGATCCCGGCGGCCGCGGCAAGAACCTCGACGTCCAGGGCTGATCCGTCCCGCCCCATTTTCCACGTTATCCACGGTTGTTCACACATTTCAGAAGAATTTCACCCCCGGCCTGCATATCGAAGATGGTGTATAATGGTCGGAACTCTGGGGGGCACATCATCTTGTTGGGGGTGGGAGGGATCATGAACTGCATCAAGCACGCCGAGGCGCCTGCTGCGGGAACTTGCGCCGCCTGCGCCGAGTCATTCTGCAGCCAGTGCCTGGTGACGATCAAGGGGGAGAAGTACTGCGCCGAGTGCAAGAAGAGCGCCCTTGGGAAGGATGCCATCGCGGTGAACGACGGGCCCGTGGGGGTTTGCGAGGAGGCTGGCTCGGCGTTGAAGTATTCCCTGATCGGGCTCATCATTCTGCCGTTCATTCTCCAGCCGATCGCCATTTTCAAGGCGCTCAAGGCCAGGAAAATGATCGCCCAGAACCCGCGGCTTGAGGGGGCGGGCAAAGCGACGGCGGCGCTCGTCATCGGAATCGCCTATGTAAGCCTGATGATCCTGGGTCTCATCGCCAATGGCATGGCTTCCTCCCACGGGCGCCATTAGTCAAGCGACCGGGACCTTGGAGATAATCGATGGAGACCACCCGGCCGTGTCCTTCCTGCGGGCGCACCTTGGGCCCCCAGGCGACCCGGTGTTTCTACTGCGGCCAGGCGCTGCCGACCCTGGAGCCGTACGTCCCGGGTCCCGTGGTGATGGCTCCCCCCGAAGCGCCTTCCGCCCCGGCGGAGGGGCTTCCCGGCACACCGCCGGCGGCCGCGGCCGTCCCCCTTCCGGAAGTGAAAGCTCCCCCCGCGCCCAACACCCTTTGCCCGGTCTGCCGCAACACCATCGTGGCCGAGGCGAGGCCCGATTTCGTCTGTCCTTCCTGCCAGGGAAACCTGGAGTGCCTGTATGCCGCGGGCGCGGTTCCGGCTCCGGCCGCGGTGCCCGTTCCGCGGAACATGATCTCCGAGATCTGCACCTTCCACCCCGGGGTCCAGGCCATCGGTCGGTGCAAGAACTGCCGGAAGGCGGTGTGCGAGACGTGCGCCTTCCGCATGCGGATCGGGCTCTATTGCCCCGATTGTGCTTCCGCGCCCGACGAACAGCTCCGAAGGTCCACGACTTCGAGGGGCGTCATCTCGCTGGTCTGCGGGGCGGCAGCCCTCATCATGATGGTGGTCACCTTCGTGTCGGCGGCCATGGCGGGGAAGGCGGAGGGGATCGCCACCTGCCTCTTCCTTGTAACGTTGATCCTGGCGCTCACGGGGATCGCCACGGGATTCATGAGCCGCGACCCCGCCCGCGGCCGGAGCGTGACCGGACTGATCGGACTCATCATCAGTTTCCTCGTCCTGGGCATCTATGCCCTGCTGATCGTCGCATCCATGGTGAACAAGTGATCGAGCCCACGCTCAAGCAGTCGGGCTTCTCATCCGCCTGGAAGGTCGTCCTGGGGATGACCTCGATCACCTGGACGCAGTCGGAGCTCCTGAGCACGAAGAAGATCATCCCCTACCGGCAGGTCACGGGGGTCTTCCGGGACGCTGAGAAGTGTTACATCGTCTGGGGGGGCGAGGTCGCCCACTTCCTCCACCAACCCAAGAAGGAAGAGTACAATTCCTTTGTGGCGCAAATGGTCCGCCGCGTGAAATCCGCCCGGGGAGCCTGACATGGGAATGATCGCCGTCGAGGTCTGGGACGCCACGGGGAACAAGAAGTCGACGGTCGAGCTTCCCGACGACGCCCCCGTCAACCGCATCCTCGTCGTCCTCGTCGAGAAGATGAACCTCCACAAGAACAGCCCCGACGGGCAGATGATGAGCTACAAGTTCCACCACAAGGCGACGGGCATGCAGCTCCTGGACACCCAGACCCTCCGCGACGCGGGCGTCCAGGACGGCCACGTGCTCCGGATCCAGCCGGAAATCACCGCCGGCGCGGTGGACGTGGAGGAGGACCGCTTCCACCGGTTCCGCCTGATCGAGTGGTGGGACCAGGAGAAGCTCGCCTCCGCGAAGATCCTCGTCGCAGGAGCCGGCGCGCTGGGGAACGAAATTCTCAAGAACCTCGCCCTGCTCGGCATCGGCCGGGTCTTCGTCGCCGACATGGACGACATCGAGACCTCCAACCTCTCCAGGGCCGTCCTCTTCCGCGACGGGGACGAGGGCCGCCCGAAGGCGGAGACCGCGGCCCGCCGGGCCCGCGAGATCTACCCGCCGCTGCGCATCCGCGCCGCGCGCGCGAACGTGGTCCACGACCTCGGCCTCGGCCTCTTCCGCTGGGCGGACGTCACCCTGGGGGCCCTCGACAACCGCGAGGCGCGGCTGGCCCTCAACCGCGCGTGCTGGAAGGTCGACCGCACGTGGATCGACGGGGGCATCGAGCAGCTCTCGGGCCTCGCCCGCGTCTTCCGCCCGGGGGGGCCGTGCTACGAATGCACGATGAGCGAGACGGACTGGAAAATGCTCGAGATGCGCCACTCCTGCAGCCTTCTGAACCGCCAGCTCATGGAGTTCGGAAAGACCGCCACGACCCCGACGACGGCGGCGGTGGTCGCCGGGATCCAGTGCCAGGAGGCGCTCAAGCTCCTCCACGGCAAGGAGACGCTCGAGGGCGGCGGTTACGTCTTCGAGGGGCTCAGCCACACCTCGTACCGGGTCCAGTACCAGGCCAAGCCCGACTGCATGAGCCACGAGACCTACGGGGAGATTCGCGAGACCCGCTGGAGCGCCGCCCGCACGACCCTTCGCGAAGTGCTCGAGACGGCGCGCCGCGAGCTGGGCGCGTCGGCCGGGATCGATTTCTCGCGCGAGCTCCTGGAATCGCTCGACTGCCCGGCCTGCGGGCGCAGCGAGCGGCTCTTCCGGTCGCTCTCGGCGGTGACGGAGGACGAGGGGCTCTGTCCCTGCGGAGGGCGCCGGGCGCCGCGGCTCTTCCACTCGCTCACGGGCCGGGAGGACTTCCTCGACCGCACGCTGGCGGAGATCGGCGTCCCGCCGTGGGACATCCTGGCCGGGCGCGCGGGCAGCCGGATCGTCGCGTACGAACTCTCGGCCGACCGGGAGTCGGTGCTGGGGGATCTCGCGTGAGCAAGGACGAGTCACTCCCGCGCGAGAATTTCCCCGGCGGCGACGTGGTGCCCCGGGAAGGGGAGCTGCGCGTCACGATCGAGAAGAAGGCCTACGCGGAGATCCTCGCGCACGCCAAGGAGGAGCCGGACTACGAGATCTGCGGCGTCCTCATCGGGAAGCTCAAGGAGGACAAGCACGGAACCTGGCTCCACCTCCAGCACACGATCCGCGGCGAGGGCGCGAATCAAAAGGGCGCGCAGGTGACGTTCACCCACGAGGCCTGGAACCACATCAACAAGGTCTGGGATCGCGATTTCCCGCAGATGGGAATCGTGGGCTGGTACCACACCCACCCCGGCTTCGACATCTTCCTGTCCGACATGGACAAGTTCATCCACAACAGTTATTTCGACAACCCCAACCAGGTCGCCTACGTCTACGATCCGCAGCAGGGCACGGAGGGCTTCTTCCGCAAGGTCAAGGACGCGATCGTCCCCCTCGACCGCTTCTGGCACGGCGGGAAGGCGCGGAAGATCGTGCCGATGGAGGAGCGGATCAAGACGGCGTCGGCGTCCGGCGGATCGGCGCCCACGAGCGGCGACGTCGCCTCCTCGATCGCGGCGCTGACGAACGCGGTGAAGAGCCTCGAGCTGGAGATCCGCGAGCGCCAGGGCGGCGGCTTGAGCAACATGATCTTCACGGGAGCCATGGGCCTCGTGGCGATCGCCCTCGTGGCGTTCTGGTTTCTCACGGGTCGGAGCCAGCAACAGCTGGTGCCCATGATGGTCGAACCCAGGACGGGGGTGAAGCTCTACGTCGATGTTCGTGACCTTCCCCAAAACCCGCCTCCCGATTCAAAGGGTCCGCCTCCCGACCCGAAACCCCCGGACAAGAAATGAGCGAAGAAGCCCCGAAGAAGATCGTCATCACTTCCGCCGACGTCGGCTCGAAGAAAGTCGACGAGGCGCTCGCCCAGCAGATGTCCTTCGGGATGCCCACGGTGGCCCCCGCGAAGGACCGCTCGGCCTGGTACTACAAGTCCTGGTTCGTGCTCATGATGGCCGGGGGTTTGGGGGCCTTCCTGGCGTGGTGCCTCATCGAGCCCTTCTTCGGGGATCATGTGACGATCGTGGGCACCGTCGAGGCGGTGGAGCCGGACGCGCAGTTCCCGGGCGCCCCGTTGTTGGGGGGCAAGATCGTGGTGTCCGGCAACTCGGTGTGGTTCATCGCGAGCCACTGCAAGCTGGACGCGGGCGATGGTGCCTGGAAGCCCGTCAATCCGGCGGCCTTCGAGAAGGGCCAGGTCGTGGAGGTGAACGGCGAGGTGGCCATGGGGCAACATACGTCGCTCCTTGCCCTGCGAGTCCGCATCCGGCCCGGCGACAAGGGCACGTATCCGTCGGTCGATCTCAACTCGATCCACTGGCGGCATTTCATCGTGGGGCTCCTGATCTTCCCGGTCGTCGCGGGGGTCGTGGGGCTGGCGATCGGCGGGGTGGACGGGTTCGTCTCGCGCGCGTACGGGCGCGGCGTCATGTGCGGCCTGGTGGGATTGGCGATGGGCCTGGCGGCGGGCGCCCTGGCGTCGGCGGGGGCGACGATCCTGTACGGGATCTTCAGCAATATTGTGGCGTCGCTCGACCGGGGCTCGGACATGAAGATGTCGACGGGCGCGTTCATCCTGCAGGTGATGAGCCGGGGGCTCGCCTGGGCGATGGCGGGCGTGGCCATGGGGATGGGGCAGGGGATCGCGCTGCGCTCCAAGAAGCTCTTCCTCAACGGCCTGATCGGCGGCGTCGTGGGGGGGCTGCTGGGCGGACTCCTCTTCGATCCCATCAACTACCTCATCGGCGGCGGCCAGTTCAGCGACAGCGCCGCGTCGAGCCGCGCGGTCGGCTTCACGGTCATCGGCCTGGTGACGGGGCTCATGGTGGGGATCGTGGAGCTCATCGCCCGCGAGGCCTGGGTCAAGATGCTGGCCGGCCCCCTGGCGGGGAAGGAGTTCGTGCTCTACAAGGACCCGACGTCGATCGGCAGCTCTCCGAAGCGCGAGGTGTATCTCTTCAAGGATCCCGATGTCGAGCCCGTCCACGCCCTCATCCACCGCGTGGGCGAGGGGTACGAGATCGAGGACCAGAAGTCCCCCAACGGCACGTTCCTCAACGGGCGGAAGGTGTCGCGCCAGCGGCTCAAGAGCCAGGACCAGATCCGGATCGGGGGGACCGTCCTCCTTTTCACCATGAAGGAGGATTGAGGCCGCCATGCCCGGGATCAGCGAGTTCACGGCACACGCGGCGACGGCGGAGGAGGCGGCCCGTCTCTGCGCCATCTGCCAGACGGGGATCGTCGCGGGTGAGGCGATCGGCCCCTGCCCCGCGTGCGCCTCGACTTTCCACCACGAGTGCTGGACGGAGAACGGCGGCTGCGCGGTCTACGGGTGCTCGCGCATGCCTCAGACCGTGAAGTCCGAGACCCCGGGCACCGCCCCCCAGAGCTACTGGGGACAGGACGAGAAGGACTGCCCGAAGTGCGGCAAGAAGATCAAGGTGGCCGCGGTCCGCTGCCGGCATTGCCAGGCGGCGTTCGACACCGCCGCCCCGCTGACCCGGCGGGAGCACGCCGAGAAGCAGCGCGTACGGCCGCTGCTGGAGTCCCTGAAGAAGACCTCGGTCACCCTCTTCGTCTGCGGGATCATCCCGTTCGTGGCGCCGCTGGCGGCGCTCCTCGGCGGGATCTGGTTCCTCTCGAACCGGAAGGAGATCCGGAAACTTCCCGCCATGAACCGCGTCTTCTGCTATGTTGGACTGATCGCGTCGCTCCTCTGCACGACGACGATCATCCTGGTCATGGTCTTTCATTGACATGGAACCGGAACAGACGGGTTCGCAGCCACCGCCGCAGCCGATCGTGCGCGTGACGGCCGAGGAGGTCGCGCGCGCCGTCCCGCCTCCGCCCCTGCCCCGGTATCAGCTGCCGGTCCCACCGCCCGCGCCGAAGGGTCCGCGCGTGAGCCGGCTCGCGGTCGCGGCGCTCGTCTTCGGCGTGCTCGGGATCCCGTTGACCTTCCTGGTGGGTGGGATCGCGCTCGTCTCGGGGGCCATCGCGCTGGCGATCACGTTCTCCAACCCGGACCTGCGGGGGAAGAAGCTGGCGCTCTCCGGGCTCCTCCTCGGACTGGTCAGCTGCGTCGGCTGGTCGTGGGCCCTCTGGTATTACCTGGGGAAGCCGGGCGCGGGCCATCCGGATGGCCCGCCGCGCCTGCTCGAAGCCGCCGGCGGACCGCCTCCCGAGGGGATCCGCACGTCGCCCGAGCCCTACCGGACGGCCCTGATGGCCAACGTCGTGGTGATGGGCTCCGCCGGCATCGGGAAGTGGACCGGCTCCGGGATCGTGGTCGATCGCGAAGGGGAGAACCTGCGCATCCTCACGAACCGGCACGTGGCGGAAGGTCCCGCCGGGAGCGCGGGGACGGCGACGCTCTGGATCCTTTTGAGCAGCGGTGAGACGGCCGCGGCCACCGCCGTCTGGCGCGCGCCCTCGGGGGTGGACCTGTGCGTCCTCGAGATGAAGTCGCGCACCGCGACCGAAGTGACCGTCGTGCGGCTCGCGTCGACGGCCGTCTCGATCGCCGAGGAGGTCTTCGCGGTCGGGAATCCCATGGAGTACCGCTGGTCGCTCACGAAGGGCGTGATTTCCTCGGTGCGCACCGTGGAGATGGGCGGCGAGAGGGTGAAGGTGTACCAGACCCAGACGCCCATCAGTTCGGGGAACAGCGGCGGCGGGCTGTACACGCACGAGGGCCACCTGGTCGGCGTGAACACGTGGACGGCGGACAAGAGCGTCTCGGAAGGCCTGGGTTTCTCCATCTCGGTGGACACCCTTCTCGAGGTCCTGGGGAGGTCGAACCTTCCCTGGGCGGCGAGGCTCATCCAGGCGGCGGGGCACCCATGAGCGTTCGCCTGAAGCGGTTGTCCGCGGACTACGAGAACATGGTGCGCGCCTTCGGGGATCACCCGCAGATCCGCATCCTCGAGATGGATGGCGATCCGCCCGAGCGCTACAAGGTGGAGTTCCACCTGAAGGGGCTGGTGATCCAGGACGGCAAGGTCATGCCGAAGCTGACGCACCTGGCCGAGGTCTACCTGCCGCTGAGCTATCCCCGCCAGGCGCCGCAGTGCCGCATGCTCTCGCCCATCTATCATCCGAACATCGCGCCGCACGCGATCTGCATCGGCGATCACTGGAGCGCGGGCGAATCGCTGGCCACGCTCGTCGCCCGCATCGGCGAGATCATCACGTTCCAGAGCTACAACGTGAAGAGCCCGTTGAACGGCGAGGCGGCGCGCTGGGCGGAGCAGAACGTGAACCGGCTGCCCCTCCAGAAGATCGACCTGACGGCGCAGCCCGGGGTCTGACCCGCCGGCGGGAGAACGCAGCCTCTCGACCTCCCCCGCCGCCTTCTGCTACACTCTCGGGCGTGAAGATCCTCCTCTCGAACGACGACGGGGTCCACGCGCCCGGGCTCCACCAGATGGCCGACGCGCTCAAGAAGCTCGGCACCGTCTACATCTGCGCGCCCGATACCGCGAAGAGCGGCGCGTCCAGCGCGCTCACGCTCTACACGCCCCTCGTCGTTCACGAGGTCGCGCCCCGCATCTGGGGCGTGAGCGGGAACCCCGCCGACGCGGTCAAGCTCGCGCTCAACGAGCTTCTCGACGGGCCGCCCGACCTCGTCGTCAGCGGCATCAACAACGGCCTCAACTGCGGGGCGAACGTGCTCTACTCCGGGACCGTCGCCGCGGCGCTCGAGGGCGCGCAGGCCGGCATCACCTCGGTGGCCGTCTCGCGGCGCGCCTCGCCCGTCGAGAATTACCGCGCGGAGGCGAGGGTCGCCGCCGGGATCATCGAGAAGCTCGCCCGGAAACACCCGGGGCAGGCCACCGTCTTCAACATCAACATTCCCTCGGGGAAGCCCAAGGGCGTCGTCACCGCGACGACCGAGCTCACGCCCTACACCGACCGGTACGACCGGCGCACCGACCCGCGCGGGCGCACGTACTTCTGGCTCCGCGGCGAGCCGCCCCGAGCGTTCCAGTCCAACGGCCGCATCACCGACGAGGCCGCCGTTGCGCAGGGCCTGGTCGCCGTGACGCCGCTCCGCCGCAACCTCACCGACGAGGCGCTCCTCGACGAGCTCGGCCGCCTCTTCCCGGGGAAGAAGTAAGGCGCTTCGATGCTCTCGGACTTCATCCACGCCGAGCTCGGGGAACTCCGCCGTTCGCACCTCGTGCGCGAGCCGCGCGTCGTCGAGCGCGTCCGCGGGCCGTTCGTCACGATCGGCGGCCGCGAGCTCCTCTCCTTCTGCTCGAACGATTACCTCGGGATCGGCCAAGATCCGCGTCTCGCCGAGGCGGCCGGCCGCGCCGCCCGCGAGTTCGGATGGGGGGCGGCTTCGTCGCGCGCCGTTGCGGGAACCACGCGGTGGCACGGCGCGCTCGAGGAGGCGATCGCGGAGCACAAGCGCGCCCCCGCGGCGCTCTTCTTCCCGTCGGGCTACATGGCGAACGTCGGCCTGATCGCCTCGATTGCCGACCGCGACACGCTCGTCGTCAGCGACCGGTTGAACCACGCGAGCCTGATCGACGCCTGCCGGCTGTCGCGCGCGCGGGTCGAGATCTACCCGCACCGCGACGTGGCGGCCGCTGCGGAGCTTCTGAAGATCGAGGCGGCGCGGAAGTTCATCCTCACCGACACGGTCTTCAGCATGGATGGCGACCTCGCGCCGCTCGACGAGCTCAAGAGGCTGGGCGCGGACGTGGTGATCGACGACGTCCACGGTCTCGGCGTCTTCGGCCCCGGGGGGAGCGGGAACACCGACGTCCCGATCCAGACGGGGAACCTCGCGAAGGCCGCGGGCAGCTCCGGCGGCTTCGTCGTCGGGTCGAAGGAGCTGATCGATCTTTTGAAGAGCAGGGCGCGCAGCTTTCTCTTCACGACGGCGCCGCCGCCCGCGCTCTGCGCCGCGGGGATCGAGGCGCTCAAGATCATCCGCTCCGCGGACGACCGGCGCCGGAGGCTGTGGGAGAATGCAAAGCGGCTGGGCGCCGCGTCGCCGATCCACACGGTCGTCGTCGGCTCGAACGAGGCGGCGCTCGGCGCCAGCGGGCGCCTGTACGAACTCGGCTTTTTCGTCCCCGCGATCCGCCCACCGACCGTTCCCGAGGGGACCGCGCGGCTGCGGATCACGGTGACCGCGATGCACGATCCCGAACACGTCGAGGCCCTGAAAGATGCCCTCAAAAAAATCTGACGCCTGGCGCGCCCGCGACCGCAGGGTGCTGTGGCACCCCTTCACCCAGCAGAAACTCTGGATGGAGGAGGAGTTCCCGGTCATCGTGAGCGGGAAGGGAAGCTGGCTCGTCGACGCGGACGGGAAGCGGTACCTCGACGGAGTCTCGAGCCTCTGGTGCAACGTCCACGGCCACGCGAAGCGCGAACTGAACGCCGCGATGAAGAGGCAGCTCGACCGGGTGGCCCATTCGACGTTTCTCGGGCTCACGAATCCGCCGGCGATCGAGCTTGCGGAGAAGCTGGTCGAGATCGCGCCCAAGGGGCTGACGCGCGTCTTCTACTCGGACAACGGCTCGACCGCGGTCGAGGTCGCGCTCAAGATGGCGTTCCAGTACTGGCAGCAGAACGGCCAGCCGCGGCGGACGAAGTTCATCGCGCTCGACGCGGCGTACCATGGCGACACGGTCGGCGCGGTGAGCGTGGGCGGGATCGAGCTCTTCCACGGCGTCTACAAGCCGCTGCTCTTCCGGACGATCAAGGCCCCGGCGACGTACGCCTACCGGTGCGACAAGGCGCGGACGCTCGAGGAGTGCGGCCAGCATTGCATCGTGGAGATCGAGGGGATCCTGAAAACGCACGCGCACGAGGTGGCGGCGATGGTGGTCGAGCCGCTGATCCAGGGCGCGGGAGGGATGATCACGCAGCCGCCCGGGTTCCTGACGGGGCTCCGCCACCTGTGCGACAAGTATGGCGTGCTGCTCGTCGTGGACGAGGTGATGACGGGGTTCGGCCGGACGGGGCGGATGTTCGCGTGCGAGCACGAGGGCGTGACGCCGGACCTCATGGCGATCTCAAAGGGGATCACGGGCGGCTACCTGCCGCTCGCGGCGACGCTGGCGACGGAGAAGATCTACAAGGGGTTCCTGGGCGACTTCAAGGACCGGCGGACGTTTTTCCACGGCCACACGTACACGGGCAACGCGCTGGCGTGCGCGGCGGCGCTGGCGTCGCTGGAGATCTTCCGGAAGGAGCGGCTGCTCGAGAAGGTGCAGAAGAAGATCCACCGGTTCGGCAACCTGCTCCAGGACCTCTACATGGTGGAGTCGGTGGGGGAGATCCGGGTGTGCGGCCTGATTGCGGGGATCGAGCTGGTGGCGGACCCGGAGACGAAGTCCCCTTATCCGTTCGAGTCGCGGATGGGCCACCGCGTGGCGCTCGAGGCGCGCCGGCGCGGCGCGCTGCTTCGCCCGCTCGGCGACATCCTGGTGCTCATGCCGCCGCTGTCGATCACCGAGGCGGAGCTCGCGAAGCTGGTGGGGATCACGGTGGAGTCGATCAAGGCCGCCGGCGCGAACGGGTCGTAGCCTGCGGTTTCCCCCTCGGCGGCCGTTTCTCGCGTCGCAGCCATTTCAGGGCGTCTTCGAGAGTTCCAAAAACCTCGATCTCCCGCTGGTTGGACGGGTGTTCGGTCCGGCTGGCCCGGTACATCCGCCCCAGTGCGGCATGCAGTTTGTCCGTCGCGACGATGGCCATCCTTGAAAGCGGGTTCCCCGCATCCATCTTCGCGCCCAGGGCGGCCAGTTCGAAAATCTGGTCGGGCGACCGGAGGTCAAGCTTGTCCACCACCGACATGTCGATCAACTCGGCGTATCCGCCCACGTCGGACCGGGACCAGACCTTCGTCTGGTAGGCGACCATCTCCTCGTGGGTGAGCGTCCCGCGGGGGGTGACGGTCACGATCTTTTTTCGCCGGTCGATCCGGTAGTCGATGGGCATCAGGCCCGATCATATCAGGGACCGTCGCGGGAAACTATTCCTCCCCGAACGTGATCTCCTGCGCGCCTTCCCGCAGGACGAGCTGGCCCATCGCGGCCAAGGCCTCGCGGCCCTCGACGATCGTCAGGAAGTGGTTGCCCGACAGGGGGCCGGATTTGCAGGCGAATCGAGTGATCCCATAAGGGAAAAGGATCTCGGTCTCGCTCACGCCGCCGGGGTAGAAGAGGAGGTCGCCGGGCGATGGAGCGCCGGTGGCGTTTTCGCCTCCCACTCCGAGCTTGAAGTCGCCCAGCGGGATCCAGCAGGCCTCGCCGCTCCACCGGGCGTGGATGATCTCTTGGCGGTACGGCAGGAGCCTGCGGAAGGCCGCGCAGGTCTGTGGGGCGGACTTCTCCTCGAGACGGGCCGTGAACACCAGTGGGCCGACCGTGATGCGGATCATCGGGAGGGCTACTTCTTCGAAGACGCGGCGCGCAGCAGGCCTTCGCGGAAGACGCGCTCGGGCTCCGTGATGTCGGCGCCCATCTCGAGGGCCGTCGCGAGGTAGGTGCGGGCCAGGTCGTCGTGGCCGTCGAGCCAGAAGAAGAGCGCCGCCTTCACGTACGTCGACGCGTCGTCCGCGGGCAGTGTCTTGCCGATCGACCAGGCGGCCACCTGGTCGAGATGGATCTTGTCGAACATCACCTCCGCCGTGGCGTCCCCCGTGTCGATCACCGCGCGGTCGGGCCCCAGCCTCGCGAGTTTCCCCACCGTCCGCGGCTCTTTGGGGTTCGTCGAGGCGATCGTCACGTCCTGGCTCGCCTTCGCGCGCAGCGTCTTCAGGAATGCCTCCCAGAAGGCAGCTGCCTGGACGATCGCCGCCCGCTCCCGCGCGAGGTCGTCCTTCAGGGGCGCTACGCCGGGATCCGCCGCCGCGGCGTCGAACTCCTTCAGCCCCTCCTCGTACCGGCGGGCGCGGAAGAGGAGGAGCGCCTTCGGTGCGGCCCCCTCGCGGAATGCCTTGTGCGCCTCCTCGGCCTGCTTCGCCAGGGCCGACGCGTCGGATCCCTTCGCCGCCTCGCGGAGCTGCACGATCGCCGTCGTGCAGCGCTCGGAGACCTCGAGGATCGCGCCCTCCTTCAGCGTTTCGAACATCGCGATCGCCTCCGCGTACTCCCCCTTCTTCGCCAGCCCCCTGGCCTGCTGAGCGGCCCGGTTGAACGCCTCGCGCGAGCCGTTTTGGAGCGAGACGATCTCGCGCTCCGCACGGCGGCGGAGCGTTTCCTTCGTCTGCTCCTTCAGGTAGTTCTGCACGGTCTCGACCGCGTCCACGTGGTGGCCCGCGGCGGCCAGCGTCTCGGCGTCCTTCCGCACGCCCTGGAAGTCCCGCTCGAGGGAGGCCTCGAGCGCCTGCTGGAGCTGCCGCGCCTTGTGCTCGGCCTTGCGTCCCCACGTGGTCGTCGGATGGTGGTGGAAGACCTCGAGGTACTTCGGCGCGACCTTCTCGGGTTCGCCGGGGTTCGCGCGGTCGAACGCCTCGGCCGCCGAGTAGAGCTCCTGCGCCGCCTTCTCCTCCGCCTCGAGCGGCTTCGCGCGGGGATCGGCCTTTTTCGTCGACGGGTCCTTGGGGGTCCCGGGGGCGGAAGCGGTGTCCCTCGGAGTTGCGACGGACTCGACATTCGCCGGCGCCGGCGATGACCGGAAGACCAGGATCGCCGCGACCCCGCCGAGCGCGACCACCGCGCCGCCGGCCAGGAGCCAGAGCTTCAGGGAGATCTTGCGGGGTTCCTCGACCGGGAGCAGGGGCTCTTCGGGCACGGTCATCAAGGAAAGAAAACCACGGGGGCACAGAGGCACAAAGAAGACCCTGGGGCGGGCTCCGTGGTCATCTTCTCTTCAATTGACGATGGCTTCGATCGGGAGGTCATAGGGGGCGAAGAAGGCGGGCGGGACCGCGTAGCCGTGCTTCGCCTGATCGTCCCACCATGTCTTTTCGTCCTCGGCCACGGTCTTCTTGTTCGCGGCCCACCAGTTCTCGTACGTCCCGGCGTTCAGGCTGTTCACCGTGGTGATCTTCCGGCAGAGCCAGAGGCAGAGGCGGCGCGTCTCCTGCTGGTCGGAGTGGCTCCCCTCGATGATCACGGGGAGCGCCGGCTTGCCGATCTTGAGCAGCGAGACCACCGCGTCGCGCGGGTAGTTCGAGATCGCCTTGACGAGCATCGGAGCGGCGGACTTGTCGCCGACCGCGCCCATCTGGCGGAGGATCTCCATCTGGAGCCTCGGGTTCCGCTGCTTCGTGAGGAGTTCCTTCAGCTGGCCGCACGACCAAGCGTGGTACTGGCGGAACGCCGACCCGAACGCCGCGCGGTCCTCGTGCTTTGCGGGCGGCGCCTCGGTGAACCAGTCCAGGAGGAAGTCAAAGGCCGCGCGGTCCCCCGCGGCGCGGGCGACCGAGAAGGCGATCGGGCGCTTGAGCGGGTCGGTCTCCCTCTTCGCCCACGCGAGCGACTTGAGGACCACCGCGGGATCCTGCCACGCGAGCCCGTCGACGAGCACCTTGAGCACCGCGGGGTCGTGCTCGGTCTCGAGGACCTTCAGGAGCGTCGCGAGGTGGGCGGCCGCGGGCGGGTGGGAGACGGCCCTGACCGCGTCGAGCCGCTTTGCCGCGTCGGAATTCAGAAGGTCCTGCGCGAGCGCGGCGAGGCCGGGGCCGAGCTCCTCGCGGTGGACCCACCGGCGCTCCGCCGGGGCGGGCGGCTTGAACTCGAAGCGGACCTCCGTGAGCGCGACGACCTTTGGCGCGGGGCCCGGCGACGAGCCGGCCATCTCGGAGGTCGCGGCCCCGCGGCAGAGCCGGAGGAACTGGAGCATGATGGGGAGGTTCCGGAGGATCGCGCCCTGGTCCTCGCCCGTGCAGTGGGGCTGGACGAGGTTGCACAGCGAGGCCGCGCCCTGGGCCATGTCGATCGCCGCGAGGATCTTCTCGTTCCTCGCCCGGTCGGTGTCGGGGAGTTTCTCGGATTCCCCGAAGATGCGCTTGGCCGCGGCGAACCGCTCGTCGGCCAGCACCACGATCTCGTGCGGGTCCTCGAAGACGCAGCCGACGTCGGCGGCGGCGAAGCGCCGGGGGCCGCCCGGGGCGTCGACCAGGTAGAGGTCGCCCGACTGCGTCACCCGTCCCTTGAAGACCTCGCCCGATTTCGTGATGAGCGTGCGGTCGCCGGCGGGGGCGAGCAGGGCGGCCAGGAGAACGAGGGTGCGCGTCATCGGGATCGCTAATTATACACTCGCGCTCCCTCCGGGGGGGATACGATGGAGTCATGAATCGCGAGGCGGCGTACCGGGACCTCGAGGCCGTGTACGGCGAGCTGGCGGCCGAGCTCGCGGCGCTGCGGCCGCTGTGCGAGCGGTCGGGGCGGTGCTGCCGCTTCAAGGAGTCGGGCCACCAGCTCTGGACCACGCGGCTGGAGCTCGACTACCTGGTCGACCACGAGGGGCTCCCGACGGGCGCGCGCCCGGAGGGGATCTGCCCGTACCTGGAGGACGGGCTCTGCGGCGTCCGCGACCACCGCATGCTGGGCTGCCGCATCTACTTCTGCGACCCCGCCTATGCCTCGTCGATGAACCCCCTCTACGAGCGCTTCCATCGAAAGGTCAAGGACGTGCACCAGCGGCACGGGATTCCCTATGAATACGCCGAATTCCTCAAGGCGCTGCCGCCATGAATCACACCGTCTGTTTCATGGAGCTGCAGCTCCATGAAACAGACGGTGTGATTCATGGCTGGATGCAGAAATGTAGCAAGCTCGACAAAAGTGCAGGGAGGAGGCGGTTGCCG
This sequence comes from Planctomycetota bacterium, assembly GCA_041482015.1. Lineage (GTDB taxonomy): Bacteria > Planctomycetota > MHYJ01 > MHYJ01 > JACPRB01 > JACQFK01. The sequence goes on along the minus strand of JBGPCZ010000086.1, from coordinate 3,650 downwards.
GGCGCGGGAGAATGGCACGGGGTTTGCGCTCCCTTGGTCCGTATTGAGAATGACGGAGGGGGCGATGAAGGACGGGCGCACGGCGATGGACATTCATCTGGACCCGGCGGCGCTGGACCGCCTCCGCGACCTGGGGGGCGAGGCGCTTCTCACCAAGATGATCGAGCTGTTCCTTGAGAACACCCCCAAGCGGATCCAGGCGGCGCTCGAGGGGGAGAAGACGGGGAACTGGCACGAGGTGGAGCGCGCGGCCCATTCGCTCAAGTCGAGCGCCGCGAACCTCGGGCTCAACGGCCTCCGGGCCCTGGCCTGCGAGGTCGAGGAGCTCGCCGAGGTCCAGAACGCCGATCGGATCGTCCCGCTCCTCCGCGAGCTCGAGGCCGTCTATCCGGCGATCCGCGCCCGGCTCCAGGACGAACGCAGGACCCCGAATGCTTGAGTTGAAGAACTGGTACCGGGAACGGCTCTCCACGCGCATCGCTGCGCTCGAAGAGGCCCGCGCGGGACTTCAGAAGGGCGACCCCGAGGCGGTCGACTCGGTCCGGCGCCTCGCCCATTCCCTCCGCGGATCGGGCGCGACTTATGGCTTCCCCGAGATCACCGAGTCGGCGCGGGCCGTGGAGGAGGCGGAGGACAAGGGTCTCGTCGAATGCGCGGAGGCGCTGATCCGGACGCTCCGAACCGTGCACGCGGGAGTCCGCCCGCCGCGGATGTCGATCCTGGTCGTCGAGGACGACGAGGAGCAGTCGCGCTTCATCGTCGAGGCGCTCTCCGCGCCGGACCGGGACGTGTACGAGGCCCGCACGGCGGCCCAGGCGCAGGCCGAGCTCGAGGAGCGGGAGGTCTCCCTCATCGTTCTCGACCTCATCCTGCCCGACACCGACGGGCGCAATTTCCTGGTCCGCCTGCGCGAGCGGCTGGCCACGGCCGCGGTGCCCGTGATCGTCCTCACCGTCAAGCGCGCCTCGCAGGCGAAGGCCGAGTGCCTCGCGCTGGGTGCGGACGACTTCATCGAGAAGCCCGTGGGGCGCGAGGCGCTCCGCGCGGCGGTGGACGCGCGCCTGCGCGCGGGCTGCGAGACGCCACGCGAGCTGCGCCGCGACCCGCTCACCGGGCTGCCCAACCGCGCGGCGTTCAACGAGACGTTCCAGCGGGCGCGGCACGGAATCGGCGGCGGGCCGCTCACGGTCGCGCTCCTCGAGGTGGACGGCTACGCGGGCCTCGCCGGCACGGACGCCGCGGACGAGGCCCTGCGCCGCGCGGCGGGCGCGCTGGCGCGCTCGCTCCGCCCCGCCGATTTCCTCGCGCGCTGGAGCGGCGGCGAGTTCGCGGTCCTCTTCAACCGGACCGATGCCGTGGACGCGGCCTCGGCGCTCGGGAAGGCGCTGAAGGCCGCGGGCCCGGAGGCCGCGTTCTCGGCCGGCGTCGTTCCCGTCTTCGAGGGGCTTTCGCTCGACGACGTGATCTCCGACGCCGACCGGTATCTCCACGCGGCAAAGCACTCGGGGGGTGGCCGGGTGGTGAGCGCGAACGACCGGGTGTCGGCGCCCCGCCCGCGGATCCTCATCGCGGAGGACGACGAGCTCATCCGCCTCGTCGTCAAGCGCCTGCTGGAGCGCGAGGGATTCGAGGTTCTCCCCTTCGCGGACGGGGCGGCCGCGCTGCAGGGCGCGATCGAGAATCCCTGCGCGCTGATCGTTACGGACGTGCGCATGCCGGGCATGGACGGGTTCGAGTTCCTCCGGCGGATCCGCGCGCTGCCGGAGTACGCCGCGATCCCCGTCGTCGTCCTCACCGCGCTGGGCAGCGAGGAGGACGTCGTCCGCGGCTTCGAGCTGGGCGCGGACGACTACATCGTCAAGCCGTTCTCCTCGGCGGAGCTCGTCGCCCGCGTGCGCCGGCTCCTCAAGGGCTCGCGCGTCGGGGTATAATCATCCCCGGATGGCCAACCCCAAGATCCTCGTGGTCGACGACGACGACGCGTGCATCCTCATGGTCTCGGCCGGCCTCCGCAAGCTCGGCTTCGACGTGGTGGCCGCGACCGACGGCTGGGACGGGCTGACCCAGGCGCGCACGCACCGCCCCGACCTCGTGCTCCTCGACGTCAAGATGCCGCAGATGGACGGCTGGACGTTCATCGGATTCCTGCGAAACCAGAAAGACTTCGATAAAGTGCCCGTGATCTTCCTGACGGGACGGACGTCGGACGAAGACCGGAAGAGGGGCCTGGAGCTCGGGGCGGACGACTACCTGACGAAACCCGTCGACCTGGGGAAGCTCCAGGCGTCGATCCAGGCGGTCCTTCAGAAGCGGGCGAAGGCGAGGGCGGCCGCCCTGCCGAAGCCGCCGGAGGAGGCGCGGCCGAAGGGGAAGTTCGGGTTGAAGGGCCGGCTCGACCAGCTGGGCGTGTCGGCGCTCCTGTCGATCCTGGGGGCCGGGAAGCGGAGCGGCACGCTCGCGCTCTCGCGCACGGGGCAGCTCGCGCGGGTCCTCTTCCGCGACGGGCGGGTCGAGACGGCCGTCGTCGACGGGACGCCCCCGCTCGAGGGGATCGCCGCGATGGACGCGCTGGGGAAGTGGGCCGACGGCGACTTCGCCTTCAACGAACACGCCGTCGCGGAGAAGGGGGACTCCTCGCGCAAAATCCCGAAGGTCTGAGGGGTCTATCCTTTGGTGAAGTAAAACGCCACGCCCGCGATCGCGTAGACGGCCAGGATCTTCGCCCCGACCGCCACGGGAATGAAGACGGTGAGCGCTGGAACGATGCGGTCGAACGTTTTTCCCATGAAACCTGTCACAAGGGCTTGAGGGTGACGGTATAGTAGCGGATGCGCCGGGGGGCGGGCCACGTTTGGTTGAAAACGGCCTCGGGCGCGATATAATGACACGTGCCGATCCCGATGTGCCCTTCCGCTTCAAGAGAGGATGGGGCCGGCGCCGAGTTGCATCCTTGATGGGGAACGGGCATCCATGAGCGACGTGCAGTCCGGGGTGAGCAAGAGCGACTACTCGTTCGGGCAGGTCGCAATCCGGGAGAACGTCTGCACGTTCGAACAGGTCAAGGAGTGCCTGGACATCCAGAGCAAGCTCCGCGGCCTGGGAATCGAGCCCAAGAAGCTGGGCGAGATCCTGATCGAGAAGGGCTACGTCACCCAGGAGCAGGCGGTCCAGATCGCCAAGCTCCAGGTCCAGGCCGCCTCCTCGTCCCAGAAGGTCACGATCCCCGGCTACGAGGTCCTGGCGAAGATCGGCGCCGGCGCGATGGGCACCGTCTACAAGGGCCGCCAGGTCTCGATGGACCGCATCGTGGCCATCAAGATCCTCTCCTCGCGGTACGCCAAGGATTCGCTCTTCGTCGACCGCTTCGTGCGCGAGGCCCGCGCGGTCGCGAAGCTCAACCACGAGAACATCATCGGTGGCATCGATGTGGGCGAGTCCGGCGGGCTCCACTACTTCGTCATGGAGTTCGTCGACGGCGTGGGCGTCCAGTCGATCCTCAAGCGCGAGGGGCGGATCGACGAGAAGCGCTGCCTCCAGATCGGGCTCCAGATGTCCAAGGCGCTCTCCCACGCGCACAAGCACGGGATCGTCCACCGGGACGTCAAGCCCGAGAACATCATGATCACGGGGGCGGGCGTCGCGAAGCTCTG
>JBGPCZ010000085.1:0-25023 GCA_041482015.1 Planctomycetota bacterium | reverse complement strand
GCTGCGCGTCGGCGCTTCACCTCTACTCGGTCGAGAAGGCGGCGAAGGTCGCGGATGTCCCGCTCGGCGGCGACTGCCAGGTCGCCGGCGGCGTCGCGATCTCGGGCCGCATGGCCTACGCGGGGAGCCGCGGCGGTAAGTTCTTCGCGGTCGACACCGCGGAGAAGAAGATCGCGTGGACGAACGCGGACTGCCAGCGCGAGGCCTTCACGACGCCGGCGGTGACGGACCGGTGGGTCGTCTTCGGCTCCGACGACGGCAAGCTCTACGGGCTGGACCGGGCGACGGGGAAGAAGGCGTGGGAGTTCGACACGGGGAACACGCCGAAGTCGCCCGTCGTCGCGGGAGAGCGCGTGGCGGTGACCTCCGGCGGCGTCCTCTTCCTTCTCGATCTCGCGACGGGTAAGAAAGTCTGGTCGGAGAACGTGAGCGACGAGATCACCTCACCGGCCATCGTCGGGGGGATGGTCCTCGTGGGCTCCGACGACGGCACGGTCTCCGCGTACGGCAGGAAATGAGCAGGGTGCCACGGGGGTCTTCGTCACCTCATCTCCTCGTATCTCTTTATCTCCTCCGATGATCGTCGAGCTGGCCGGCGTCACGAAGTCCTACGGGTCTCCCGGCGGGACGGAGACGCGCGTCCTGCGGGGGATCGATCTCACGATCGCGAAGGGGGAGTCGGTCGCGATCGTCGGCCCGTCGGGCTGCGGGAAGAGTACGCTCCTGAACATCATCGGGACGCTCGACCGCCCGACGTCGGGGCGCGTCGCGCTGGACGGGCGCGACCTCTCGACGCTGCCGGAGACCGCGCTCGCCGCGATCCGTTCGGAGCTCGTCGGGTTCGTCTTCCAGCTCCACCATCTTCTCCCGCAATGCAGCATCCTCGAGAACGCGCTCGTCCCCTCGCTCGTGGCGAAGGACGGGAGCGGCGCGGAAGCGCGGGCGCGGGCGCTCCTCGACCGCGTGGGCCTCACGCCGCGACTTTCCCATCGCCCCGGGCAGCTCTCCGGCGGCGAGTGCCAGCGGGCGGCCGTCGTCCGCGCGCTCGTCAACCGTCCGAAGCTCCTGCTCGCCGACGAGCCGACGGGCTCGCTCGACCGGGAGAACGCAGAGTCGCTGGCAAAGCTGCTGCTCGACCTCAATCGCGAGGAGGGCGTGGCGCTCGTCCTCGTCACTCACGCGGCGGACCTCGCGGCGCGGGCGGGCCGGGTCGTCGAGCTCCGGGACGGCGTGCTGTCGAAATGAATCTGCTGACGCTCGCGTCGCGCGGCCTTCGCCATTATCGCCGGACCCATGCGGGAGTGGTGGCGGGGTGCGCGATCTCGGCGGCCGTGCTTTGCGGTGCGCTCTTCGTGGGCGACTCGGTGCGCGGGACGCTCCGGGGGATCGCGCTCGCCCGGCTTGGCCGGTTCGACGTCGCGCTCGACTCGGGCAACCGGTTCTTCCGAAGCGATCTCGCCTCGCGGCTTCCGGGTTCGATGGCCGCGGCTCTGCGCCTGCCGGGCATGGCGATCCGCGAGGGGAAGGACCGCCGGCAGGTCAACCGCGTGGAGGTGTACGGCATCGACGCGGGGTTCCTTGGGATCCCCATCCCTCCGGGCCGGGTCGTGCTCAATGCCAAGCTTGCCGCGGCGCTCGGGGTGAAGGCGGGCGACGAGGTCGATCTCAGGGTCTTCAAGCCAGGGCTGCTCGCGCGCGACGCGCCGCTCTCCTCCAAGAAGGCGGACGACCGCGATACGCGCCGGATGCCGTTGACGGTGGAGGCGGTGCTTCCCGACGACGGCCTCGGCCGCTTCAGCCTGAAATCGGACCAGGCCGTCCCGTACAACGCGTTCCTACCGCTGAAGGACCTCCAGGGGACGCTCGAGATGGAGGGGCGGGCGAACCTGCTGGCCGGGTCGCGCGTGGAGGCGGAGAGCGTCCAGGCGGAACTCAAAAGAGTGCTGCTGTTCGAGGACGCGGGGCTCGTGCTCCGGCCCGCGAGCGGCCTCCTGCAGCTCCAGTCGCGGCGGATCTATCTCGATCCGGGTACGGCGCGGCGGGCGATGGCGCTGCGGCCCGGCGCCGTCGGCGTGCTCTCGTACATGGTCGACTCGATCGCGGCGGAGGGAGGGGCGTCGACTCCCTACTCCTTCATGACGGCCCTGTCGCCGGGGGATCGTGCGCTCGGCCCGGTCCCGGCCGGCATGAAGGACGACGAAATCCTTGTCAACCACTGGCTGGCCGACCGGATCTCCGTGAAGGATGGGGAGACGGTCACGGTGACGTACTCCGAGTTCACCGCCAACGGGAAGTTCGCTCCGCGCCGGCGTTCGTTCCGCGTCCGGTCGATCCTGGGGATGGAGGAGTTGGGCCGCGAGCGGGAACTCGTGCCCGAGTTCCCCGGGTTGACGGACGTCGAGTCGTGCAAGAACTGGAGGGTCGGGATTCCGATGGACGAGGAGAAGCTGAAGGACCCGGCCAACGAGGAGTATTGGAAGCAGTACAAGCAGACGCCGAAGGCGTTCGTGACGCTCCAGGCGGGCCGCGAGATGTGGGCGAACCGCTACGGCGACCTGATGGCGGTGCGCTACGCGGCGGAGGAACCGAAGAAGCTCGGGGAGGAGATCCGCGCCGCGGTCGATCCCGCGGAGGCGGGGCTGGTGTTCCGCCCGGTGCGCGCGCAGGCGCTCGCGGCCGCATCCGAGTCGATGGACCTCGGGCAGCTTTTCCTCGGGATGAGCCTCTTCCTGATCGCCGCGTCGCTCATCCTGACGGCGATGCTCTTCGTCTTCTCGGTCGAGCAGCGGGCGCGCGAGATGGGGGTGCTGCGCGCGGCGGGCTTCACGCCCGGCGCCGTTCGGAGGCTCTTCCTCTCCGAGGGATTCGCGCTGGCCTCGGCGGGATCGCTCGCGGGAATCCCCCTGGGCTGGGCGTTCGCGAAGGCGCTCCTGTGGGGGCTCGGGAGCGCGTGGAGCGGCGCCGTCGCGGGGACGCCGATCGCGTTCCATGCGGCGCCCGCCTCCGCCGCGATCGGAGCGGGCGCGGCGGCGGCGATGTCGCTCGTCGCGATGGCCGCGGCGCTCTGGCGTCAGTCGAAGCGCCCCGTCCGCGAGCTCGTCTCGGAAGATTTCTCGCTTTCCCTGGAGCAGCGTTCGCCGGGGAAGGGATGGGGGCGGTGGCTCGTGCTCGTCGCGGGTCTCCTGGGGGCGCTCGCGATCGCCGCGGCGACGGTCGTGTCGGGAGCGGAGCGGCCCGCGGGTGCGTTCTTCGGGGCGGGCGCCCTCACGCTGGCGGGCGGGATGGCGCTCGTGCGGATCCTGCTCGCGCGCCGGTCGGGATCGACGGCGAAGCTTACCGTGCGTGAACTCGGCTCGCGAAACGCGGCGCGGCGGCCCGGCCGCGGGATGGCGACGGCCGGCATGCTCGCGTGCGGCTGCTTCATCGTCTTCTCGGTCTCGGCCTTCAAGGAGGACCTGTCGCTCCACGCGGGCGCGCGGCGGTCGGGCACCGGAGGCTTCGGCCTTTACGGGGAGTCGAGCGTCGCGATCCACCAGGACCTGGACGGGGCGAAGGAGCGGAAGGAGCTCTTCCTCACGGACGACACGCTGATGGGCGACGTCACGTTCGTCCCGGTCCGGGTGCGCGACGGCGACGATGCGAGCTGCCTCAACCTGAACCAGTCGGCGGCGCCGCCGCTGCTCGGGGTCGACCCGTCGAGCCTGGGCCGGAGGGGGGCGTTCGCGCCGGCCGACCTCTGGGCGCTGCTCGACGAGGTGCGCGCGGATGGCGCGGTGCCGGCGCTCGTGGGCGACGCCGCGACGGCGGTCTGGAAGCTCCGGAAGTCCGTGGGTCGGGAGACCGGGGACGTGATCGACTATCGCGACGAGCGGGGTACGCCGTTCAAGGTGAAGCTCGTCGGCGCGCTGCCCGATCGCCTGACGGTCTTCCAGGGCCGGCTGATCGTCGCGAACCGTCACTTCACGCGCCTTTTTCCGTCGGAAGGCGGGGACCGGGTGTTCCTCGTCGATCTTCCGCCGGGGAAAGTGGAGCGCGTGAGGGCTTACCTCGCGGAGAAGCTCGCCGGGTGGGGGCTCGAGATCGTTTCGCCCGTGGATCGATTGAAGGAATTCTACGCGGTCGAGAGTGCGTACCTCACGCTCTTCCTCGCGTTGGGCGGGTTGGGGCTCCTGCTCGGGAGCGCGGGGATGGGCGTGCTCGTGTTGCGCCACGTCCTCGAACGGCGGGCCGAGCTGGCGCTTCTCCGCGCGGTGGGCTACACGGAAAGGCAGGCGGGGAGCGTGGTGATGGCGGAACACCTCTTCCTGCTCGCGGCGGGGCTGGCGGCGGGGACCGCGGCGGCGGCGCTCGCGATCGCGCCGGCGGTGGCGCGGCCGGAGATCCACCTCCCTTATGGATTGCTCGCGGTGTTCCTCGTGGGCACGGCGATCCTGTCGCTCCTCTGGATCCGCCTCGCGGCGTCGTTCGCGCTGCGCTCTCCGCTCATCGGTGCCCTGCGGAACGAGTAGCCCCAACTGTTAAGTGAGGAATCCGATTCGTCACTTAACAGTTGGGAGTCCCCACTTTTCGTCGAAGAAACCCGAGGTGACCGTCTCCTCGGCCAGCGGGTCGGAGGGGTTCGCCGGGACTTCGCCGCCCACTTTCAGCACCGCCCAGTCGCCGAGCCGCGGGAAGAGGAGGTAGTTCAGCCGCGCCAACTCCTTCTCGTGAAACGTGTGGCCGCTGTTGAGGACGACGTACCGGCCCGTTGCGCCGGGATGGATGAGCGCCGGGGCATGGTCGGCCGACGGATAGACCGCGGCTCCCACGCGGAGCTCCTCCTTCGTCCAACCGATCGGAAGCTTCGGAAGCGCCTTCGCGATCCACGCGTTGCTCCCGGGATCGCCGAAGAGGACCAGGTTTCGGTCGCGCAGGTCGTCGCTCGTGACGTCCCTGTCGTCCTTGACCGGGAGATCGCCGCGGAAGTAACGGTGCCACTCGTAGGCGAAGCGCTTCAGGTTCCCTTCGGACCACGCCTGGACTGCGGGGTTCCACGGCGTCCCCGTGCCGCGCACGCAGAGGAACGGCGACGTGAAGGCGTCGTCGATCGGCCCCTGGAGTCCCGGGACCTTCCCCCCGGGCGCCGCATCCCCCACGACCTCCCATTGTTTTGCCCGGCGCTCCACGACCAGCGGGTCGGGCATCCGCACGGGGAGCCGCACCTCGTCGCCCTCGATGCGGAGCGTGCGGACCGGCCGGCGGATCGCGAACCGCGTGATGTTCTTCGCGGCCTTGACCTCCACGCGGCCCTCGTCAGCGTCGGCCTCGATCTCCGCCCGCGCGTAGTGTTCGCCGAGGCCGAGGATCTCGATCCAGTGGCAACGGCCGTACTTGAGCGTCCAGGTGACGAACCGGATATGGCGCGGGAGGCGGTCGAGCCCCTTCGCCGCGATCTCGCCGACCCGCCGCATCTGCTCCTTCTGGGTCGCCGGCTCGAAGGCGTGCGCGGTGTTGGGGGCGATCAGGTTGACCATCTCCAGCCCTTCGCGCTTCATCGCCTCGCCCATGATCACGTGCGCCTGGAAGAACGGGTCCTTGTCGCCCATGCAGGCGATCGCGGGCACGACGCCCGCGTTCGCCGCGTAGTCGACCGAGTCGAGCAGGTGGAGCATCTTCTCCTGGTGCGCCGGCAGGTCGCCGACCTTCACGAAGTTCATGCCGGGCGTCTCGGAGAAGCGGTGCGTGTCGACGTAGCCGCACCAGGGCCCGAGCGCGACGAAGCGGCCGGGGTGCTTGAGGCCGAGGTGCCACGTCCCCGACGCGCCCATCGACATCCCGCGAAGCACGATGCGGTCCCGGTCGATCGCGTACTGGCGGCAGACCGCCTCGATGGCTTCGAAGACGTCGGTCTCGCCGGCATAGCGGTAGCAGTTCTCGACGCGCCCGAGCGGATGGAGTTCGATGAAGTCGGTGTCGGGTGGCGGCTTGCCCGTTTCATCGCCCTCGTCGAATCGGTTGATGAAGCGGAGTTCGCTCAGCCCGACAGGCTTGGTGCTTCCGTGGAGGACGACGTCGAGGCGGATGGGCTTGGAGGGGTCGTACCCCGATGGGATGATCAGCCCGAACGGCTGGACCGACCCGTCGACAACCGATCGATATCCACGGGCGAGCTTCCCCTTCTTGTCCGTCCAGGGATATTTGCCGGCGGCGAGCGAGGCGGCCCGCTGGCGGCCGCGATCGAGCCCCTTCTTGAGGAGCACTTCGTCGGCGGGCGCCAGCTTGGGCTCGTAGCGGAGGGCCCAAGCGACGCCCTTGGCGAAGATCTCCGCGTCGGCGTCCCGGAGCGGGGCGAGCTTCTGCTCGAGATCCCTAAGCTCGCGCGTGAATTCGTCCTGCGGCGGGGAGAATAGGGCGAGCGCCAGGAGCGCGGCGGCGCGGAGGGTCATCAAGAATATTACACCCATATGGGGAATAAATGGGGGTCACCCCATCAAACCTCCATTGGGCATTGGGTTGAGTTCTTGATTTGGAGGGATTTTCGATGAAGCTCGGATTGCAGCTCATGGTGGCGATGGCGGTGGCGGCGGTTGGGGCGGTGGGGATGGCGGCGGACGATCCGAATCCCACGGGGACGTGGAAGTGGAGCATCGACCGGAACGGGACGAAGATCGAGACGACGCTCAAGCTGAAGCTCGATGGGGACAAGCTGACGGGCCAGATCGCGGGCCGTGACGGCAAGGACCAGGACATCGAGGAAGCGACCTGGACCAAGGAAGGCGAGGTCAAGTTCTCCGTGACGCGCGAGCGGAACGGCCAGAAGACCACCACGAAGTACGCCGGCAAGGTGGCCGGGGACGCGATCACCGGCACGGCGGCGACCGGCGACCGCTCGCGCGAGTGGAAGGCGGAGCGCGCGAAGTAACCTGGACGAAGCTCAAGAGGCGGCCGGTTCCCGCACGGGGGCCGGCCGCCTTTTTGTTTTTACGGTGAAGGGACCTCAGGCCGGGAGGGGGTGTCGTGCAGCTTCTGGAGTCTCTCGAGGGTCTCGGTCAGCTCCCGGATCCGGTCGGCGTTCGAAAAGTCATGGTACGTCCGCTGGTGGAGTTCGTAGAGATCGCGCGCCCGTTGAAGGCGGGTGGCGAGATACTCCAGCTGCCAGACATACAGGTCGCGCGACTTCGGGTCCTCCGGGCGTGGCCCCTCCTCGATGCTTTTGATGAGAGGCCGGGTCTCGTCCACGAGAGCCCGGGCTTCGGAGGGCAGGGCGGCGCGATCCGTCCGGGGGGCGGAGAAGATCGTGCGGGTGTAGGGTTCCGGCTGATGAACCCGCGAATGAGTGCCCACCCGCGCGAGGTTGCTGATGACCAGGAACGCGATGAACCCCATGACCGCGATGCCCGGCCGGCGGGGCGATCGGGGCGATGAAGTCGGGGGCGGGGGCGGCGCGGGGGGCAGCGTGACCGGCTCGCACGCGTAGACCGGGCAGCGGCCGTCGTTGGCCTTCCAGCAATCGGGGTGACAGAACGCACGGCATCGCGGGCAGGCGATGCTGAACCGGACCTCGACCTGCTGCAGGCAGAAGGCGCACCGGGCGCGCTGGGGAGGCGGGTCTTCGCGCAAGTCCCAGTCGGCCTCGTTACGGGACACCATGGAATCATCTTACCGCATCCGCTGGCCCGGTCGAGTATGATCCTTCTGAACGCATGACGCGGTTCTGCTTCGTCCTCCTCGCCTTCCTCCCCGGCGGATCGCCCGACGGCAGGCTCGTGGCTTCGAAGGAGCCCGGCTGGCCCCAGTGGCGCGGCCCCCGGCGCGACGGCATCAGCGACGAGAAAGGGCTGCTGCAATCGTGGCCCGAGGGAGGGCCGAAGCTGATCTGGAAGGTCGAGGACTTGGGACGCGGCTTCTCATCGCCCATCGTGACGGGCGGATCGATCTACGTCACCGGAGACGTGGGCGAGGACCTCTGCCTGTACGCGCTGGACCTCGAAGGAAAGAGCCGGTGGAAGGCGACGAACGGTCGCGCCTGGACAGGGCAGTACCCGGGCGCGCGGGCCTCGTGCGTCTACGACGAGGGGAGCCTCTACCATCTGAACTCCCACGGCCGCGTGATCTGCCTGGAGGCCAAGACCGGCCGCGAGGCCTGGTCGGTCGACGTCGTCCAGCGGTTCGAAGGCTCGGTCATCCTCTGGGGGCTGAGCGAGTGCCTGCTGGTCGACGGCCCGCGGCTGGTCGTCAGCCCCGGCGGGAAGAAGGGCGCGATCGCGGCGCTCGACAAGAAGACGGGCGAGACGCTCTGGGCGAGCGAGCCGATCGCGGAGAACAGCGCGGGCTACGGATCGCCGATCCTCTTCGAGCTGAACGGCCGGCGGCACCTGGTCAGCGCCTCGTCGCGCCACGTCTTCGGCGTCGACGCCGACACGGGGCGCGGCCTCTGGAAGTTCGCGCGGCCCTCGGAATACCTGGCGCTCTGCTTCACGCCGGTGCTGTGCGGCGACGGCGTCTACGTGACAACGCCCGGGAAGAACGGCGGGACGCTGTACAAGATGGACGAGCAGGACGGGAAGCCGCGGGTCGAGGCGGCGTGGAAGACCCGGCTCGACACGCTGCAGGGCGGGACGGTGCTCGTCGACGGGCTGCTCTACGGCTCGGGCTACATGGGGTACAAGGGCTGGGCCGCGGTCGACGCGGCGACCGGCGAGACGCGCCACACGGCGCGCGACCTGGCGAGCGGCGCGGTGATCTTCGCGGATGGGCGGCTGTATTGCCTGACCGAGAAAGGCGAGATGCTGCTCCTCAAGCCCGCGCCCGCCGCGTTCGAGGCGGCTGGCCGCTTCCCGCTTCCGGGCGAGGAGCGCAAGCAGGACGCCTGGGCGCAGCCGGTGATCTGCGACGGCCGCCTCTATCTCCGGTATCACGAGACGTTGTACTGCTACGACATCCGGGCGAAGTGACCCTTACTGGGGTCAGGGGCGGCTCCAAAGGTCGTCCGCCGGATCGTTCGGGTCCTGGCCGAGGCTGATCAAGTCAAAGGGACGTACACCCGTCCCCGGTACCCGGTAAAGGAACTCCTGTCCCCAGCCGTCGAGGAGAGATTCATCCGTCAGGTAACCCCCCGTCGGCCACGAGTCCTGGGCGACGGTGTCGGGTCTTCTCACGAGGTCCCTGAGAGTCTCGGGATAACGGCCATGATCCAGGCGGTACATTTCGAGTTGACCGGAGATCTGCTTGATCATCAGTTCGGTGGCCCGGGGCCTGCTGTTTCCGCCGTCGATGTTACTGGTCTGGATGAAGACAGTCAGAATCGAGAGCAACACCACGAGGCCAAGCGCGATGCCTACGAAGAGGGGAAAGGAATTTCCCCGCGCTCGCACGATGGGACGGACCGGGGCGCGTTCGATCAGGGCGACGTCACATTCGCGGACGAGCCAGGTTTCGCCGTCGTCCGAAGGCATCGCGACGAGGTCACCCGTTTGGATGGCGCATCTCAAGTCGTATTCGGGGATTCCAAACCTTGCGGCGGCCTTGGGGAGGGACCACCAGCGCTCCTGCATCCCCCTTTAACGACCGGATCTAGCGCGGGTTCGGTATGAGGTCCACGCAGAGCAGCCGGTCGCGGCCGCGGATATACAAAAGTCCGTGCGAGAGGACCGGAGCCGCCCAGCAGGGAGAGTTCAACAGCGGCTCGCCGGCGGCCGACTTGAGCGTCACTTTCGCCACCTCTTCGTACTTCGCCGGGTTCACCTTCAGCAGCCGCAGAACGCCGTCCTCGCCGAGGCAGACGAAGTGGCCGTCCACGTGGAGCAACGAGCAGCGCGACATCCCGGGCTGGCTCCACAGCACTTTGCCCGTCGCCATTTCCACGCACCGCAGCTCCGCATCGTGCTGGCCCATGCCGCTCGAACCGTAGAGGAACCCGTCGACGTGCACCGGCGTGTCGAAGTAGCTCATCATCGAGCGGTCGCGCTTGCGGCCATCCTTCCACACCACGTCGCAGCCGCCGGGGCGCACCTTGACGACCGAGCTCCCCACGCTGTAGGCCTCCGAGACGAAGACGAGGTCGCCCGCCACGACCGCGTTGCAGATGTTCACGGTCGGGATCGCTTGCGCGCGCCACGGATGATGGAAGTCCACCTTGCCGGTCGACGGCTCGAATCCCACGAGGCCGCCGCGCGCGTAGACGAATCCCCAGCGCCGCCCGCCGATCGTCGCCGTCACCGGGCTCGAATAGCTCGCCAGTTCGTCGGAGGCCTTCCAGCGGACCTTGCCCGTCTTCTTTTCGAACGCGACGAGGCCGCTCCCCGCGCCCGGCACCTGCCCCGAGTCGATCGCCGGGCTGCCCGCCGGGCTTCCGCCCACCATGCAGATCAGCAGTTCGCCCTCGACGACCGGCGTGCTCCCCACGCCGAAGAAGTTCGGCACGACCCCGAAATCGGCCGACGTGTTCGCCTTCCACCGCAGCTTGCCGTCGACAGCGCCGACGCAGTTTAGAACTCCGTCGGGTCCGACCGTGTACACGCGGTCGTCGTCAACCACCGGGCAGCAGCGCGGACCGTCGCCCGATCCATAAGAGTCGCGGTAGTCCGTCGCCGCCTCGAACGTCCACAGGGGTTCGCCCGTCTCGCTCTTCACGCACGAGAGTCGCATCTTGTCGCCGTTCCGGTCGAAGACGTAAAGCCGACCGCGGCTGATCGAACTCGCGCCGAAGCTCTCGCCCAGGTCCCGCTGCCACACGACCCGCGGGCCGGCGGCCGGCCACTTGGGATCGAGCCCGAGCTCGCCGGACTTCCCGTCGCGGTTCGATCCGAGGAACGAGGGCCAGTCGCTCCCGGCCTTTTTCGTCCCGAGATCGGGCACGTCCTGGGCGACGGCCATCGCGAGCAACGCGGCGAGGATCATCGGTCTCCCCCTTTGACCTGGCGGTAGATTCCGAACCCGAGAGCGAGGAGCGAAAGAAGGCCCACGATCACGAGCGCGATCCGGAGAAGGATCCGCGGACTGAGCTCGCGGCCCTTCTGGATCCGGTCCCGCACGGCCGCACGGAGAGGTTCGTTGCGCTCGAAGTCGGGCGCGTCGCCCTTCTTGATCTCGCCCGCGAACGCGTAGATGGTGACGGGGCAGTCGGAGTTGGGCGACGCTCCGAGAGCGTCGAGGATCCCCGCCCGCGCGAGCCGGTTCGCCTCGCCGACCTCGTTGCTCGGGCAGCAGCCGTCCTTGAGCGAGGGGTCGCTCCCGGTCAGGATGAAGTACGGGTCGCCCCGCTCGATCATCGCCTGCAGCCGGCGCCTCATGGAGTCGGAGGCCTCGTTGAGCGCCATGAGAAGGGCCGGCCGGGACTCGTTTGGACTCGCGACCGTTTCGTCAAGGAGACAGGCCGCACCCTTTGACTTGAAGAGCGCGATGTAGTTAGCGGGTTCTTCGGCGAGACGGCCGGCATCGAGCGTCGCGCCATCCTTCTGTTCCAGCTCGCGTGCGGACACGCCGGGCAGGCGCACCCAGCGGCCGCGCGGGACCATCGTGCCGTCGCGAAGGATGAGGAGTTTGAACGGGCCGGGGTAGAAAACCCCCGTGCGTTCCCCGGAGGCCCCGGCTTCGGTGAGCGTCGAGGCGAGCGCCGCCGCGTCCGCCTGGAACGTGTCGCAGTCAAAGGGGGCGGGGCTCGTCTCGAGCCGCGCCATCAGCGCGGCGTCGGGGGCCGAGACCTCCGTCCACCCCGCGTACGCCGCCGCCGCGTAGATCCGCGCCGTCTTCTCGCAGACGCGGAGCGTTCCATAGAGAAGGTGTCGGTCATCGTCCATCGCCGCGGCCGCCGAGCCCGTGTAGCGCGCGGTGCGGCCCGTGTCGTAGCAGGGACCGGCCTTTCCCTTCCAGGCGATGATGTGTCCGTTCTCCACCCGCAGTCCGTGGTACCCCGTGCGCTCGGCGTCGATGAGCGCGCGGGCGAGGTCGGCCGGCGCATACGGGATCTTCGTGGGTCCGTCGATCATGCGAGCGCCCTCTGCCGCTCCGCGACCTCCTTGAGGGTCGTCGCCAGCGCACGCACGGAATCCTCGGTCGTCGAGCGGCCCATCGAGATCCGCACGGTCCCCAGCGCCTGCTCGCGCGTCCGGCCCATGGCGAGCACCGGGCGCGAGGGCTCCATCCGGCCGGAGCCGCAGGCGCTACCCGCGGAGACCGCGAAGCCTCGCAGGTTCATCTCGGCGACGAGGTTCTCGCCGACCAGGTTCGGAAATGATAGGGAGACAAGCCCGGGGACCCCCTTCTCGGGGTCGGAGTTGACGAGCGCGTCGGGCACGGAATCCATGAGGAGCCGCGCGAGGCGGCGCAGGCGCGGGGCCTCCGCGTCGAGGGCCCGGAGGCTCATCTCGAGCGCGACGAGCGCGGCCGAGAGTCCCGCGACGTTCTCGGTGCCGCTCCGCGCCCCGTCCTCCTGGCCGCCGCCGCGGAGGAGGGGTCCGGGGTGGACGTCGCGGACGATCGCGCCGCCCACGCCGCGTGGTCCGCCGAATTTGTGTGCTGAGAACGTGTAGGCGGCGAAGGGAATCCCGGAGAGCGCGAGGGGGAGATGGCCCACCGCCTGGACGCCGTCGCAATGGAGAGCGACGCTCCTCCGCGCGCAGGCCGCGCCGATCGACCGGACGTCGTGGATCACGCCGGTCTCGTTGTTCGCATGCAGGACGCTGCAGAGGACGGTCTTCTTCGTGAGCCGTGCCTCGAGTCGATCGGGGTTGATCCGCCCGTCGGGCCCGGTCTCCAGCAGGTCGACCCTTCCGGGATAGAACTCCTTCGCGAACCAGGCGGAGTCGTGGACGTCGGCGGCCAGCAGGAGCCGCCCTTCTGGATTTGCGTCCATGGCCGAACGGATGACGAGGTTGTTGGCCTCGGTCGCACCCGACGCGAGGATGAGCGATCCGTCGGGCAGGCCCAGCCGGGCGAGGAAGCCCTCGCCGGCCGCCTCCCGTTCCTTGTGCGCGCGCTGCCCGGCCTCGTGGGTCGACGAGGGATTCCCATACAGCCCGAGGCTCACCTCCTCGAAGCGCTTGAGCGCCTCGGGGAAGGGCGGGGCGGAGGCGGCGCAGTCGAAATATCGGTCGTCGTTCATTCCAGTCCTGTCATTCTAACGTCCGGGGGCCCGATTTCACGGGGTAGTCTGTTGACGCGACGGCATGGGGGCGGGTGTAATACGTCCTGAGGGGAGAGCATTCTCATGATGCTTCGCACGCTGGCGGCCGTCGTCGCGATCACCGCGGTGGCCCAGGGCCAGGAGTGGCCGGGGTGGCGCGGACCGAAGCGGGACGGCACGACGACGGAGACGGGCTTCCCGGTCCGCTGGAGCGCGACCGAGAACGTCCTCTGGAAGATCGAGGTCCCCGGCAAGGGCCACTCCTCGCCGGTCGTCTGGGGCGACCGCATCTTCGTGAGCACGTCGATCGAGGAGAAGGGCGAGCGGCGGTTGCTCTGCCTGGACCGGAAGGACGGACACATCCTCTGGGATCGGCTCGTCGTGACCGTGACGGCGGAAAACGAGCACATCCACCAGTTGAACAGCTTCGCGAGCTCGACGCCCGTGACGGACGGGAAGCACGTCTGGATCGCCTACCTCGACAAGCCGAGCTTCGTCGCCTTCTGCTACAACATGGACGGGACGCTCGCCTGGAAGGCGGTGCCGGGCGAATTCCACTCCACCCACGGCTTCTGCAGCTCCCCGCTCCTCTACAAGGACACGGTGATCTTCAACGGCGACCAGGACGCGGTCGCGTGGATCGTCGCGCTCGACCAGGCCACGGGCAAGGAGCGCTGGCGCGCGGACCGGCCCAACAAGACGCGCTCGTACGTCCCGCCGGTGATCTTCGAGGCCGGCGGGAAAATGCAGCTGGTCCTCAGCGGGAGCAAGTGCGTCGCGTCGTACGATCCCGACACGGGAAAGCAGATCTGGATCATCGACGGGCCGACCGAGCAGTTCGTCGCGAGCATGGTCTGCGCGGAGGACGTCTTCTTCATCACCGGGGGCTTCCCGCAGTACCACGTGCTGGGGATCCGGCCCGACGGCGAGGGGAACGTCACGCAGTCGCACATCCTCTGGCGCGACAAGGGGGAGACCATCTGCTCGTACGTGCCGTCGCCCATCGCGTGGGGGTCGCATTTCTTCATCGTCTCGGACATCGGCACGGCGAGCTGCTTCGAGGCAAAGTCGGGGAAGCGGCTCTGGAGCGAGAAGCTGGGCGGCAAGGCGGACGGGAAGAGGGGCGCGCACCACAGCGCCTCGCCGGTCGCGGCCGGCGGGCTCCTCTATTTCGCGGACGACGACGGAACGACTCGCGTCGTGAAGGCGGGGCCGTCCTTTGAAGTCGTGGCGACGAACGCGCTGGGCGAGGCGTGCCGCGCGTCGCCCGCCCTCTCGCGCGGCCGGGTCTACCTGCGGACGTCGAACCATCTCTGGTGCATCGGGGCGCCGTGAGCGAGACACCGGAGGCGGCGGAGTGGGTGGAATTGTTCCGGGGCCTGCGGCGGTCGGCGCAGGTCGTGATCCGCTACTTGAAGGACGGCGGGCTGGCGCCGCGGGAGGCCCGCCATGAGCCCGGAGTCAAGGCCAAGCCGAACGAGTTCGTCGTGCAGGTCCCCGCGTCGCAGGCGGAGCTCGGGAACTACACGATGGCGAAAATGAGGAAGACGTTCCCCGAGGTGTTCGCGGTCGGGAAGGCGCACAAGGACTGAGGATCATGGCTGACGCGGTGACGGCGGGGCGCGAGCTGGACGGCCGGGTGGCCGAGAAGGTGATGGGCTGGGTGGAGGTGTCGCTCAAGCCGATCGCCAACGCCCTCGGCCAGCACGTGATCGACGAGTGGGCCGGGATCGCGCCGGAAGGGACGGGGCGGCCGTCGCTGGTTCCCCGATTCAGCACGCTGATCCAGGACGCATGGCCGGTGGTCGAGAAGATGCGCCGGGAGTTCATGTTCGTGGCGCTGGTTTCGGGGAAGGGCCCGGCGGGCGCGGCTGTGTGGGTCTGCAAGGTGAACCGCGAGGGCTCGTTCATCGAGGAGAAGGGTGAGACGGCCGCGCTGGCGATCTGCCTGGCGGCGCTCCGCGCCTTCGCGCCGAGAGCCACGTGAGCGCGGTCCGCTGGACCGCCCTCGTCGCGGGGCTCCTCGCCTCGTGCTCCACGACTCCAGGGACGGCCGGACTTTTTCCATCCCAGGGCGACGTCGGTGCCACCCGGATCCCGGGGTCGGTCGATTTCGACGCGGCGGGCGGCCGGTACACGGTGGCCGGCGGCGGCGAGAACATGTGGGGCGCGGCCGACGCGTTTCATTTCACGTGGAGGGAAGGGAGCGGCGACGTCACGCTCGCCGCGGACATCGACTTCCCCGCCGCCGGCGGGAACAAACACCGCAAGGCGTGTCTCGTCGTGCGCCAGGACCTCAATCCCGGATCGCCCTATGCCGACGCGGCGCTCCACGGCGACGGGCTGACGTCGCTCCAGTACCGCGAGTCCAAAGGGGCGCGCACCTACGAGATCCAGTGCGCCCTCTCCGGGCCGCGGCGGCTTCGCATCGAGAAACGGGGCCTGTACGTTTCGATGTCGATCGCGCGGGAGGGGGAGGCCCTCCACCCGGCCGGCGGAACATTCCGGCTGGCCCTCAAGGACCCCTATTACGTCGGCCTGGGCGTCTGCGCGCACGACAACGCCGTCCTCGAGAAGGCGGCGTTCACGAACGTGGAATTCGCGCCCGGGGGGCCGTCGACCGGCCGGCCGAGGCTCGTCTGCAGCCTCGAGGCGGTGACGATCGCGTCGAAGGACCGGCGGGCGGTGCACGTGACCGAGACCCCGATCGAGGCGCCCAACTGGTCCCGCGACGGGGCGTGGCTGGTCTTCAATGCAAAGGGGCGGCTGTACCGGATCCCCGCCGCGGGGGGAGAACCGGAGGCGATCGACACGGGGTTTGCCACGGCGTGCAACAACGATCACGGGTTCTCGCCGGACGGGACGATGCTGGCGATCAGCGACCAGTCGCAGGAGCGCCGGTCGATCATCTACACGCTTCCCGCCGCGGGGGGCGCGCCGCGGAGGATCACCACGCTCGGCCCGTCGTACTGGCACGGCTGGTCGCCCGACGGGAGGACACTCGCCTACTGCGCCGAGCGCAACGGCGAGTACGACATCTACACGATCCCCGCGGGGGGCGGCGAGGAGACGCGGCTCACGACCGCGAAGGGGCTGGACGACGGCCCGGACTACACGGCGGACGGCCGCCAGATCTATTTCAATTCCGAGCGCACGGGATCGATGCAGATCTGGCGGATGGGCGCGGACGGAAGCGGGCAGGAGCCGGTCACGTCCGACGAGTTCAACAACTGGTTCCCGCACCCGTCGCCGGACGGGAAGTGGCTGGTCTTCCTCTCGTACGAGAGGGACGTGAAGGGCCATCCCGCGAACCGGGACGTGACGCTGCGAGTCATGCCGCTGGCCGGGGGGAAGATCGAGGTCCTCGCGAAGCTCTTCGGGGGCCAGGGGACGATCAACGTCCCGTCGTGGTCGCCGGACGGGAAGAAGCTGGCGTTCGTGAGCTACCAGTTCGTCCCGTGACCCGCGGATTCGAGTTCAGAACGCAGGCGGCCGGGGCTTTCTAACCATATGGGCAAGCCGGCCTCCTTTCAAACCATCGTCGAGGCTCCCAAGGACGAACCCGAAAAAGCCGCGGCCCCGCGGATGGGCTGGCTCGGGAACACGCCTTGGTGGTTCATCTCCGCCGGGATCCACGCGCTCCTCGTTCTCGGGGCGGCGCTCGTCTACATCGAACGCTCCATCTCGGTTGACGACGGATCGGTCGAAGTGATCTTGTCGGCCCGGCCGGCTCCGGCCGCGCCTGAGCTCGATCGTCCGCGCGACGTGTTCGAGCGCAAGGGGATCCCGAAGGACGAGCCGTCCGGCGCCAGCGACGAGCCCGCGATCTTCTTCCCGGAGGCGAAGGAGTCGGACCACAACGAATCGGCGGACAACGAGGACTACCGCCAGATGAAGGGGGACTCGAAGGACTTCCTTTCGTACGTCAAGGGCGATGCGGGCGGATTCCGCGGCCGCCAGAATTCGAAGACTCCCGGCGTGGTCGATTCGATGGGCGTGGGGGTCGGCGGGGGCGGAGGAGGCCGGTACGGTGGACGCTTCGGGGGCCGTGAGAACCTCGTGGCCCGGGGCGGCGGCGGGAGTGGCACGGAGGACGCGGTGAAGGCGGCGCTCCGGTGGCTCGCACGCCACCAGTCGCCCGACGGGTCGTGGAGCGCGCTCCGGTTCCCGCTCCAGTGTACGGGCGACAAATGCACGGGCCCGGGCGGGAAGGACTTCGACGCGGGGGTGACGGGACTGTCGCTCCTCGCGTTCCTGGGCGCGGGCTACTCGCACCTGTCGCGGGACGAGGTTCCCGACCCGGCCCATCCGGGGAAGGTGCTCCGGTTCGGCGAGGTGGTGAAGAACGGACTCAAGTGGCTGGTGGCGCAGCAGGACCCGGAGGGCTGCATTGGCGGTCGCACCGGCCATTACATGTACGACCACTCGATCGCGGCGCTCGCGCTCTCGGAGGCCTACGGAATGACGAGCGCGACGGTGCTCCAGGGGCCGGCGCAGAAGGCGATCGACTTCCTGGTGGCCGCGCAGAACCCGGGGAAGGGGTGGCGCTACAGCGCGAAGTGCGGCGACAACGACACGTCGGTGACGGGCTGGGCGGCGATGGCGCTCAAGAGCGCGGACCTGTCGGGGTTCGCGGTGCCGAAGTCGGCGACCGACGGGACGCGGGCGTTCCTGGACGACGTGACGGAGCCGACGTACGGGCGCGCGGGGTACATGCACAAGCCGGGCCCGAAGGACACGCTCTCGATGACGGCGATCGGCGTGATGTGCCGGATCTTCATGGACAAGAACAAAACCGACCCGCGGCTGTCGAACGGATGCGATCTTCTCCTGGGCGACAAGCCCAAATGGGAGAAGCCGCATATCGATTTTTACTACTGGTACTACGGGAGCCTGGCGCTTTTCCAGTACGACGGCCCCGGTGGCCCGAAGTGGCGGGCGTGGAACGAGGACATGAAGACGGCGCTCGTGAAGAACCAGGACGCGGCGGCGACCGGGTGCCGGAACGGCTCGTGGGAGCCGGTGGACAAGTGGTCGCGGCAGGGCGGCCGGGTCTACGCGACGGCGATCAACGCGCTGACGCTCGAGGTCTACTACCGCTACGCGAACGTCTTCGGGGTCGCGAAGTAAGCCTCATCCTTCACGCAAGCGCGGAAGAACCACAAAGCGGGCGGAAGAACCATCACGAGGTACATCTCGTGCCAGGCGATGAAGTAGCTTCCGCGTCCGGGCACCGAGCTCATGAAGGAGAGGGAGAGGAAGGATGCGAATCCCATTTCGACGAGGAAGTAGCCCAGCCTGGGTTTCAGCCATACAAGGATGCCGCCCAGGATGAACAGCGCGAGGTTGGCCGCTGATGTGAACGCGCTGAAATGCGGATGGGTGGGGTTTACATCGATCCGATCCACATCACGCGCATCGAGCCGATCAACGGCGAGCGGCGTCATTCCAAGCCGCGCAAGGCGCGGTAGGCTCCCCGTCAGCCCTGCTGTTTCGCCTGCTGCCACGCGCTCTTGAGCTTGTCGAAGACGCCGGCCGCCTCGGCCTCGCGCTTGAGGTACGCGGGGTCGATCCTTCCGGCGTTCCCGCGAAGGAGTTCGACCACGATGTCGCGATCGGCCGGGAGCGCGGAGCCGGCGCGGAGAAGGATGAGGTCGTCGCAGGTCGCCACGGGCATCTCGATCTGGAGGACGGGGCCGCGTTGCGCGCGGCCGATCACCTGCTTGAGGAAGGGGGTGGCGGCCTCGACCAGCGTGACGTCCGCCGAGGCGCCGAGCTTCGCGTCGGTGTAGCGGAGGGTCAGGGGCGCGCCGCCGGGCGGCTGCTGGAGGCCCTCGCCGCGGGCGGCGCCCAGGATCGACTCCCGTTGAGCCTCGCCGGTGGAGATCAAAAGGTCGACGGCCTGCGGCTCGCGCTTCGCGCCCCACGCCTGGTGGGCGATCGCCCCGATCGCGACGGCCTTGTGGCCGACGCCCTCGATTGCGGCGACGGTCTTGCGCAGCGCCTTGAGGACGACTTCGGGCGGAACCGCTGCATCCATGATCTTCGGATAGTACACCGGGATCAGGGGGAACGGGCGGGATTCGTCCAATCCCGTGATTCCGCGCCCGGCGGGTTTCGGCACCGAGTCTTACCATTGACGTTGAAGAGTCCCGACGCGCCGCGGTATGATGGAATTGAACCATGGACTCCATCCCGGTGACCCTGGCGGATCTGCTCCGACAGGCAAAGGCCTTTGTGGGACCCGTGGAGTCGGTCCTAATCCCGGGAACTCTCCCCTCGGTGGAGGAGCGCATTCGAGCGGCGCTTTCCAAGGCCGGGGACCCGGATCGCCGTCGGAGGCTCACCTCGCTCCTGGCCCGTTTCAAGGAGGTCCTTGCGTCCTCGATCGTCGGCAAGGCGGATCCTATCCTCCTCGTTGAGGAAACGCCGCTTGAAGCGCGCCTGACGCTCATCCCGGGTTCGAAGGGCAGGAAGATCGACCCGCCCCTGGTCCTCAAGGAACTCGACCGGAGGGAGATCCGGCAGAATGTCTCGGAGGAGGCCATCCGTGCGGCCTGCGAGGCGGTGGGCCAGGACGAGATGGTCTACTCGCTCAAGATCGCCGAGGGGGTGCCGGCGGAGAATGGCGAGGACGCCTCGATTGAATTCTGCGTCCGCGCCTTCGACAAACGCGTTCTCCTGGATCCCGGGCTGCCGTTTGTGGGGGACCTGGCGGCACAAGTCCAGCCCGTCGAGAGGGGCGGCCGGGTCGCCATCCTGACCCCGGCCAGGCCGGGGCGACCGGGCGTGGACCTCCGCGGAAGGCCGCTCCCGGGGAACCCGGCATCGGGACTGCCGCTCCGGCTCGGAACGGGACTCCGCACGGCTCCCAATGGACAGGACCTCCATGCCGTGGTCGGAGGCGCTCTCGTGGCGGGGGATGGGGCGCTGGACGTCGTGCCCTTCCGCGTCTTCGAAGGGGGGATCCGGTCCGCCGAGAAGATCGATTTCAAGGGGCACATCCTCGTGACCGGACACGTGGCCGGCCAGGCGACCCTGCGCGGGCGGGACATCTACGTCGAAGGAAACGTGGACGAGGCCACGATGACGGCCAGCGGGGATGTCCTGGTCGGTGGCGCGCTCCAGGGCAAGAGCCGGATCCAGTCGGAGGGGCTCGTCCTGGCGCGTCAGATCAGCGACGCGACGATCGAGGCCCTGGGAGATGTCTTTGTCCGGAAGTCCATCGTCGAAGGCCGGGTCATCTCGAGCGGGGTGGTCCGGCTCCTGGACGATCATGGGGCGATCGAAGGGGGTTCCATCTCGGCTCGGAAGGGAATCAAGGCCGGCGCCCTGGGATCGGACTGGGGGATTGAAACGTCCGTCTCGGCGGGAAGGGACATCCTGGGGGCCTCCCGGCTACCGGAGATCGATCGGGGAATTGCCGGCTGCGAGGAGGAACTTCGCGGGATGGCTCCGCTGGCGGCGGGAACGGATCTCGCGGGGCTTTCCATCGGCGAGCAGGACGCGTGCGCGGACATCCTGGAGAGGGCGGCTCAATCCCTGAGGAAGCTTTCCGAACTCCGGTGCACGAAGGAGAGGATCGAGCGCGTCCGGGGCGACTATTCCCGCGCGTTCATCGAGGTGACCGGTCCGATCCATCCTCCCGTCAAGGTGGAGATCGGCCCGGCGGTCCAGATGTTCCGGAAGCGCCTGGATCACGTTGTCCTGGTGCTCGGGCACAACAAGAAGATCCGCGTCAAGGAGGAGACGCCCACACGACGGGCGGAGAGGAAGACCAAGACCCGAACCCGTCGTCGGGGATGAAACCGGCAGGCACATCACCGGCCCGCGAAGCTCCCCAGGATGACGGTCTCACCCTTCCGGTCGCGCGCCTTCGCGTAGCCTAGCGTGAGCAGTTTGTGGATCGCCCGCAGGGTCGCGAACTTGGGGTAGATCGAGGCCCGCAGGATCGCGCGGAGCGTGCGGCGGCCGTTGATGAGCGGCAGGATCGTGTCGACCCGGGCCAGGTCGTCGCCCAGTTCGTCGGCGTGGATCTCGCGGGGGATCTTCTGGACCTTCATGTCGTCGTCCGGCAGGATGCGCCGGATCCGCGAGAGCTCATCCAGGCGTCGCGCGGCCTCGAGGAGCAGCGCGGTGACGTCGGCGCGAAGGGGGAGGCCGGCCAGCGGGTTGGCCTGGGTCGTGCGCGGCGCGCGGCCCTCGGTGAAGCGGAAGGTGCTCTGGGTCCACATGAACAGGTCGAGGATCTCCTCCTCGACCTGGTGCCTCAGGGCTTCCTGGACCTGCTCCCTCGACGCCTGCTCGTTCGAGAGCGCGACTTCGCCCAGCGTCCAGCCGAGGAGTTTCTCCTTTCCGAGGAGCGCCTTGAGCGCCTCGGGCTTCACCAGCGTGGGGCCCAGGAGCCTGCGGGCGAGTTTGCCCAGCCGCCGGATCCGCGGACCCGTGGAGGAGAGGAGGCGGATGCCCTCCGTGCCCAGGTGGATCGACTGTTTTTCCGTCCCGCGGGTGACGCTGAGGGCGCCTTCGCATTTGTGGATCGACAGCAGCTGGAGGAGGTTGCCCAGCCCGACGAGGTCGACGTGGCCCTTCAGGTCTCTCATGGGAGTCGGAGCTCCGTTGGGACAGGATCGGACCCGGGCCGCGAAAGGAGAAGAGGCCTTGGGGGAATTCCCTCCTCTCCACGACTTCGGTCGGGGTTTCCCGAACTTTCTCCTTATACACCGGCGCAGGGAAAGATCAAAAGGAAAGTGCGAGTCGCAGCTCCGGACGAATCCGACGTCTTGTCAGAAAACGCTCGTCCATCACCGCAGCCGGGCGATCCGGTCTAGAAGGGCTTTTTCATCAACCGGCTTGAGGAGCACGTAGCGGGCGCCGGATTGGAGGGCGGCCTCGAGCATCGGTCCGCTGGCGTTCTCCGTGACCACGATGAAGGGCTTCCGCGACTCCTCCCGGATCCGTTCGCCGATCGGAAGGGCCTCCCCGGAGTCGAACGCGATGTCCAGGATGATCGCGGTGATGGCGGTCTCCCCGGGGGACGCTTGGGCCCGGTCCCAACTCTCGGCTTGGGCGACGGAGTAGCCGCCGTTCCTGGGGGCTTGCGCCCGTGACCTCGAGGAACGCGGGCTCCTTGCTGATCAGGAGGACGCAGGGATGGGAGGGCGCTCCTCCGGAGCCGCCGGGGTGTCGATGGCGAGCACGCCCCGCTGCTTGAGGCCGTACAACGAGTGGAGGACGGTGAACCTGGGAAACGACGACACCTGGGCGATTTGATCGACGGAGCGTTTGCCGTCGATCAGGGACAGGATCTCCATCGCCGCCCCCCTCTCGATTTCGGGATCGTGCAGGGGCAGCTCGAGGCCGGTCCGCCGCGGAACGAGCTGGTCGACGGGGATCTCGGAGCGGATCCTGGCCATCTCGTCGGTACGACGCGCCGCCTCGACCAGCAGCTTGATCACGTCGGCGCCGAGCAAGACCTCGGCCAGAGGTCCCGCCCCGTTGGGCAATGAGTCGCTGTCCGACTCCGCGAAATAGAATTTCGCCTCCGGCCAGGTGAAGAGATCATAGATTTCTTCCGCCACCTGGTCGCGAAGGGCCAGGTCGAGGGCTTTCTGCGTCAGGAGACCGCGGTCGATCACCAGGTCCCCCAGGCGCCGGGCGCTCTTTCCCTGCTCCAGGAGGAGCTCGTCCAGCTGCGCGGCCGTGATCCTTCCGCTCCGTACGAGGATCTGTCCGAGCGGGATGGCCCTCCGCACCCCGCTCACGAGTCGGATCCCCTGGGAGAAGAACTGGATGTTTTTCTTGAGCTCGCCCTGTGAAATCATCAAGAACCCCTTGGCCTCGCTCATCGAGATGACCTGGAGCAGGTTTGCAAGCCCCAGGATCCCGAGGTCTCCGCCGAAGGCTCTCATTCTCGATGCAACCCGTGTTTGCCTTTCAACCCTGAGTAGAGTATCCCCGCGGGGTGGTGTGAAGCAAGAACGGGCGACCCGCGCTTCAGGACTTCGGCGAGCCGTGCCAGAACTTGCTCAGGAGGATGAGGATCACGACCAGGACGGGGAGGCCGACCAGAAGTCCGACGATGATCCACACCGCCTGCCTTGCGGTGATGAAGCCCATGCGTTCGTGGACTTCGGCGGGGCCGAGGTCGAGCAGGCTGGCCTCGGGGCGCCGCGCCTTGAGCGCGTCGAGGATCGCCCGGAAGTTGGGATCCTGGGCGAGGATGAACACGCGCTTCTTCTTCACCTTCCCGTCCACGGTATACGACAGGAAGAACTCGGAGTCGTAGGAGAGGTCGGTCTGGGGGTTGGAAAGTCTTCCCCCGGTGACGTGCTGGATGTTCACGGTGGGGACGAGGGCGAAGTTCTTCAGGTCGGCGACGGGAACGGTCAGGATGCGGGGCCGGTCGATCAGGCCTTTCCCCGTGGTCGTGAGTTCCAACAGGTCGTCGGCGAGGCGTAGCACGACGCTCCTCTGCGCATGGTCCCTCGAGTACAGGATCGGCTCGGCCATACTGTTTCCCCGTTCATTGCGGATCGTTGGTATCCCGGGCCAGGTTCGAACTGGCGACCTGCGGTTTAGGAAACGGCGGCTCCTGACCCTCGTGGGGCCGAACCCCCTTGGGCCACATAGACTTACGCCGCTTCCTGAACCCCAGGTTTGAGGTGTGTAGCGATTTGTGTAGTGCCTGATTGTCACGCCTTCGGTTCCTTCTTCGGTACGAGGGCCTCGACAGCTTGGCGCATGTCGGTCGGAGCCAGATGAGCGTATCGCATCGTGGTCGTGAGGTCGCGATGGCCCAACAGCTCCATTACTACGATGATCGGGATACCGGCTTGGACGAGCCTTGAAGCGAACGTGTGACGAAGATCGTGGAACCGAAACTTCTCGATCTTCGCGCGCCGCATCGTGGTCGCCCAGGACTTCTTGATGTCCCCGTAGACATCGCCCGTCTTCGGGTTGACGAAGACGTACTTGGACTCCGGGTCCACCGGGAGGGCTTTCAGCGTCTCGAACACGACATCGTTCATCGGGATGTACCGCTTGCGGTCGCTCTTGGTGTTCTTGACCAGAATGAGCCGCTGGTCAAAGTCGATGTCGGTCCATTCCAGGTTGAGGATCTCGCCCTTCCGCATCCCCGTGTGGAGCGCGACGATCACGATCGGTTTGCGCTGCTCCGACAGGGCTTTGAAAAGACGTTCCTCTTCGTCCGGGGTGAGATACCGAACGATCGTGTTGTCCTCCTTGGGCTTCTTGACCCGGGAGCAGGGGTTGCTCTGGACCAGGTCTCGCCGGATGGCCTCGCGGAAGATCGCGGAGAGGGTGTGGACTTCGTTCCGGATGGTCGCGGCGCGCAGCCGCTTTCCATTCTTCCGCTTCACCAAACGGCGCTGGTCCATGTACCGCTGCACGTCGCCGGACTTGATTTCCCGGAGCTTCATCTTGCCGAAGAGCGGGAGGAGTTTCTTGAGCGCCACCTCGTCGGCGCGGACTGCGCTGGGCTTCTTGTTCGCCGCGGCGTAGTCCCGATATTCCTCCATGAACTTCTCCAGCCGAATGTCGCTCTGGACCGGGAGCCCGACGACCTTGGCCTCGAACATCTCATGCTCTCGCGAGGAGAGCATCGCCTTGGCCAGGGTCTTCTTGTCGGTCTCCGCCGATTCTCGTACCCACCGCCCGTCCGGCCGCTTGAAGGCGATGTAGTACGTGCCGCCACGGATGTAGACGTAGCCCAATTGCTGCACCTCCGTTCTGCCGGTCGAAGCCGGCAATAGAAACAGGAAAACGAAAAGGGAAAGGGAAAGGGAAAGTGTCATGCTGCGGCCTTCCTCAAGATCCAATCTTTCACCCGCGCGGACACGAATCGCACCGCGCGGCCCAGATGGACGTAGGTTCCCGGCGGGAATTGCCCTCGCTTCAGG
>JBGPCZ010000084.1:0-25719 GCA_041482015.1 Planctomycetota bacterium | reverse complement strand
CCCCCGACGCCAGGTTGAGGTCGTACGTCGACAGGTACTCGTTGTTCGAGAGGATCACCGCCTGCTCCACCCGGTGCTTGAGCTCCCGGATGTTGCCCTCCCACCGGTGGTTCCGCGCCGCCGCCCGCGCCTCCTCGCTGAACCCCTTCACCGCGCGGCCGTTGGACGTGTTTGCCTCGGACAGGAAGTGGTCCGCGAGCAGCAGGATGTCCTCGCCCCGCTCCCGCAACGGCGGCAGCGTCACCGACACGACCTTCAGCCGGAAGTACAGGTCCTGCCGGAACTTGCCCTGCTTGACCATCTCCTCCAGGTTCCGGTTCGTCGCCGCGACCAGCCGGAGGTCGATCGGGATTCCGTCGACTCCTCCCACGCGCGTGATCGTCCGCTGCTCGAGGGCCCTCAGCAGCTTGACCTGCAGGTTGAGCGAGAGCTCCCCGATCTCGTCCAGGAAGACTGTCCCGCCCTGCGCGACCTCGAGCTTCCCCTGCTTCTGGCCGACCGCCCCCGTGAACGCCCCCTTCTCGTAGCCGAACAGCTCGCTCTCGAGCAGCGTCTCCGGGATCGCCGCGCAGTCGATCACCACGAAGGGGTTCTCCGAGCGGGGCGACAGGTCGTGCAGGACGTGCGCGATCGCCTCCTTGCCTGTCCCGCTCTCCCCGAGCACGAGCACCGTCGCGTCCGTCGGCGCCACCTTCCGGATGTTCTCGTACACCGACTTCATCGCCGCGCACTCGCCGATCAGGTGCTTCCGCTTCGCAAGCGCCGCCCGCAGCACCGCGTTCTCGTGCTGCAGGGCCTGCCGGCGCAGCTCGACCCGGTTCTTCTGGTCCTCCGCCGCGCGGAGGTTCTCCATCGTAAGCGCCAGGTAGTTCGCCACCGCCTCGAAGATCGCCAGGTCCGTCTGGCTGTACTCGCGCGCCTTCGCGTGGTTGTCCACGTAGAGCACGCCGAGTAGCCGCTCGCCCACCCGCAGCGGCGCGCACATCACCGTCCTCAAATGGTAGAGCGACACGCTGGCCGACTGCACCTGCTCCTTCTCGTTCTCCGTGTCGAGCAGGAAGATCGGCTTCCGGTGCTCGAACACCTGCGCGGGGATCGTCTTGCTCATCCCCGTGAGCTCGAGGAGCGGCTTCCGCGCGCTGTCCCGCGCGACGAGCGGCTTGAGCTTCCCGGCCCCGTCCGGCACGAAGAGGATCCCCCGCTCCGCGTTCGCGATCTCGATCACGTTGTCCACCGCCATCGGCAGGAAGAGCCCCAGGTCCTGGATCGACGCCGCCGTCACGACCGTCTGCAGCAGGATCCGGACGTTCCGATCCTCGAGCGGCAGCTGGAACTGCGCCGGGTCGGGCAGTCGCGGCACCGGCTTCGGCGGCTCTCCCACGTGGAAGATGACCGCCACGTTGCCCACGCCGATCGCGTCGCCGTCCGTCAGGTCCTTCTCGGTGATCCGCACGCCGTTCACGTGCGTCCCGTTCGACGAGTTGCCGTCGACGATGCGGTAGCCCCTCTCCGTCCGGACCAGCTTGCAATGGTGGCGGGACGCCTGCTCGGTCAGAAGCTTGACGTGGTTCTGCCGCGACCGGCCGATCGAGATCTCCGGGTCGCTGATCGGGAGCGTCTGCTCCGCGCCATTCTCCCGGATGACGAGGTAGGGCATGCAGGGTCGATTATAGGCCGGTCGTCAGAGAGCGTCAATCGCGCCGCCCAGCGCCTCGATCGACTCGATGCGCGGCACGGCCTTGTCGCGGTGGGCCCCTCCCGGGTCCAGGAGCACCGCCCGGATCCCCGCCGCCCGCGCGCCGACCACGTCGATGTGGTAGAAGTCCCCCACGTGGACCGACTCCTCGGCGCGCGCGCCCATCCGCTCCAGCGCGATCCGGAAGATTCGCGGGTCCGGCTTCTCCACGCCCTCCTCGTGCGAATCCAGGATGACCTCGAAGTAGCCCGCCAGGCCCACGCGGCGGAGCTTCTCGCGCACGGTGCCGTTGGCGTTTGAGACCACGCCCAGCCGGTACCGTCCGCGGAGGGCGTCGAGCGCGCGGGGGACCTCGGGGGGCACGATCTCCCAGATGTTGTTCGTCCGGTGGATCGCCTGCAGCTCCGCGATGACGGCGACCACGACCGCCCGGTCCGTGACGCCCGAGAATCTGAAGATCGTCTCGAAGTAGAGCGCCCAGCGCGTCTGGTCGGTGGTGGTCCGGATGACTTCGGGATCGTCGATGACCGCCCGCGCGCGATGCTCGCTGCGCCAGAGCTCCTCCGGGGCCACGCGCGCGCCGTGGCGCGAGAGGGTCTCCGACACGAGCGTCATGTTGACGTAGACGAGCGTGTTGCCCGCGTCGAAGAGGAGGTGCTTGATCATTCGGCGGGCGGGACCAGGTCGAAGGAGTAGCGCCCGCGCGCGTGGGCGGTGGCCAGGAGCCGGCCGAGGTCCGGGTCGCGCACCGAGCCGGCCATGAATGTCACCTTCCATCCGGCGGGCAGCGACCGGCGGCGGCAGACCGCCTCGAGCGTCTTCAGAAGGTGCTCCGCCCGCGATTCGTCGAACGCGCCGTGGAGGTGGAGCATCTCGGTGACCGTCTCCTCGCCCTCCTTGTAAAGGTCGAAGAGCGTCCTCACGCCGTCGGTGCCGCGGCGCGGCACGCGGTGACGGAAGGGCTCGACGGTCCCCTTGCGCACGGCCGCGGCGTCGGTCTCCTCCCCGTCGTTCCCCGAGATCCCGATCTCCTCCATGAAGAGGTAGATGTACTCCGCGGGAATGCCCTCTTCGCGCAGGCGGCGGTGGAGCTCCTGCTCGACGTCGCGGTAGGCGGGGAGGAGGTACGTCGCCTCGGGCTGGAAGATCTCCTCGGGCACGAGGACCTTCGCCGTCTCGCGGCCGAGTTCGTAGCGGATGAGCCGGTAGGCGAGCGTGTTGCCCGCGAGCCCGTACCAGATCGCGGTGGCCTCGAGCGCGCGCGAGAGGTGCCGCGCGGTGTCGGGCGCGGGCGCGTTGTCCGCCGCCGAGATCGCGAGCCACGGCGTGGGAGTGCGGACGACGAGGTACGAGAGCCCGCCCGGGGTTTTCCGCTGGAGCTCCGCGAGGACCCCGGCCGCGTCCTTCTCGTCCGGGTAGCGGACGAAGATCTGCGAGACGTTGATGCTCACCGAACCAAGTCCTATGTCCGACGTCTCACTTTTTGGGCGCCGGATTCTTCTTGATCCACTCGTCCCACGCCTTCTGGCCGGCGTCGAGCTTGTCGCCCTTCCAGTACGCCTCGTCGAACTTCAGGTTCGTCCCCGCGAGACGCTCCAGGCCCTTCGCCGCCGCGAGGCGGACCTCGACGTCCGGATCCGGGAGGAGCGCGACCAGGGCCGGCATCTGGGGCTTGGCGCCGAGGTCCGCGACGATCTTCGCGGCGGCCCTCCGCCGGGTGGTCTCCTGCGCCGTGGGGGGATACTTGAGGTAGTTCGCCACGAGGTAGGGCGGCGAGAATTCGCCCAGCGACCGGTACCCCGCGTCCGAGAGGTCCTCCTCGCCCTTCTGGTACCGCCCCAGCATCTGCATCATGTTCTGCAGGCGCGTGTCGATCTCGGGCGTGCTCTTCCCCCGCTTCAGCAGGAGCTCGTGCACCCAGCGCGTCGGGATCGTCGGGTCGCCGATCTGGTCGGGCGTGTTGAGCGTCGCGTCGACGAGCGTGCACCAGTAGCCCGCCGTCACCTTCTGGGTGTAGCGCCGCGAGCCGACCGACGCGGTCCCGTCGAGCACGCGGACCGACGTCACCGTGCGGCTGATCGTCTTGACTGCCGGGTCGCTCGGATCGCGCGGGCGGAACGTGAGGTCGAGCGAGCCCCCCGTGAACTCGACCGGGGAGAACTGCGTCTTGAACGTGAAGGGATTCTGGAGGCTCTTCGCGGCCACCATGAAAATCTGTCCGACCTTGATCTCCATGTGGTGCGAGTCCTCGAGCAGGATCTCGCTGTTCTCGTTGATCCGGAGCTCCGTGCCGTCGTTGAAGTCGACGACCGCCTTTGACTTCGCCCCCGTCCGGACCCACGACTTCGAGACGAGGTCCGTTCCGGTGGCCAGGGGCTTGAAGTCGGCGTCGTCGGGTCCCTTGACGTCAACCGCTCCGCTTGCGATCGCGAGCTTGCCCTCGCCGCGCGGGGGTTCGGCCGCGCACGGGGAACACGACAGGAGGATCGCCGGGACGAGGATCGCCAGCATACGGGCCCCCTGGGTTGGACGAACCACGAGTATACCCCCGCTCCGGCGGGACGGTCAAACGAGATACGCCGGGGGCGCCCGTTTGTTTCCGCCGCGGGGGGAATCCTTCGGGAAAAAGCTGGCGCGTCACGCTAGACTGGCCGCATGCCGAGCGCGCTCGTCACGGGAGCCACGGGGTTTGTCGGCTCCCACCTCGTCGACCGCCTCCTCGAGAAGGGGTACCGTGTCTCGATCGCGGTCCGACGGACGAGCCGGCTCCGCTGGCTGGAGGGGAAGGCGGTCGAGAAGGTCGAGGTCGACTTCTCCCGCGACGTCTCGCTTCCGCCCTGCGACCTCCTCTTCCACGTCGCGGGCGTCCTCCGCGCGGACACCTACGACGACTACCTCGCGGGGAACCGCGACGCGGCCCGGCGGGCGATCGAGGGGGCGCGGGCCTCGCGCTTCATCCTGGTGAGCTCGCTCGCCGTCGCCGGCCCCGGCGAGGACGTCGACGAGACGATGGCCTGCGGGCCGATCTCGCTCTACGGCCGGTCCAAGTGGGAAGGGGAGCGCGAGGTGTGGGCGCGGCGCGCCCGCGTGCCCGTCACGGTGATCCGTCCGCCCGTCGTCTACGGCCCGCGCGACTTCGGCCTCTACGACATGTACCGAACGATCGCGATGGGGGTCCGTCCCGAGATCGGCGGGCGCAAGGTGATCAGCCTCGTCCACGCGAGCGACCTTGCCGCGGGGATCCTTCGGGCGGCGGAGGCCCCCGCGGGCGCCAACGAGGTCTTCTACCTCGCCAACCGCGAGGCGTGGGTCCTCACGGACCTCATGCGCGTCATGCAGCGCGCGATCGGCAAGCCCGCGATCGGCGTCCCGATCCCCGACCGCGTCGTCCGCTTCCTGGGCGGAGTGACCGACGACGTCGCGAAAATGGCGGGGAAGTCCATGATGTTCGGGCGCGACAAGGCGCTCGAGATGACGCAGAAGGCGTGGGTCTGCAGCCCCGAGAAAGCCCGTCGCGTCCTGGGGTGGGAGGCCCGCGTCCCGGTCGAGGAAGGCATGCGCGACGCGGTGGCCTGGTACCGCTCTCAAGGGCTGCTCTGAAGCAGCCTCTCCGTCTCTCCTTTCGTTGACTTGACTCGAATTTCCGGCGGTGCTAGACTTCGGGCTTGTCGCAGCAGCCGGGGGCAGGGCTTCGCCACGTCCATCAGTAAGGAGCGCTCACCATGTCAGCCGAAGCCGGTGAATTCAGCCTGATCGTCAGCTCGGTCGAATCCGCAGGACTGCCCGAGGCCGCTCGCAAGTTCGCCGAGGCCTTCTCGCTGGACGAGCAGATCGCCACCCAGATCTGCAAGAGCGCGCCCATCATCTTCGCGCAGAAGCTCACGAAGTCGGAGGTCAAGTCGATCACCCCCGTGCTCGGCGACCTCTCGAAGACCGGGATCGATTTCCGCGTGACGGCGCGCGTCGCGGGCAAGCTTCCCAAGGTCAACTGGCCCGTGCGCCCGCAGTTCACGGCGGGCGGGTCGGGGGCCGGCCTCGCGTTCGATTGGGACAACAACGCGTTCGTCTGCCCCGGGTGCGGCGATAGCTTCCTCTTCCGCCGCCTGGGCAAGATCAAGCTGGCCGAGCCCGTGTCCGCCAGCGCGGGCAACGGCTCCGAGATGACCGAGTCGAAGGCCGCGGCGACCAAGGCGACCGCGAAGGCCGTCGCGGGCGGATACACCGAGGAGCAGCCGTCCGCCCCCACGGCGGTCGGCGTCGAGGGCGTGGAGCCGCTGGCCGGCGAAGGCGAATCGCTCGACCTTCCCGAGACGGTCGAGGAGCTCAACCTGGACGCGCTCCCGGACATCGCGCCGGAGGAGCCGGCGCCCTTGATGGAAACGGAAGACCTGCTGCCCGAACCCGCGCCCTTGGAGGAGCCCGGCTTTGCCGACGGCGGCGAGTTCACCGCCGCGACCGAGGAGCCCGCACCGGTCGCGGAGCCCGAGCCCGTGGCCGCCCCGGAGCCCGAGGTCGAGGCGGTCCCCGAGGGCGAGCTGTACAACGTCTTCCTCTCGAAGATCACCGACACGTCGAAGCGCGACAAGGCGGCCGAGCTCATCGCGAAGGTGAAGGGATGTACCGGCCCCGAGGCGAAGGAGCTCACCACGCGCCTCGTCATCCCGCTCGCCAAGAACGTCGCGAAAGCGAAGGCCGAGGACATCCTCAACCAGTTCAAGAAGCTCAAGATCTTCGGCCGGATGACGAAGGTGAAGTGAGTCGGAGGTCGGAAGTCGGAAGTCGGAAGTCGGAAGTTCGAAGTCAGAAGCGAAGAGCCGGAGGACGCACCCTCCGGCTTTTTTGTTGGATGGGGTCCGTAAGGGTCGTCGCTCCATGGCGATGTTCGTGCATCTGACTCCCGCCTCCCGGGCGTCGCGTATCCGGAAGAACGGGATCAGCAGGCTCCGGAGCCTGCCCGGTGCAACCCGGCCAGGGGTCTTTGCGGTGCCGGTCACGCCCAGTTTCCAGGTCTCCCACCAGTGGCTTCGGGAATTGAGGCGCCGGGGAAGGGAATCCATCGTGGGGATCTATTTCCGGATTCCCGACGAGGAGCCGGTGCGGGTCGGCCGGTACAACAAGGATCACCGGACGGTCACCGCGGGGGAGGCCGTGGCGATGTTCCTGAAAGACTCCGATCGCCAGGGATGGGAAGTCGTCATCCCGAGGGGGATCCTCGCCCGGGAGATCCATCGCATCCGGACGATTCCTCAAGTCGTCGGCTGGAGGTTCTTTCCCGAAGCCAAGGGCAAACCGCCCTTGTGCACCTGTTCGTACTGCACCCGTGGAGACTGGGGCGCGCGACGGCTCCGGAATCGTTCCCGGTAGAAACAGTTCGACGACCTTCTCAGGCGTCGTCGCGCGAGGGGGCCGGGGGCGGCGGGGGAGGGGCGATCGGCTCCAGGCTCACCAGCACTTCGGCGCCCTCGACCTTCACCGGGAAACACTTCATGTGGATGTTCGGGTTCCCCGTGTACTCGCCGTTGGTCACGTCGAATTCCCAGGAGTGGAGCGAGCAGCGGACGTACCGGCCGTTGAAGTTGCTCTTCGAGAGGGCGTAGCCCGCGTGCGGGCAGAAGTCGCGCGACGCGAAGATCGCGCCGTCCACGTTGTAGAGGACCAGGTCCTCCTTTTCGACGCGGACCGCGAGCATCCTTCCCGGCGGGATCTCGGAGAGCGCGGCGACGCGGAGGAACTCGGCCATCATCCCTCGGCCGGCTCGACGGTGGCGCTCATCGAGCCCTTGCAGCGCGGGATGCGCCAGTCGGCCCCGTAGCCGTGGATCTGGTCACGCTTGAACTCGGCTCGCTCGAGGGAGTCGGTGTAGACATTGCAGCGGCCCGCGGCGTCGACCTCCTGCGCCATCTGGAAGGCCTTGTCGCGGCCGTAGCCGAAGACCTTGCCGAGCATCTCGATCACGTACTCGTACGTGTGGTCCTGGTCGTCCAGCAGCACGACGTGGTAGGGCGGCTGGAGCTTGGTTTCCTGGTCGAGGTCGATGTGCGGGATGACTTCCGTCGGCATGTCACTTCAGCTCGGGGATCTTCAAACGCGCGATCTTGAGCGCCTCCTGGTACGGCGTCGTCTCGAACCGGCGGTCCGAGACCTCGTAGGACTTGTCGAACTGGCCCATTCCCTCCTGGATCAGCTTCTGGCCCCTCCGGAGGGTCTCGAGGAGCTTGGTCTTCTCCTCGTCGGAGAGTTTGCTGACATCGCTGATCTGCTCCTTGGTCGACATGATGATCTTGAGCCCTTCTTCGCACGAGGACTGGCCCTCTTTCTCGAGGTCGGTGCAATAGAGATCGATCGCCTTCTTCTGGGTCCGGTAGAAGTCGGCGAGATCGTACTTCTTTCCCGCCAGCTTAACGGCCTTGTCGTAGGCGGCGAGGCCGGCCTTCATGAGCTTGAGGCCTTCCTCCAGGTCGGCGCGCAAGCGGTCCTTGGGGACGCTCGGGTCGGGGAAGCCGAGACGCGGCGTGATCTTCTCGACTCCCGCGCGGCACTTCGACTTTCCTTCGTTCTCGAGCGCGGAGACGTCGGGCACGACGGGCTTGGGAAAATCTTCCTTGGGCGCCTTGGTCTTCTCGGCCACGGCCTTCGCCTTCGGGTCGTCGCCCGAGAAGAGGATGACCACGATGATGATCAGGAAGATCGCGCCGCCCGCGATGCCGAGGATGAGCGGCATCTTGCTCTTCTCGGGAAGGGCGGCGGGGGTGGCGGGCGCGCGGCCCGTCGGCGGCTTCACCGGTCCGCGTGTCGTGGGCGGCTTTCCCGCGGGCTTGCCGGGCACGGGCTTGCGGGGAGGTAGCGGCATCGGTCCCTGAAGGATAGCGGATCGCCGAAAAAAAGAAAAGGGCTAGGGTTTCCGGGCGTGGACGACGGAGTAGTAGCCGTAGGTCGGGACGACCGCGACGTCGCGGAAGCCGGCCTCGACGAGGATCGACTCGAACTCGCCGGCCGTGCGCTGCTTCCCGGCGGTGAAGAGCATCATGACCATCGAGTCGGTGATCGCAACGAGCGGCGCGTCCTTCGTGTCGGCCAGCAGGAGTTCGTGGATGAAGATCCGGCCCCCCTTGGGGAGCGCGTCGAACGTCCGTTTCGTCAGGTGGAGGCTCTCCGGGCGGTCCCAGTCGTGGTAGATGTTCGAGAAGAAGGCGGCGTCGTAGCCGGCGGGCCACGGGTCCTTGAACATGTTGGCGACGAGCGTGTCCACCCGGTCTCCGACGCCGTGCTCCGCGATGTACCCGCGGGCGAGCGTCGCGACCTGCTTGAGTTCCATCACCGTGCAGCGCATCTGCGGGTGGCGCTGGGCGAGCGCGATCGAGAAGCAGCCCGAGCCGCCGGCGACGTCGAGGAGGCGCTTCACGCGGGCGAATTCGGGGACCCGCTGCGCCGCCGCGA
This sequence comes from Planctomycetota bacterium, assembly GCA_041482015.1. Classification (GTDB taxonomy): domain Bacteria; phylum Planctomycetota; class MHYJ01; order MHYJ01; family JACPRB01; genus JACQFK01. The sequence continues at coordinate 16,586 of JBGPCZ010000084.1, read as the reverse complement.
CGCCGAGATGGAACGAGCGGCTGTGCATGGCGGCGGTGAAGGCCTTCGCCAGCGCGGGCTCCATCTCGTGCTCCTCCCACATCTCCTCCATGGTCCCGCCGCGCGGGCGGTCTTTCCGGAGCGCCGCCAGGAGCGCCTCGTGGGTGACCGGGACCCCGCGCGCGAACTGGAGCATCCCGCCCCAGTAGGTGGGGCTGCTCGGGAGGAGGAAGTTGCGCGCGACGTCGGTGAGGTGGAAGCGCCCGTCGTGCTGGACCAGGAATCCGAGCGCGGCCACGATGCCGGCGAGCGCCTCCGTCGCCCGCGGGCTGAGCTTCAGCGCCTGGGCGATCTCGCCGGCGGTCAAAGGGGCCTTCTCGAGGAGCGGGAAGAGCCCGACTTCGTCCGCCACGGTGAGCGTGGGGAAGTGGTAGTAGGACAGCCAGGTCTCCCACATCCGCTTGTCGTCGCAAGAGGGCAGATCGAGGGGCGGGCGCATGCTACTTTGCCAGGAGGTCGGAGCTCGGGACCGACGGGCACCAGTACTTCTCGATGTGCTCGATGATGAGTTCCGTGCCCTTCTCGTGGGCGACGAAGGGGCGCATGCGGGGGTTGTACATGCTGTCGGTCAGGTCGCGGACGAGCGCGACGTTCAGGCCGAGCGTCACCATCTGGCGGATCGCGAACGAGCGGCCGACGACGCACATGTTCGTGTGGACGCCGGTCATGAGGACGTTCTTGATCCCGCGCTGGACGAGGAGGGCGTAGACCTCGTCGCCCTTGTCGGTGACGATGTCCTCCGCGGCGATCTGGATCGTCGCGATCTGCCGGGTCCATGGGTGGCCGCCCGGACAACGCGGCTCGTCATCGCAACCGCCGTCGGAATCGTCGACGGGGAGCGGCGCCTCGCGCTTGGGGTCGAGGCCGCAACCCTTGATGGGGACGTCGGTCTTGACCTTCGTTGCCGCCTGGGCGAGCTTCCGTTGTGGCGAGCCTTCGTAGAACTTCATGGTGTCGCTGGGCGCGTGGACGATGAAGGCGCCCTTCGTGCGCGCGGTCTTCACGAAGGCGTCGATCTTCGGCGCGAGCTCTCCGCACCGGCGCGTCGCGCTCCGGCACCAGTGCGCGTCCCACATATCGCAGACGATGACGGCCGTCTCGGAGCCCTTCCACTCGACGGCTTTCTCGTCGTGGATCCGGCGGGCATGAAGAGTGAAGACGCCGTTTCCGGCGGCGGCGATGGGCCGGTCCGGCTCGGCGGCGCAGGCGGCGAGTGCGAGGAGCGCGAAGGAGATCTGTCTCATAGGGGTCCTCTATAGATTACAAGGCAGGGGCGTGCAAGGATTGCGAACTATTCGCCGTAACGCTGGGCCTTCAGCCAATCGCCCCATTTTCGGGCGGCCAGTGGAGGGTCGCTTTTCAATAGGGGAGAGGTTTCGTCGACCAGGTCAGGAGCCAGATCCCTCAGTCGGAGATGGAGCTGGACGATGGCTTCCACCCAGTCGTCACCGGTGAGACCCTTGCCAGGGTCGTTCAAGAGACGGCAGTATTCGCGGATCCCGTCCCGATCCTCCAGTCCGGCTAGTGAGGCTGCGGCGCTCAAGCGGACCGGGGCAAGGTCGTCCTTGAGCAAGTCGTGCAGGGTTCGAAGCATGGATGGACTCGGCCCGAGAAAATCCAATAGATAGACGGCGTCCACCCGCAGCCTGGGATCGGGGTCATGGAGGGCGATGTAAATGACGGTCTCCCTGAAGACCCCTGCTTCGACGAGAGAGACGACTTGGAGAAAACTGTCCCGGGTGACACGGCTCTCATCCGTGGCGAGGCGCGCAATGAGCGTCGAATTCGCCCTGATGGCGCGGTCCAGTTTGCAGGGAATGGGGCGATAGGTCCCCGATTCCGATGGGTTCGGGAGAATATAGGGAAAGACAAAGCTGCTTAATCCGTAATTGCCGGAAACATGGACCTGCCGCATGAGGACAATGCCCAGCTCCCTCTCCAGGGGATCGTCGGAGCCCACGGAAGCGATCATTCGATGAGTGAGCTTCTCTGGATCGGATTTTCCGAACCAGGACAGATTCCTCCAGAGCTTCTTCTCATCATCTGGGGTCCACGCTCCGGAAAGCTTCCCCCGATATCTCATGACGAGCTGACGGATGGCGTCGTATCGACGGTCGGGCTCCGTCGCCTTCCAGACCCAATAGATCGATCCCGCGCCCAGCAGGAGGCAGAAGGTTGCCAGCACGGATCTGCGGGTCATGGTTGGATTATACCGGCGCTCGTTCTTCATCTCCCGATCTCCGGTGCCTCTTGACGAGGGATTGCCGGGAGTCTCGTGGGGACTTGGGTTCGAGACCCGGCTTATCTCATCAAGACTTCGTTGCGGGTCCGTGGAACCGCTGGTAAGCTCGGGCCATGGCTGGGGAGGAGAAGGGCGACCTCAAGCGCGTCATCGGCTTCTGGGGCGGCACCGCCCTCATCATCGGGATCACGATCGGGGCCGGCATCTTCCGGAAACCCTATACCCTGGCAAAGGACCTCCACGATCCGGTTGCCATCCTCGGCCTCTGGTCCCTCTTTGGCGTGATCAGCCTCTTCGGCGCGCTTGCGCTGGCGGAGCTCAGCAGCATGCTCCCGCGCACCGGCGGCGCGTACGTCTTCCTCCGCGCCGCCTACGGCGACTCGGCCGCGTTCGTCTTCGGGTGGATCTATCTCCTCGTGACCGCTCCCGCCGGCATCGGGGCCCTGGCCGCGTTCTTCGCGGAACTCCTTCTCTCGCTCTTCGGCATCGAGCTCAAGTCCGTCTCGCCCTGGACGGTGCCCTGCATTTCGGCCGCGACCGTCGTGGTCCTCTCATTCGCAAACCTGCTGGGCGCGAAGCTGGGGTCCGCCATCCAGGGCATCTTTACCGTGATCAAGTGCTCCGCCCTGGTGCTCCTGATCATCGTCTCGCTCCTGTTCTCGCACGGGAGCGCGGGTCACTGGACGGACCGCGCGGGGGCGACGGTGACCTTCGCCACGCTCGGGGCGGGAGTGGCCTCCGTGATCTGGGCCTACGACGGGTGGATCGCGGTCAGCATGATCGCCGGCGAAGTCGTCGCCCCGGAGAAGCTCATGAAGCGGGTGATCATCGTGGGCATGCTCACGATCGTCGCGCTCTACGTCGTCGCCAATGTCGGATACCTCTTCGCGATGCCCGTCGGCGCGATGGCGCAAGAGGAAGGAGGCGTGCCCCAGAAGATCATGAGGAATCTCATGGGATCGAAGGGTGGCGCGCTGATCACAGGATTCATCATGTGCAGCGTGTTCGGCGCGCTGAACGGGAACATCCTGGCCAAGCCCCGGGTTTCGTACGCGCTATCCCGCGACGGGCTGACGTTCGAGTTCCTGGGTCGCGCCCACCCCCGGTGGTCCACGCCCTACGCGGCGATCCTGATCCAGGCGGTGGTCTCGGTGATCCTGATCTTCGTCCTCCGCGATCCGGAGAAACCGCAGCGGCTGTTCGACACCCTCACCACCTACTTCGTGGTCGTGGAGTGGTTTGCGCTCCTCTTCTCCGTCGGCGCGGTCTTCGTGCTGAGGCGCACGAGGCCGGACGCGGACCGGCCCTACCGGACGCCGGCCTACCCGTGGGTGCCGCTCTTCTTCGAGGTAGGGGCCGGGCTGGGGCTGGCTGCGATCGTCTGGAGCGAGCTGAAAGCGGGCCACTGGTCGCCGATCTTCGGGTTGGGGATCGCCGCGATCGTGTTTCCGGTCTTCTGGATCTGGCGGGGCGTGGCCCCCCGTCAGACCACGCCGAGCGCCTGAGCCGCCGCCTCGAGCGTGAGAGCGACGTCGTCGTCCGTGTGCGCCGCCGAGACGAACCACGTCCCCTCCGGCACGATCCGCACGCCGCGCTCCTGGAGCGCCTCCCAGAAGCGGTCCTGCGCCGCCGCGTCCCGGCGCGCGTAGGTCCGGTAGTCGACCGACTCCTCCGGCTCGCCGAAGGAGACGTGGAAGCACGGAGGCAGCCCGCGCACCGAGACGCGCTTCCCGGCGCGCCGGCCGAGCTCCGCGATCCCCTTCATGAGCGCCTCGCCCCGCGCGAAGATCGATGTGTAGACCGTGCCGCCGTCGGCCTCGAGCATCCCGAGCGCCGCCTTGCACGCGGCCATGCAGGGCGGGTTCGAGTTGTACGTCCCCGCGTGGACCGTCCCGAGCGTTGCGATCTCGTCCATGAGCGCCGCCTTGCCGGCGAGCACGCTCACGCAGAACCCGCCGGCGACGGCCTTCGCAAACGTCGCGAGGTCGGGCGTCACGCCGAAGTGCTTCTGCGCCCCGCCCGTGGAAAGCCTGAAGCCCGTGATCACCTCGTCGAAGATGAGCACCACGCCGTGCTTGGTGCAGAGCCGGCGCAGACCCTCGAGGTATCCCGGCTTCGGGAGGATCCCGCCCGTGTTGCACATCACCGGTTCCGTGATGAGCGCCGCCACTTCGGTCGCGCGTTCCGAGAGGACCTTCTCGACGAGACCCAGGTCGTTCCACGGAAGCACGATCACGTTCTCCGCGTCGCTCGGCGGCTGCCCCTTGCTGACCGGCACCGCCCGCGGAGACTCGCGCGGCCCGGCGTCCTCGAGGCGGGGCGCGTAGCTGTAGAAGACGCTGTCGAACCAGCCGTGGTAGTGGCCCTCGAAGCGGAGATGTTTGACGCGGCCCGTGCAGGCGCGCGCGAGACGGAGCGCCATGTGGACCGCCTCGGAGCCGGAGTTCGAGAAGCGCACGCGCTCGGCGCACGGGACGAGCCGCGAGATCGTCTCCGCCACTTCGATCTCGAGCTCGTGCTGGCCGGCGAACATGAGCCCGCGGTCGAGCTGCCGTTTCACCGCCTCGAGCACCGGCGCGGGCGAATGACCCAGGAGCAGCGGGCCGCGCGCGAGGACGTAGTCGATCGACTCGTTGCCGTCGACGTCCCATATCCGCGAGCCTTTTCCGTGGGAGTAGAAGAGCGGGAAGGGCTTCCATCGCGAACGGATGTTGCTCGAGACCCCGCCGGGGATCACCTTCCGGGAGCGCTCGAGGAGCGCCTTTGACTTCTCGAAGCTTTTCACCAGGCCTCCAGCGGATCCAAAGGGACGATCGGGCGCCGCACTCGACGGTAGGGGAGGGTCTCGAGCCGCGCCGTGCAGATCCCCGGCGTGTCGACCTCGATCACGGCGCGCGCGAGCTCACCGTACGCCGCGCGCCACGCGAGCGCCGACTTGACGACGATGATCCGGCACTTGGCCGGGTCGATCCCCATCACCTCGATCTCCTGACGGTCAAAAGGCATGACCTTCCGCTCGCGGATCAGGATCTTCACGCCGGCGGACTCGAGGACCGCGGCGTCTCCGGCGGTCACGCGGCGGTTCGTCATGTAGGAACCCTTGTAGGAGAAGTCGCCCGAGCCCAGCCGCGCGACCCGCGCCCGGACGCGGAGCGTCGGACCGTGGAGCCGGTCCACCTTTCCGCCCAGCGTGAAGTCGGCGGTCGCGCCGACCCCGACGCTTCGCGCGAGCGCCACGGCCTCCGGATCGGCCAGCGTCACGGTGGCCCCGGGGGCGGGAGCCTCGAGGAGTGCGGAGAGCAGCGCGGTCCCATCTCCTGGGCTGCCGCCGCCGATGTTGTCCGCCTGGTCCACGAGGATGACCGGCCCCTCGGATTCGCGGAGCGCCTTGGCCACCGCCTCCCCCGGTGAAAGGTTCTTCACGCGGAACCGATCTCTGGCGTCCCACGCGGCGCGGGCGATCTCGTCTGCAATCGCCCGCGCGAGCGCGGGATCGCCGTCGGTCGTCGCCGCGATGCCGATCCCTGCATGGGGGACGTCCGCGTACGCGAAGCCGCCGGCGACCGTCACGCTCAACACGCCGGGCCTTCGTTCCGCCTCGCGGGCCATTTCCATGAGGTCCCTCATCGGCGAAGCATCGGTCCTCTGAGCCTGGGGCACCGTGAGGAGCGGAGGCTGGGCCTGGGCGCGCGTCGGGCGGATCTTTCCGGCCAGCTGGCGGGCGAGGAGGCCGGCCACCTCCACGGCACGGTCATAAGGGTCCACGTGCGGATACGTGTCGTAGCCGGCCAGGAGATCGACCTGCCCGACAAACGACGGTTCGAGATTCGCATGGAAATCGAGCACCGCGCCGATGGGCACGTTCCCGAGTCGTTGACGGATGCGCGCAATCTGATCGGCTTCCACCGCCTCGCACCCCTCGACGACCATCGCTCCGTGGAGATCGAGAAGGATCGCGTCCGGCCGCGCGGAGGCCAGCCTCTCGACCAGCGGGCCGGCCGTCGCCTCGTAGGCCGCCCGCGCGACGGTGCCCGACGGGGTCGCGGAAGCGAAGAGCGCGGGGACGATCTCGAAGCCGTGCTCGCGCGCGCCGTCGATGAATCCGCCGAGCGGCGTGCGTGTGCCGCGGAAGGCGTCGACGAGCGCGTCGCCCGGGTGGATCTCGAAGTCGGCGAGCGGCGTGGCCGCCGCCGCGAAGGTGTTGGTCTCGTGCCAGACACCGCCGATCGCCACGCGAAAGGTCACATGCAATCCTCGCGTCTAATATACGGTTCTCTGTTTGGCCGGAGGATGGGATGCACCGATTCGTCGCGATCGTGCTCATGGGCGCCGCCGCGCCGCTGGCCGCCGCGCAGGAAAGCGAGCCGCCCCGGAGGAACCTGAAAGAGCTGATGTCGCAGCGCGTGAAGCGGGGGACCGTCACGGCGGTGGCGAACGAGATCGGCCTGCTCGTCATCTCGATCGGCGAGGACGACGGCGTCGCGGAAGGGGCCGAGTTCGAAATCATCCGGAAGGACGAATCCGTCGCGAGCATCGTCGTGAACCGGCGCGACCACAAGTGGTCCGCGGGGAAGGTGGTCCAGAAGAAGACGGAACCCCGCGTGGGGGACGTGGTGTGTTCGGGGAGCCGGTTCACGGACGAACAGAGGAAGTCGCTCCTGGACCATGCCTTCTCCTTCCGCCCCCTGAAGGACGAGGACTATGCGCGCGTCAGGGCAGTGCTGGCCGATCTCGAAAGCGACGACATCGCCGTTCGCGAGAAGTCGGTAAAGGTCCTGGGCATGCTGGAGGGTCCGGCCTCAAGCGTCCTGCGCAGCCTCGATCCGGCCAACCTGGGTGCCGAGGTCCGGGCCCGGGTTCAGGACGCGCTCAAGGAGCTCGACCGGTTCAACCGCATGGTCCAAAGCCCCGGCCTCGAGAGCGACATTGAATTCCTGGCGGTCATCGACGATCCGCGCGGATACGAGCGGCTCAAGAGCATCCTGTCCGGGGTGCGTCCCTTCTCGGTCGCGGGTTTCCCGGAGAAGGGTGCCGGGCTTGCCGAATATCTCACCGGCTGGTGGGCCTATTCAAAGGGCCGTGTCCGCTGGAATGCCCGGGACGACCGCTTCGAAGACAGGTAGCAACGCTCGCTCAGTTCCGGATCGGAGCCCGGAGCGCGCGGCCCGGCGTGACGTTCGACAGGACCTGCCCATCCCTCACGACCGGCACGCCGTTCACGAGGACGTGGCGGATTCCCTCCGACGCCTTGAGCGGCTCGTCAAACGTCGAGCGGTCGATGACCGTGGCGGGGTCGAAGATGGTGAGGTCGGCATCGGCCCCGACGCGCACGCGGCCCTTCTCTTTGAACATCGGCGCGTGGTGCTCGAGGCGCTGGGCCGGCATGAGCGAGATCTTCCGGAGCGCCTCCATGAGCGGGATCACCTTCTCCTCGCGCACGTACTTGCCCAGGATTCTCGCGTAGCAGCCGGCGTTCCGAGGGTGGCCCTTGCCGTTCTCGATCAGGCCGTCGCTCGCGATGAGGACGAGAGGGTGGGCGATTGCCGCCTTGATCGCGAGCTCGGGGATCGAGTGGACCGCGACGAGCCCGCCTCCCTCCGCGCGGTACTTGGTGAACGTCTCGGCCGTCAGCCGCTCGCCCGTCCGGACCCACTGGAGGTCCTTGTAGTCGATCTCGAGATTGTCGCGCCAGCCCTCGTCGAACACGCCCGACGCGAGGTTGGTCATCCCGTAGGAGTACGGGTAGCACTCGGTCGTCACGTCCATCCCCCGTGCCCGCGCGTCGGCGATGAGCGCGAGGTTGCGCGGCGTGATTCGGATCGAGGTCGAGTGGATGTGGACGACGTGGAGCGGCGCGCCGGTGATCGCGGCCGAGGCGATGACCTCCTCGAGCGCCATGGTGCTGTTCGTCGGCTCCTTCACGCCGTTGTGGCGCATGTGGACGTGGCACGAGGCGCCGAACTTCGCGGCCGCGCGGAAGGACTCGATGATCTCGTGCCGCGACGCCGCGGCGGTGTACTGGATCCCGAAGCCGACCGCGACCGCGCCCCTTCTGAGTCCCTTCTCGACCCGGCGGGCGATCTCGGCGACCTGCTCGTCGGTCGACTGCTGGCTGTGGCCCTTGCATCCGTTCGGCGGGAGGAACGCGGGCGGATCGCCCAGCACCTGCATCCGGACGTGGATGTGGCCGATGGAGACGCCGAAGTTGACGTCCGACTTGCCTTCGCGGTCCGCATACCACTGGTCCACTTCACCCGTGCCGACCTCGAGTTCGAGGGCGGAGGTCACGCCGTCGGCGGCCTTGCGGGGGTAGTTCTCGATGTCCTTCGCGACGGACGCCATGTCGCCGTGCGAGTGGAGGTCAATGAAGCCGGGGGCCACGACGAGGCCCTTGGCGTCGATCGACGTCGCGCCCGAGATCGCGTCGGACGTGATGATGACGATCTTCCCGCCCTTCAGCCCGACGTTGCGCGTGGCGTCGAGCCCGCTTTCGGGGTCCATGACGCGGCCGTTCAGGATCACCACGTCGAAGCCGCCGATGGCGGGGCCGCTTTGGCAACCCGCAAGGATCGCGAGGGCGCAGAGAGTGTGTTTCATAGATGACTACTCTACGCACCGCGTGACAGGTCGGCCACCGTTTGATAGAAGGGGAATCCATGAGACACGTGGCCGTGGTCCTGCTCCTGCTCTCGGGATGCGTCTCGGAGGGATACATGAGAACGCCGATCCAGACCGACAAGGCCCCGAAGCCCATCGGCCCCTACTCGCCGGGCATCATCGCGGGGGACTTCATCTTCGTGGCGGGGCAGGGCTGCATGAACCCGGCGACGGGGAAGATGGAGATCGGCGACGTCAGGAAAGAGACCCGCCAGGTCTTCGAGAACATGAAGGCGATCCTTGAGGCGGGCGGCTCGTCGCTCGACAAGGTCGTCAAGTGCAACGTCTACCTGAAGGACATCAACGACTTCGCCGCGATGAACGAGGTTTACGCGACCTATTTCAAGGCGCCGTTCCCGGCGCGCACGACGATCCAGGCGGGTGCCCTCCCGGGCGGCATCTCCGTCGAGATCGAATGCATCGCGCGCAAGTAATATGATGAAGTAAGCCGTTTATTTTATCCTATGGCCCCGGCCGGCGATCTGAGGCGCGCCATCGGGTTCTGGGGCGGCGTGGCCATCGTCGTGGGGAGCGTCATCGGGAGCGGCATCTTCCGCACGCCCTACGAGATCGCCAAAGTCCTCCACGACCCGCCGGTCATCCTGGGGCTCTGGGTCCTCTTCGGGATCGTCAGCCTGTGCGGAGCCCTCACGCTCGCGGAGCTCGCGACGCTGCTTCCGAAGACGGGCGGGACCTACGTCTACCTGCGGGCCGCTTACGGCGACTCCTCGGCCTTCGTCTTCGGCTGGCTTTACCTCCTGGTCGCGATCCCGAGCGGTATGGCCGCCCTCTCCACGGTTTTCAGCGAGCGGCTCCTCGAGTTCTTCACCCCGCCCGCCACGGATCCCTCGATGCTCCTGCTCCGGGGCGTCGCCATCGGGACGATCGTCCTCCTCTCGCTCGCGAACATCATCGGCGTCCGTTTCGGCACCGCGATCCAGGGCGTGCTCACGATCGTCAAGGTCGGCGCCCTTGTCTCGATGATCGCGGTGGTCGTCGCGCTGGGCCACGGCGACTGGGGGCATGTGACGGCCCGCGCGCCCGCGAGCCCCGGGGGCGTGGCCGAGGCCGCGAAGAACGTCATCTTCACTTACAACGCGTGGGTCTACATCAGCTTGGTGGCGGGGGAGGTGACGGACGTCGAGCGGCGGCTGAAGGGCATCATCATCACGGGGATGAGCGTGATCATCGTCCTCTATCTCGCTGCGAACGTCGCCTATTTCTACATGCTCCCGGTGGAGGCGATGGCGTCGGAGCAGATCGTGGCGCGGCGTGTCATGAGGGATATCCTTGGGAACGGCGGCGCCGGGGTGATGGGGGCCTGCATCATGGCCAGCGTCTTCGGCGCGCTGAACGGGGTCGTTCTGACCAAGTCCCGGGTGGCCTACGCGCTTTCGCGCGACGGGCTGGGCTTCCCCGCGCTCGGCCGCTGTCACCCGCGGTTCGCGACGCCCTACGTCTCGATCCTCGTGCAGGGGGCGGTGGCGATCGCGCTCATCTTCTGGCTCAAGGACTTCAAGCGGCTCACGACGTATTTCGTCGTGGTCGAATGGACCGCTCTCATTTTCGCGATCGCCGCGGTCTTCGTCCTGCGCCGGAAGATCCCCGATGCGCCGCGACCATACCGCACGCCGCTCTACCCGTGGGTCCCGCTCTTCTTCGTGGTCGGGACGACCCTCGGCCTCGCGGCGATCGTCTGGAGCAACGCCCGGAACCGCGACTTCGCGCCGCTCATCGGCCTGGGCATCGCGCTCTCCGGATTTCCCGTGTACTGGATATGGAAGCGGAAATATAATGCCCCGCAATCCGGGAGGGCACCATGAGCGCTGAAAAGACGCGGGAATTCCTGTACCAGGAGCGGGTCGTCGTCATCCTTCGGGAGAAGAACGCCGACATCGTCCGCAAGAAGGCCTACGCCGCGCGCGAGGGCGGGCTGCGGATCCAGGAGGTGACCTGGACCACTCCCGACGCCGCCGGGCTGATCAACGAATTCTCGAAGAAGAAGATCGGGACGATCGGCGCGGGGACGATCCTGACCGTGGCGGACGCGAAGAAGGCCGTCGCGGCCGGCGCCGTCTTTCTCGTCTCGCCGGTCTACACGCCCGCCGTGAACGCCTGGTGCAAGAAGAACCAGATCGTCTACGTGCCGGGCTGCGCGACGCCGAACGAGATCCACGCGGCGTGGGCGGCGGGCTGCCGGCCGATCAAGGTCTTCCCGATCCCCGATTTCGGCGGCGCGCCCTACATCAAGCACCTCCTTGCGCCGCTCCCGTTCCTCGAACTCCTGCCCACGGGCGGCCTGGGCGTCGACGACTTGAAGCCCTACCTCGACGCGGGCTCGAAGGCGGTGGGCCTCGGCGCGAAATTCACCCACGCCCCCGCCGTCGTCGAGGGCGACTACGGCGCGCTCACGCGCCTGGCGCAGGAAGCGCTGGGGATCGCGAAGGGGATCCAGAAGCCCAACGTGGCGGTGAAGGTATGAGGCAGCCGGTCCAGCCCCCGGGCGCCGCGAAGCCCACGGCGCCCTATTCGCCGGCGATCATCGAGAACGGGTTCATCTTCGTCTCGGGCCAGGGCCCGCTCGATCTCGCGACGGGGGAGTACGTGAAGGGCGACATCCGCTCCGAGACGAAGCGCGTCTTCGAGAACATCAAGTCGATCCTCGCGGCGGCCGGCTCGTCGATGGAGAAGGTCGTCAAGTGCAACGTCTACCTCCGCGACATCAACGACTTCGCCGCGATGAACGAGATCTACGCGACGTACTTCACGGCGCCGTTCCCGGCGCGCACCACGATCCAGGCGGGCGCCCTCCCGCGCGGCTTCGCCGTCGAGATCGAGTGCATCGCCGCGAAGTGACATGAAGGTCCTCGCCGGGGGCGTCAGCGGCGACGTCGTCCTCACCGACGAGGGTCACGTCCGCAAGCAGTTCCTGCCGAAGCTGAAAGTCCAGATGGAGTGGCTCTCCGACCCGAGCCGCGTCTTTCGCGAGATCGACAGCCTGAAAGCGTGGTCGCGTATCGTGGGGGCGGACTGCGTGCCGCAGATCTTCTCGGTCGAACCCGCGTCGTTCGCCTACACGATGGCCTATGCCGAGGGGCCCTCGTGGAAGGATCAGCTCCTGGCGGGGGAGGTGCGGCTCTCGATCGCCCACGAGCTCGGCCGGCGGCTCGCGCTCGTCCACCGGAAGCCCGATGCCGAGGCGGCGCGGGCGCTGGCGGGGCAGGGCTTCTTCTGGGAGCTCCGCGTCGAGCCGTACTACGAGACCGTGAAGAAGCGCCACCCCGACCTTCCCATCCGGACGGACTTCTCGCAGGAGACGCTGGTGCACGGCGACTACAGCCCGAAGAACATTCTCGTCCACAAGGACGGCCTCTGGGTGCTCGATCATGAGGTCGCCCACTGGGGCGACCCCGCGTTCGACCTCGCGTTCATGCTCAACCACCTGCTCATCAAGGCGTTCATCTTCGCCGACTCGCGGTACCGCGACGCCGCGCAGGCGTTCCTCGACGCGTACGGCCCATCGCCGAAGCTCGAGGCGTGGACGATGGTTCACGTGGCCGTGATGATGCTCGCGCGCGTGGATGGCAAGTCGCCGCTGGCCTATCTCACCGAGGAGCAGCGGACGCGACTCCGCGAGCACGCGCGCCGGCGGATCCTCGAGCCGGTCGACCGTCTCGGAAGGTTTCTTTAGGATTCCGGGGGATACTCCGGATTCCTCTCCGTACGGGCTTCCCGGGTATGCTTGAATGATGCGTGCGACGCTGGTCCTGCTTCTTGCGGCCGCCCAGGAAAGCCAGGTCAAGGTCGTCAAGGACCTCGCCTACTACACCGGCCTCGATGCCGACGAGAAGAAGCACAAGCTCGACCTCTACCTGCCCGCGACCGACAAGCCGTTCCCCGTCCTCATGTGGATCCACGGCGGCGCGTGGACGATGGGCGACCGCGCGATGTTCGCCGGGATCGGTGAGCGGTTCGCGGAGCGCGGCATCGGCTGCGCGGTCATCAGCTACCGGCTGAGCCCGGGGGTCAAGCACCCCGAGCACGTGAAGGACTGCGCCCGCGCCTTCGCGTGGCTCCGCGAGAACATCAAGAAGCACGGCGGCGATCCCGACCGCCTCTTCGTCTCCGGCCAGTCGGCCGGCGGCCACCTGGCCGCGCTCCTCGCGCTCGACCGGAAGTACCTCGACGAGCTCAAGGTTCCGGAGGATGCGCTCAAGGGGGCGGTCCCGATGAGCGGGCTGTACATGATCTTTGCGATCGAGGACGCGAAGGGGCCGCTCACGGCGATGTTCCCGAAGGCGTTCGGGACCGACAAGGAGGTCTGCCGCGACGCCTCGCCAATGAGCCACCTCAAGGACGGCAAGGCCCCGCCGATGCTCGTGATCACCGAGAGCAAGGACCCGCCGGTCCGCGCCCAGATGAAGATGTTCCAGGCCGCGGCGGAGAAGGACGGGCTCAAGAGCATCCGGTTCGCGGATGCCGAGGACCGCACCCACCTCACGATTGTCACGAAGATGATGGCGAAGGGCGACGACCCCGTCCGCGCGATGGTGGTCGACTTCGTCCAGCAGCGCTGCAAGGAATTGGACGGCAAGTAGCCGCGCAAAAACAGACCGTCTCCTTTTGCCTGACAAAAACGGACAGTCTCTTCTTGCGGGCTCAACATTGGTAGATAGAGGCTTTCTTGAACCCGTACCCCGTGCGGGGTATAAGGGAGGGACCATGATGCGTGCGCTGGCGGTGGCGGCCCTCCTCTCCGCGCCGATCGCGGCCCAGGACGGCGTCAACGAGGTCAAGGTCAACCAGGCGATCGAGAAGGGCATCCAGTTCCTCAAGACCGCCGCGTCGCCCGACTTCGGCGGCTACGACAATTCCGACGAGTTGATCCTCTGGACGTTCATCCACGCCAACGTGCCCACGGACGATCCGAAGTTCAAAGAGCTCTTTCAGCACGCGACCACGGCCCAATTCAAGCGAACCTACAAGGTCGCGCTCCTGGCGATGTGCCTGGAGGAGATGGACCGCGCCAAGTACCAGGAGAAGATCGCGCAGTGCGCCCAGTGGCTGGTCGACACGCAGTGCACCAATGGCCAGTGGAGCTACGGCGCGAAGCTGGAGGCGATCAAGGATGTGACCGTGGGCGAGGCGGTCCGGAAGGACACCGCCTCGGTCGGCCCAGGCAAGGACGCGAAGCCCAAGGCGCCGACGAAGAGGATCACGATCAAGAAGGGGTCCGCGCCGCCGCTCAACCCGGAGGCGGGCGACAACTCCAACTCCCAGTATGCCGCGCTCGGCCTCCGCGCCTGCCACGACGCGGGCATCGCGGTCCCGGAGGCGACGGTCGCCGCGGCGGTCAGGTCGTGGAAGGAGTCGATGTTCAACGAGGCCGACCGCGGGAAAGCCAAAGACGCCAAGAAGGCGGTCGCCTCGGGCGGCGGGATCGTCGCCGAGGGGTGGAATTACAAGACCTCCTCGACCGACGAGCGGGCGCCTTACCCCGCGATGACGGCGGGCGGCCTGGGCGCGCTCGTCATCTACGCCCACATCCAGAAGAAGGACTGGAAGAACGACTCCGCCGTCCAGGCCTCGCTGAAGTGGATCACGGACAAGTACGAGATCGACGCGTCGAACGCCTACTACATGTATGCCCTCGAGCGCGCGGGGATCCTTTACGGCACCGAGACCTTCGGCCCCCATCGCTGGTATGCCGAGGGCGCCTACGCGATCATCCGCGCCCAGAAGGCCGACGGCTCCTGGAGCGAGGATGCGAACGATCCCAAGGGCATGACGTGGTACGGCAAGACGTGGGACACCTGCTTCTGCATCCTCTTCCTCCGCCGGGCCACCCGCCCGCTCGTCGCCTCCGGCGCCCCGAGCCCCAAGTAGCCCGGTCCCGCAGCAAAAACGGACAGTCTCCTTTTGCCGGTCGCGGAAGCGTTACAATGGGGGCGGAATGGTGCGGATCGCGGCGGTCGTCCTGGCCCTGGCGTGCAGTCCCGCGGATCGCGAGACCTGCAACATCCCCGTCTTCCGCTACGCGCTCGAACGCTGGCACTCCGCGCCGTACGAAGTCATCGTCTTCCACAAGGGGCCGCTCGAGGGCGACGCGCGGGCCGCGGTCGACGCGCTCCGCGCCGGCGGCGCAAACGTCGAGGTCGACCACGTGGACCTCGATCGCGACCCCAGCCCGCGCGTGCGCAAGATCTGGGAGGCGGAGCCCGGGGCGTCCGTGCCTTGGATGGTCGCGCTCTTCCCGGGGATGGACCTGCCGGCGTGGGCCGGCCCGGCATCGGCGGCCGCGGCGACCGCCCTCATGGATTCGCCCGCGCGGCGCGAGCTTGCGAAACGCCTCCTCGCGGGCGACTCGACCATCTGGATCCTGCTGGAGTCGGGCGAAAAGGCGAAGGACGACGCCGCGGCGGACCTCCTCGAGAAGCACCTCCGCGAACTCGAGAAGTCGCTCAAGATCCCGCCCCGCGCGCCGGACGACCCGCCGCTCCTCAGCGACCTCCCGTTGAAGATCGTCTTCTCGATCCTGCGGCTCTCGAGGCAGGACCCGTCCGAGAAGACGCTCCTCGAGATGCTCCGGCGCAGCGACCCGAAGGTCGAGGGGCCGGCGATCTTCCTCGTCTTCGGCCGGGGTCGCGCGCTCCCCCCGATCACGGGGACGGAATTGAAGGGCGAGAACTTCAACCTGGCGGGGGAGTTCGTCGCGGGCCCCTGCGCGTGCGAGGTGAAGGAACAGAACCCCGGGCTCGACCTCCTCCTCTCCGTCGACTGGGACCAGGCCCTCTCGCTCGCGCGGGCGGAGCCCGGCATCCCCATCCCCGACCCGGTCATCCCGCCGAAGATCGCGCCGCCCCCTCCTCTGCCGCCCGCGGCCCCCGCGGAGCCCGCGCCCGCGCGGCTCCCCCGGCCGCTCCTCTGGGCGGCCCTCGCGGCCGCCGCCGTTCTCGTCCTCATCACGGGAACGCGCGCGCTCCGGCGGGCGTAAGGGAGATATGATCCGGCTCCTCGTGCTGCTCCTGGCCGTCCCCTGCCCGGCGATGCAGTCCGAGGAACCCAGGGAGGTCCTCAAAGGGGTCAAGGCGCCGGCCGGGTTCGAGGTGACCCTCTTCGCCGCCCCCCCGAAGGTCGCCTATCCGACGTGCCTCTCCTGCGGCCCGAACGGCGAGGTCTTCGTGGGCGTCGACGAGAACGGATCGATCGACGCCAAGCCCGGCCGCGGACGCGTGCTCCGCTGCATCGACACCGACGGCGATGGCCGCGCCGACGAGATCAACGTCTTCGCCACCATGGACAGCCCGCGCGGCATCGTCTGGGACGCCGGCACACTCTATGTCCAGCACCCGCCCTTCGTCAGCGCGTTCATCGACGACGACGGCGACGGCAAGGCGGACCGCAGCGAAGTGCTCGTCAAGGGGCTGGGCTTCGACCTCAAGTTCCGCGGCGCCGACCACACGACCAACGGCATGCGCCTCGGGATCGACGGCTGGCTCTACATCGCGGTCGGCGACTACGGGTGCATCAAGGCGGTCGGGAAGGACGGCACGGAAGTCCAGCTCCACGGCGGCGGGGTGATGCGCGTGCGCACCGACGGCTCGGGCCTCGAGATCTACTCCCGCGGCCAGCGGAACATCTATGACGT
>JBGPCZ010000083.1:0-25848 GCA_041482015.1 Planctomycetota bacterium | reverse complement strand
GTTGAAGGGCAGATTCTCCTGGTTCGCCCTCTACTGCGCGGTGGCGGGCGTGTCGGGACTGGTCTATTTCAGCACGAGGGGATAGCGTGGCAAAAAAAGCGACCGAGCCGTTGGCGTCCCGGGTTCCCGTGCGCGAGAAGGTGAAGGAGCTGGGCGGGCTCTTCTTCTTCCTCTGCGCGATGTTCGTCTTCATCTCCCTGGTCTCGTACGACCCGGGCGACATCCGCGAGATCAAGTACCCGCCCAACCACCCGATCGTGAACAAGGGCGGCGCGATCGGCGCGCGCGTGGCCTACGGGCTCCTCTCGGGCTTCGGCCTGGCGGCGTACCTGCTGGCCTTCTTCACCGGCTTCTGGTCGTTCGTCGTCTTCTTCCACCGCAAGCTCCAGGGCCTCTGGGTCAAGCTGGTCGCGGTCGGCGTCTCCGTCTTCGCGGCCGCGACGCTCCTCTCTCTCCAGGGCGTGGTCTCCCAGGGCGCCTTCGGGATGGCCGGCACCGCCCCCGCACTCGGCGGCAACTACGGGAAGGCGTTCGAGATCCTCCTCGTCGGCCACCTCGGGGCCGCGGGCGCGTGGCTGGCGGTGCTCCTCGCCCTCGCCGTCTCGCTCGTTCTCTCGACCGACTGGATGATCTACGTGGGCGTCCTCAAGGCGGCGCAGGCCGCGAAGGCGCTCCTCGGCCGCGTCTTCCACCACTACTCGGCGGAGGAGCGGGTCAAGCGCGCCGAGTCCGCCCACCAGCTCGCGATGGAGCGGGCGAAGATGGAGCTCGCGCGCCGCGTCCAGGCGGTACCCACGACCGTGAAGGCGCCCGAGCCGGTGAAGTCCGCGCCGGTCGCGCTCCCGAAGATCGTCGCGCCCGCGCCCGCCGGCTCGACGATCCGGCTCACCCCCCAGGATCACGCGGTCCACGCCGCGAACGCAAAGGCGCCTGCCCCCGCGGTCAAGGCCACGCCCCAGGCGGAGATCGGATCGACGATCAAGGCCGCGGCCGCCCACTACGACCAGAAAAAGGTCAGCGACTACGAGCAGCCGCCGATCGAGCTCTTCGAGAACAAGGTCGAGGAGATCCACGGGATCAGCGAGAAGGAGATCAAGGAGCGGATGCTCATCCTCGAGAGCGCGCTCGCCGAGTACGGCATCGAGGGCCGCGTGGTGAACTACGAGATCGGTCCCGCCGTCACGACCTACGAGGTCGAGCTCGCGCAGGGCCAGCACATCCACGCCGTCACGGCGCGCCAGGAGGAGATCACGATGCGCCTGGCGACCCTCGCGGTCCGGATCGTCGCCCCGCTCCCCGGCAAAGGCACCGTCGGCATCGAGGTCCCGAACCCGTACCCGAAGGCCGTCCGCATCCGCGAGTTCCTCGAGAAGAACTACGCCGACCTCCGGAAGATCCCGCTCCCCATGGTCCTCGGAAAGACCAACGGCGGCGAGGCAATCATCCGGAGCCTCGCCGATCTCCCGCACCTCCTGATCGGCGGCACGACGGGCTCGGGCAAGTCCGTCTGCCTCAAGACGATCATCACGAGCCTCGTCTCGGCGATGTCGCCCGAGGAGATGAAGCTCATCCTCATCGACCCCAAGCAGGTCGAGCTGACGAGCTTCGCCGACATCCCGCACCTCTGGGCGCCGGTCGTGGTCGACGGCAAGAAGGCCGGCCTCGTCCTGGACTGGCTGGTCAAGGAGATGGAGGAGCGCTACGGCATCCTGAGCCGCGTGAACGCGAACTCCATCTCGTCCTTCAACAAGATGGGCGAGAAGAAGATCCGGGAGCGCCTGGCCGAGGCGGCGGTGCCAATCGAGGAGGCCGAGCAGTTCCCCGTCCACATGCCGTACATCGTCGCGGTGATCGACGAGCTGGCCGATCTCATGATGACGGGCCGGAAAGAGGTCGAGACCTCGATCGTGCGGCTCGCGCAGAAGGCGCGCGCGATCGGCATCCACCTCGTCGTCGCGACGCAGCGCCCGTCGACGGACGTCATCACCGGCATGATCCGGTCGAACATGCCGTCGCGGATCGCGTTCCGCGTCCCCAGCCAGATCGAGAGCCGGATCATCATGGACCGGAAGGGCGCCGAGCGGCTCCTCGGGAAGGGCGACATGCTCGTCAAGATGATCGACGCCTTCGAGCCGGTGCGCGGGCAGTGCACGTTCGTGTCGGACGACGAGCTCCGCGGCCTCGTCAAGTGGCTCCGCTCGAAGGGCAAGCCCGAGTACCACCAGGAGCTGCTCGAGATCAAGACGGTGGGCGACGCGGAGGGGACGAGCGACGACGACCTCTTCGACGAGGCGGTGGAGAAGGTCCTCTCGGAGGGGCGCGGCTCGACCTCGCTCATCCAGCGCCACTTCTCGATCGGCTACTCGCGCGCGGCCCGGCTGATCGACGCGATGACGAAGGCCGGCATCCTGGGCGGCCACAACGGCTCGAACGCCCGCGAGATCATGCTGACGCTCGAGCAGTGGAGGGCCTCGCACCAGAAGGCCCCGACGTCCGCGTAGCCCGGACTCGAACCGGAACGCCCCGGGCCCCGCGAGGGACCCGGGGCTTTTTCATTTCCCGCCGCCGGGGCGCGACGGGGGATATACTTCCCTCCGGGTGGGGTCCACACATTCACATCGCCGGCTGTCGGTCCTGATCGCGCACCGCGACGCGGTGTGGGTCGACCAGGCCAAGCAGCGCCTCGAGGCCGTCGGCTACGGCGTGACGGACTGCCTGGAGCCCGAGTGGGCCGCGGACCTCCTCACCGGCAGCCGGCCGTTCGACCTCGCGTGCATCTCGAGCGAAGTGGACCCCTCAGCGCAGGCCGAGATCATGCGGGCGATCAAGAAACTCCCCGCGGTCCCGAAGGTGATGATCCTCATGGACGCGCTCGACAGCGCGTCGGTCAGCCTCCGCGCCGGGCTGACCCCCACGTCCGGGGCTCTCCTCACGCACCGGCTCTCGGAGGACGTGACGGAGTTCGTCCGCGCGGTGGTCGACCAGCTGGGGATCCCGCTGCGGCCGCGCGTGTGAAGCGTCGCCCATTTTTCCCCGTCCCCCATGAGACATGCGCTATATAATCCCTCCAGCGACACCGACCGGCACGCGGGGCGAAGGAGGGCAGTATGTCGTCCGCCGGTGGCTCGCCGACCCGCACGGAGAATCCGAAGAGGGTCCTGATCGTCGACCGGGATGAGTTCTGGGGCCCGTCGATGAGCCTGGCCCTGGAAGAGACCGGTTACTACCTGAACTGGGTGACCGACCCGGGCGAGGGCCGTAGGCGCCTCGTGGAGCGCGTCTACGACCTGCTGGTGCTGTCCGATTCGCTGGGTGAGCCGGCGGTCGAGTCGATCCTGGCGACCGTCGCCCGCGGCGCGCGGCTGCCCGCCGTCCTCCTGCTGACGCGGAGGGAGACGCCGGCGCGGCCGGGCCTGTCGGTCCTGCGGCGGCCGTGCGACGTGAACGAGGTGGTCGACGAGGCGCGGAGGCTCGTCGGCACGCCGGGCGGCGACCGGCGGAAGGGCGCCTGAACCGTGGAGGAGACATGGCCGATTCGACGATCATCCGGCAGACGCAGGGACAGCCCGGGTCCGTCGAGGTGGACGCACGGGGCAAGTCCGTCCTGATCGCCGACCGCGACTTCCGCGAGGGCGCCATGATCCGCAACTCGCTGGAGGCCTGCGGCTACGACGTCAGCGTCTGGTTCGACGCCGGCGACGCCCGCGACCGCCTCCGCCAGCGCCACTACGACGTCGTCGTCATCACCACGAACCTCGACAAGGGCATGGACTCGATCATCGAGGACCTCCGCCCCAAGAAGGTCCCGCCGAAAGTGATCCTGATCGCCGACGAGGACGAGGGCGATGCCGCCTCCCGCTGCTTCCTCCGCACCGTGGTCGTCGTCAACCGCCCCTTCAAGGTCGGCGAGGTTGCCGACATCGTCGAGCACCTGATCGGGCCGGCGTGATTTGAACGCCCGTTCAATTCCCGCCGCGGACGCCCCGTGAACTCGTTCCCCGTCTACCACGTCGACGCCTTCACCGCCCAGCCGTTCGGCGGGAACCCGGCCGGCGTGGTGCTCGACGCGCAGGGGATGACGACGGCCCAGATGCAGCTCGTCGCCCGGGAGCTCAAGCACTCGGAGACCGCGTTCGTCCTCCCGTCGAAGTCCGCGGACTACCGCATCCGCTTCTTCACACCCGCCCGCGAGATCGACCTCTGCGGCCACGCGACGGTCGCGACCGCCTGGGTGCTCGCGAGCGAGGGGCGCCTCAAGCGCGGCCGCGCGAAGCAGGAGACGAACCTTGGCGTGCTCGACCTGGACATCGACCGGGACCGCGTGATGATGGAGCAGCTCCCGCCGAAGATCGAGGCGGTCGAGCTCAACCGGAACGACCTGGCGGCCGTGCTGGGCATCGAGTCGATCGACCCGGAGCTCCCCGTCCAGAAGGCCTCGACGGGCAACTGGTCGCTCGTGGTGCCGATGCCGGGCCAGGAGGAGGTCAACCTCTGCCAGCCACGGTTCACGGAGCTCGCCGCGCTCAACCTCGAGCTCGGCGTGCTGGGGACGCACCTCTTCACGATCGAGAAGGGCGGCCGCCTCTACGCGCGCCACTTCGCCCCCGCGTGCGGCGTGAACGAGGACCCGGTGACCGGCACGGCGAACGGCGCGCTGGGCGGCTACCTCGTGCTGAACGGGATCGCGAAGGGCCCCGAGTTCCGCGTGCGGCAGGGGGACGCGGTCGGCCGCCCGGGCGAGCTGACGGTCTACGCCACCGCGAAGGAGGTCCGCGTCGGCGGCCGCGCCGTCATTCTCTCGCGCGGCTCGATAACCTTTTGAAGTCCTGCCGGCGGCCGAGCCAGAGGTCGAACTCCCGGATCTGGAGGTCGCGACGATCCTGCTCCTCTACGTAGTCAAAGGGACGGCGGAGCATCGTCGCCAGCAGGATCCACGCGTAGTCGCAGACGCGGTCCCCCTGCGCGCGGTTTGCCGCCTCGTCCCGCTCCCCGCCCTGGAGCCGGGCCCGCCGCCGGTCGGAGAGCGATTTCCGGAGGGGAGGCACCGCCGACTCCCCCGTCGCCATCAGCTCGTCGCCGTACACGCCGGGCAGGATCCCGCCCTTCGAGAGCGTCCCCCAGCGCGCGAAGTTCGTCTCCTGCTCGAACACCGTGACCAGGAGGATCGCCTTCGCCGCGTCGGTGAACTTCTCCGAGGGCGCCAGCCCCCGCAGCACGCGGCAGGCCATGAGCGCCTGCGGGCCGTTCGCGTCGGCGATCTCGCGGAGCACCGGGACGTGCGCCGCGCCCAGCCTTGCGACCTCCGCAGTCTTCTCCACCCCCCCCCAGTGGACGTAGAAATTCCGCTCGAGCGCCTCCAGGGCCCGCACGACCTCCTCCCGCGAGACGGTCGGCTGCGGAGACGGCTCCCTCGTTGGAGGCGGCGCCGCGCAGGAGGAAATCAATAGGAGGAGCGGCCAGGGTTTCATGCCGGACGAAGCTCGATCAGCGCCTTCCTGACGTACTGCCGCGCCATCTCCTTGCGCCAGTGCAGGTGAAAATCCGCGTTGTCCATCGGCTTGGCCGCGACGAACGCGGCGTCGGCCGCCTCGGATATTGAATGCTCGTTCAATTCGCGTCCCTCCACCGCGCGCTCCGCGGCGGTCACCTCTAGCGGGCTCATCGAGACCGCGTTGAGGTAGATCTTCGCCGACGTCACGGTCTTCCCTTTGAATTCGAGGCAGGCCGCGACGCCGAGCACCGGGAAGTCGAAGGCGCCGCGGCGGCGCAGCTTGAGATACGTCGCCCGGGCCCCGGTGGGCTTCGGCAGCAGGAGGTCCGTCAGCAGCTCGTGCGGGCGCTTCTTCAGGTAGTGGATCCCGTCGTCCTGGTAGAAGTCCTTCGCCTCGACCACGCGCTCGCCGTCGACCGACCGAAGCCGGAGGCGCGCGCCGATCGCGCAGAGGACGGGCGCGGTGTCGCTCGAGTTGATCGCGAGGCACGTGTCGCTCGAGGGCGCCACCCAGCAGGTCGTCCCGTCGCACTTCATGCAGAAGTTGATCGCGCGGCGCCACTCGTGATTCTGGTTGTAGTAGTTGCAGCGCGTGTCGAGGCAGACGTTCCCGCCGATCGTCCCCATGTTCCGGAGGATGGGCGTCGAGATCGAGTGGATCGCCGTCCAGAGGGCGGGCCACGAGGCGCGGATCCGCGGGTTCCGCTCGAGGGCGGTCAGCGTTTCGCCCGCGCCGACCCGCTCGTCCCCGACCCCTTTGAGCTCCTTGAGGTAGCGCAGCCCGATCAGCGTCTTCGGCCGCTGGTGCCGCCGCTTCATGTTGGGGTAGAGGTCCGTCCCGCCCGCGACGACCATCGCGGTCGGCCCTTCACCGGCCAGCATCCGGCACGCCTCGGCCAGGCTCTTCGGCCGGAGGTACGTGAACTTCGGCAGGCGCATCATTACTTCCACGTCCTCACGTACTCGCCCGTCTCGGCGGCGCCCGTGCCGCCCTCCGCGGGCGTCTTGACACGCGTGGGCTCGGGCATCGGGATCGACGGATAGCCCTTCGGGCCGAACCGCTTCTCCTTGGACTTCAGCGCCTTGAGCACCTTGTCGGGCGTGATCGGGACCTCGTCGATCCGGACCCGCACCGCGTCGTAGACCGCGTTCGCGATCGCGGGGATGACCGGCAGCAGCGGCCCCTGCCCCGCCTCCTTCGCGCCGAACGGGCCGTTCGGGTCGGGGTCCTCGACGAGATACGTCTCCACGTCGGGCATCTCCATCGTCGTCGGGCTCTTGTACTCGAGCATCGAGGGAACCTTGTGGACTCCGTTCCGGTTCCCGCGGAACACCTGCTCCTCCATCAGCGCCTCGCCGAGCGCCATGTAAACGCTCCCCTCGACCTGCCCGACCGTCAGCACCGGGTTGATCGCGCGCCCGACGTCGTGCGCGATCCAGATCTTGTGGACCGTGATGATCCCCGTCTCCGGCTCCACCGAGAGCTCGACCACGCTCGCCGTGTAGCTGTAGGCCGGCGACGGGCCGACGCCCGACCCTTTGAACTTCGCGGCCGACGGGGGCGGCGTATACGAGCCCACCGTGCCGATCGTGCCATATTTCGACTCCGCGAGCACGACCGCCTCGGCGAAGGAGACGCCGCTCCCGGGGCGCTCGACGTCGAAGACGCGGCCGCCCGCGAACTCCAGGCGCGACCCGGGAATCTTCAGCTTCTCCGCGACCGCCTTCGCGAGCAGGTCCCGCGCGCGCTCCGCCGCCTGGATCGCCGCGTTCCCCATCATCAGCGTCACGCGGCTGGAGTAGCTCCCGAGGTCGACCGGCGTCAGGTCGGTGTCGCCGAAGACGACGCGGATGTCATAGGGGTCGATGCCGAGCACTTCCGCGACGGTCTGCGCGAGCACCGTGTCGGAACCCTGCCCGATGTCGATCTCGCCGCAGAAGACGCAGACGCCGCCCCCGCGGTCGAGCTTGAGCTGCACGCCCGTGTGCGGCATCGCGTTCCAGTAGATGGGCAGTCCCGCGCCCGAGATGTAGCTCGAGCACGCGATCCCCACGCCGCGCCCCCGGGGAAGCGTCCGGAACTTGCCCTTCCATCCCGAGCCTTCGACGACCTTCCGGATGCACGCGCCGAGCCCCATCGACCCCACGCGGAGCCAGTTGGCGGTGATCGAGTTCGCCGGCACGAGGTGGCGGAGCCTCATCTCCGCGGGATCGAGCCCGAGGCGCTCCGCGATCTTGTCCAGATGGACCTCGAGCGCGAACCGCGGCTGCGGCGTCCCGTGTCCGCGCTTGGGCCCGCACGGCGGCTTGTTCGTGAAGCAGCGGACGCCGTCGAACTTGTACGCGGGCACGTCGTACGTCACCGTCTGGAGCGCTCCCGTGTAATACGTGCTCGCGACTCCATAGGAGCCGTACGCGCCGCCGTCGAGGAGCGACTGGAAGTGCATCCCCGTGATCGAGCCGTCCTTCTTCACGCCCGTCTTCAGCTTCATGAGGACGGGGTGCCGGCCGCGATGGCAGTAGAAGACCTCTTCGCGCGTCAGGCAGACCTTGACCGGCCGGCCCGTGACAAGCGCAAGCTTCGCGACGACGATCTCGTGTCCAAAGGGGTCGCTCTTCCCGCCGAAACCGCCGCCGTTCGGCGTCGCGATCACGCGGATCCGCGCGGGCGGCATCCCGAGGACCTTCGCGAGCGCGCGGTGGACGTAGTGCGGCGTCTGGGTGCTCGACCAGACGACGAGCTTCCCGTCCGGGTCCACCCAGCCGACCGCGGCGTGCTGCTCGAGCGCGAGGTGCGTGTTCCCCTGGAAGAAGTAGGTCTCCTCGACGACCTCGTCCGCCTCTTTGAACGCCCGTTCAATGTCGCCAAACTCGAGGGCGACCTTCTTGTGGACGTTTCCCTCGTCACCATAGTCGTGGATGCGCGGCCCGGGCATCGCGAGCGCCTCCCCGGGGGTAAAGACCGCCTTCAAGGGTTCGTATTCGACCTCGATCGCGTTCATCGCCTCGAACGCGACGTCCTCGTCGATCGCCACGACGGCCGCCACCGGATCGCCGACGAAGCGGACCCGGTCGAGGCAGAGCGCGTGCTCGTCCTGGGAAATCGGGAGGATCCCGAACGGGATCGGCAGGTCCTTCCCCGTCAGCACCGCCAAGACGCCCGGCATCGAGGCCGCCCTGGACGCGTCCACGCGCTTGATCCGCGCGTGGGGGACAGGCGACCGGTGGATCTTGCAGAAAAGCATCCGCGGGAGGACGATGTCGTCGGCGTACTTCGTGACGCCGGCGCACTTCGAGAGGCCGTCGATCTTCCGGACCGACGCGCCGACGACCTTGAGGCTTCGCTTCATCGTTCAACCTTCATCCGCCGGGCGGCGAGCTCGACCGCCTCGTAGATCTTGAGGTAGCCCGTGCAGCGGCAGAGGTTCCCCGAGAGGGCCTCGCGGATCTCGTCCCGCGACGCGAGGGGCTTCTCGTCGATCAGCGCCTTCGCGGCGCAGAGGATGCCCGGCGTGCAATACCCGCACTGCGCGGCCCCAAGCTCCGCGAACGACTGCTGCAGCGGATGGGGGGCGGGCCCCTGCTGGAGCCCCTCGACCGTGACGATCTTCCGTCCCTCGCACTCGAGGCCGAGGACGAGGCAGGAGAGCTCCGGCTGCCCGTCGATCAGCACCGTGCACGCGCCGCATTCGCCCAGCTCGCAACCGTGCTTGGTTCCCATGAGGCCCATGTCCTCGCGAAGGACCTCGAGGAGTGTCTTGTGAGGCGCGAACGCGATCTCCTGAGTCTCACCATTCACCTCGAGCGCGAGGTGCGCCTTCGTCCTCTTCATCGCAGGAGTCCCCGGACGAGGTAGTTGCTGAACGTCGTGGCGATGTCCGCGGCGTTCTGCTCGCCGCCCGGGCGGTACCAGCGGGCGGTCCAGTTCATCGCGCCGAGCATCGCGAAGGCGACCATCTTGACGTCGCAGGGGGCGAACTCGCGGGCGCGGATTCCCTTCTCGATCACGCCCCGCACGATCGCCTCGTACGCGTCACGCTTCTGGACGATCTTCTCGCGGTGGGCCCGCGAGAGGGCGTGGTATTCCAGGTGCGCCGCCGAGCCGTTGAGCTCGTCCAGCATGCAGAGCATCTGCTCCGTGATGATCGCCCGGAGCTTCAGCTGCCAGGAGACGCCCAGCCGCAGGACCTTCCGCGCCTTCTCGATCATCCGGTCGGCGGAGTACTCCTGGCAGAAGTAAAGGAGGTCCGACTTCGAGTCGAAGTAGTGGTAGAGCGCGCCGGGCGTCAGCCCCACCTGCAGCGCAACCGCCCGCATGCTGGTCGCGGCGAAGCCCCGGTCGCGGAACGCCGAGGCGGCCGAGCGCAGGATTTCGATCTTCTTCCGCACCACTTTTGAACGGCTGTTCAATTTTTGAACCATCGTTCAAAAGTGTAGCACGGCCCCGCCGCCGCGGTCAAACGATTTTCTGTTGTTCGGCAAGGACCGCGCGGCCGGGGCGGATTTGAACGGCCGTTCAAAGTTCGGGAAGCGGCTTCTCGCGCCGCCGGGCCGCGGATACAATCTGGGGAACGTGAGCTTTCTCGCCGCTTCCCTCGCCTGGATCCTCGCGTGTCTCCAGGCCGTCTCCGCACCCCAGGAGAAAAAACCGGAGCCGGAGACCGCCCAGACGAGCACCTACCCCGCGTACCGCGTGTCGATCCCGCGCGGTTATATCCGGATGGCGCCCCGCGAAGCGGGGTATTCCTTCGAGCGGCCGGCCGGGCGGGAGCCGTGGGAGAAGGTCCGCGTCGACCTCGTGCCGCTCGGGCGCCCGCTCCCCCCGAGGACACCGCCTCCCGTCGACGAGCTCGTCCGCGCCCTGGGCCTGGAGGACCCGCGCAACGTGAAACCCCTCAAGGTCGCGTGGCTGAACCTGCAGGTGGACGGGGTCGAGTGCCGGTGGGCCCGCGACGGCATCGAACAGGCGGCGCGCATCGCGTGGGTTCCCACGACCGGCCAGGCGACCGCGGTCTGCGTGTCGGCTCCGATCACGCTCTCCTCCCAGCTGCCCGCGGAACTCGGGGGCTTCCTGTCGACGTTCAAGGCGAGGACCCCGTGGCTGACGGAGGACGAGGAGAAGGCGCTCCGAGCCTACCGCTGGCCGGCGTTCATCGTCCCCGTCCTCTCGGGGCTCTTCCTGCTCGCGTGGGCGCTGATGTTCCGGAGCCGGCCGATGACGGCGCATCACCTGAGGCTGGCGTGGCACGCGTCCGTACCGGTGGCGGCGGTCGCGGCGTACTTCCTGCTGGAGCGGTCGGCCGCGGCGCGGGAGAAGCTGGGGCTCGAGGCGCCGCTCTACCTGTGGTTCCTCGTCGTCGGCCCGCTCACACTCTTCCACGGCGTGATGATCGCGCACCGCATCCGGCTGGCCGTGGAGATGGGCGACTGACGGCGGGCGGGGGTCACTTCTTCGCGGGCGGCGGGGCGTCCCACTTGCAGGCGCACTCGACTTCCTTCCCCGCGCGGAGGACCACGACCTTGATCGCCCGGCCATAGGGGACGTCCTGCATCCAGACGCGCATGCGGTTCATCGCGTCGTGACGGGGGAAGCGCCGGCCGTCGAACCGGATCATGATGTCGCCCGCCTTGATCCCGGCCTTCGCGGCGACGCCGTCGGGCAGCACCTCGTCGAGCCGGATGCCCGTGAAGCCGGCGTCGAGGGCGAGCTTCTCGAGCTCCTCCTGGGGAAGTTCCTTCCCGACGATCCCGATGAACTTGCCGGCGTCGAGCTCGAGGACGTATTTCTTCCACGCGTCCTCCAGCTCGCGGAGCGGAATGCCGGCGAACGCCTCCTCCCACGCCTTCGCGTGCGTCGTCCCGCCCGCGCGCACCGCCTCGTAGTACATCGCGAGGTTCTTCCGGAACCGTCCGTTCGGGAGCTGGGCGGAGCGGTCCTCCTCCTTCGGGTAGGTCATCAGGAAATGGCAGAAGCTCCAGGACTGCGCGTAGCAGAGGTCGGCGTTCCTCATGAACTCGTTCTTCGAGAGCATCATCAGCTCGCGGAGCGGGTAG
This sequence comes from Planctomycetota bacterium, assembly GCA_041482015.1. GTDB lineage: Bacteria > Planctomycetota > MHYJ01 > MHYJ01 > JACPRB01 > JACQFK01. Next base: position 14,303 of record JBGPCZ010000083.1, on the reverse strand, counting down.
GTCGCGCCCTGCCGGACGGCGGCCTGGATGAGCTGGAGCCGCATGCGCGCGATCATCCCGCTCTTCACGCACATGTAGAGCTTCTTCTCGCGGACCTCGCAGTTCCCGATGCAGTCGGCGATGCCCTCGGTGAACCACATGTGGAAGTCCTTGAAGTTCTTCGAGGTCGCGTCGGTGAACTGGTGCATGCCCTCGTGGGCGTAGAAGGGGCGCATGAAGGTCGCGTCGTACCAGCCGACGAGCTCCCTCCCGTTGTAGTAGGCGCCGGAGCCGGCGGGCGCGCCCGCCTTCACGTACTCCTCCGAGTCGCGGTACATGAGGACCGTGAACTTCCGTTTCTCGACCTCGGCGGGGTTCTCGGGCTTGAGGAGCGAAGTGTAGGTCTGGTGGACGAGCTCCATGAAGTCCAGGAGCTCCTGCCCCTGCTCCTTCGTGGCGGAGGTCTTCATGTCGTAGTGCTTGCTCGAGAGCACCTCGGGCAGCGCGGGCTTGCCCTGCGCCAGGCCGAGGAGCAGGGCCGGCAGGAGCGCCTTCACCATGGGATCTTATACGAAAAATAGGGTTGCAAAGCGGGTCGCAACCCGTTAGAAGTATAGCCCCGATTTAGAGGAACGAGCATGTCCCACAAGCGGCGGCGCCAGCGGAACAAGTTCGAGTGCACCCACGTCGCGTTCGGCAAGTTCTGCCACCGGTGCAAGGACGAGGCGGCCGGCAAGATCAAGCCCAAGAAGATCGTCGTCCAGGAGGACGGCTCGAAGCTCGAAACCTCCGCCGCCGAGGCCCCCAAGAAATTCTGGAACCGCGCGAAGTGCCCCTACTGCAACGGCAACCGCGTGAAGAAGAACGAAATCAACGCCTTCAGCGCCAACGACGCCAAGGAGTACCGCTGCACGAGCTTCGAGTGCGGCAAGGAGTTCAACTCCGACCAGGTCAAGGAGTACGAGAAGATCGAGGCCGTCGAGCGCGCGAGAGTCCCCTGGAGCAACCGCCTGACGGATTAGGGCAAGGAACCGCTCCGCGCGCGGCGTCTCCCCCATAGATCGATGGTGACCGCCGCCCTCCTCTTCGCGCTCCTCTCCCCCCAAGAGCCCGCGCTCTCCGAGTTCCTCGACGGCACCGACGCGGAATCCGCGATCGCCCGCCGGACTCTCGTCACGCGCGGGGTCGCCGCCCTTCCCGCGCTCGCCCGGGCGCGCGGCCGCAAGAATCTCAAGCGGGAGGAGGCCCTCAACGATCTCCTGTTCGAGATCAAGACGACGGCGGCGGGCCAGGCCGGAGGCCCGCTCTTCGACACGCTCGGCAAGGTCCTGGTCACCGTCGACATGCAGAACGCGCCCGCCTCGGCCGTCCTGGATTACCTGCGGGAGATCGTGAAGGTGAACCTGGCGGAAGACCTGGGGGTACCCAGGGACCCGCCGGAGGTCACGCTCCTCGTCTCGAACGTCCCGTTCCGAAAGGCCCTCGACGCCCTGTGCGCCCGGACGGGACTGGACTACGACGTCCGGTGCGGCGCCATCATCCTGGCCACGCCCGAGCGGCTCTGGGCCACTCCAAAGGCGGAGCCTCCGCCGGCGCTTTCCGAAGAGCAGGCGAAGGCCGCCCGGGCGCTGATCGCGGACTTCGGGTCCGAATCCCCGACGGCGCGGGACCATGCCGAGGCGGAGATCCGGAAGCTGGGGGCCGGGGCGGTCCCGCTTCTCAAGGAGGCCGCGGGGCGCTCCGACGCCGAGCTCGCGGCGCGCGCGAAGGGGCTCCTGTGGGAGCTCACGCCGCTGGCGCGCCGCTGGAGCGCGATCCCCGAGGCGGCGGCGTGGCGGTCCCAGAAGCTCGACAGGGCGGACCGGGAGGTCGCCCGGAAGCTCGACCGGATGAAGATCGACCTCGTGTTCGAGAACTCGAAAATCGCCGACATCCTCGACCTGGTCCGGGATTTCTCAGAGCTGAAGATCGAGGTCAGGGCCCCTCCGCCCGCCCGCGAGGTCACGTTCAAGTTCAAGGACCTTCCGCTGGGCCAGGTCCTTGAGCTCCTGATCCTCCCGCTCGGCCTCGACGTCCGGATCGCGAACGGCGCGATCGAGATCGTCGAGCGGAAGTGACCGGCGGCTAATCCGGATCAGCCTCCTCCCCCCGCTCGAGTTCTTGCAAGGGCGAAAGCGATTCCAGTATACTCCCGGTCCGGTTTGGGGTGGGAGTCGGAAATCCTTCACGTCTGATTTGCGAGGTCGACCATGGCGGACCCATTCGCTCCCAGGAAAGAGGACAAGTTCTCGTTCGGCCTTTGGACCGTGGGCAACCCCGGCGCGGACCCGTTCGGCCCGCGCGTCCGCCCGCGCATCGACCCGGTCGACATCGTGAAGAACCTGGGCAAGCTCGGCGCCTGGGGCGTCTGCCTCCACGACAACGACCTCATCCCCATCGACGCGACGCCCGCCGAGGCGGAGCAGAAGATGAAGGACTTCGAGAAAGCGCTGAAGGACACCGGCATGGTCGTCTCGATGGGCACGACCAACCTCTTCTCGCACCCCGTCTTCCGCGACGGCGCGTTCACCTCGCCCGACCCGGCCGTCCGCCGCTACGCGCTCCAGAAGATCTGCAACGGCATGGACATGTGCGTCGGCCGGTTCAAGACGAACATCTACGTCATGTGGGGCGGCCGCGAGGGGTCCGACACCGACGCCGGGAAGGACGCGGTCGAATCGTTCAAGCGGTACCGCGAGGCGATCAACTACGTCTGCCACTACGCCAAGGAGAAGAAGTACGACCTCAAGTTCGCCATCGAGGCGAAGCCCAACGAGCCGCGCGCCGACATCTACCTCGCCACGACCGGCTCGGTCCTCGGCTTCATCGAGACGCTCGACTTCCCCGAGATGGTCGGCGTCAACCCGGAAGTCGGCCACGAGGTGATGGCCGGGCTCAACTTCTACCACGTGGTCGCGCAGGCGATCGATGCCAATAAGCTCTACCACCTCGACCTCAACAACCAGAAGATCGGGCGGTTCGACCAGGACCTCCGGTTCGCGTCGGAGGACATCAAGGGCGCGTTCTATCTCGTCAAGCTGATCGAGGAGTACGCCTACGCGGGGCCCAAGCACTTCGACGCGCACGCGTACCGCACCGAGGACATCGAGGGCGTGTGGGACTTCGCGTACGGATGCATGCGTTCGTACAAGATCCTCCAGCACAAGGCGACGCTCTTCGCCAAGGACAAGGAGATCCAGGCGCTCGTCCGGAAGGACCTCGCCGAGCCCTCGCCCAAGTTCTCCAAGGAGGGCCACGCGAAGATCCTGAAGGAGTCGTTCAACATCGACAAGATGGCCGAGAAGGGCTACCAGTACGAAAAACTGGACCAGCTCGTCTTCGACCTCCTCATGGGCCTCCGCGGGTAGGCTGATAAGCCGAGTGCGCCGCACTCCGCTTATCACTTTCCAAGTCGCATGAAGGCGATCGGGATCGACATCGGCACGTCCGGCTGCAAGGGCGTGCTCGTCTCGTTCCCCGACGGGCAGGTCCTGAAGTCCGCCCGCCGGGAATACACGCTCCACGCCGAGGGGAACCGCGCCGAGCACGAGCCCGAGGACTGGATCACCGCGGTCACCGGGATCCTCGCCGAGCTCGGACCCGCCGACGCGATCGGCATGGACGGCATGATGCACTCGGAAGTGTGCATCGACGCCGCCGGGAAGGCGACGGGCCGCGCGATCCTCTGGTGCGACGGCCGCTCCGAGAAGGAGTGCGCCGAGATCAACAAGAAGGCCGGCCGCGCCCTGCTTCGCAAGACCGTCGGCAACATGGCCTTCGCCGGCTTCACCCTCCCCCACCTCCTCTGGCGGAAGAAGAACGGCCAGCTCAAAGGGACGGCCGTCGCGCTCTGCAAGGACTACGTCCGCGCGCGGCTGACCGGAGAGCTGCGACACGAGATCAGCGACGCCTCGGGCATGATCACCTGGCACCTTTCGAAAGGCCGCTGGGCGACCGAGGTCCTCAAGAAGGTCGGCATCGACGCGAAGCTCTTCCCGAAGCCTTGCGGCTCGACCGAGGTCGTCGGGAAATGGAACGGCATCCCGGTCGTCGGCGGCGCCGCCGACAACGCGGCCGCCGCGGTCGGACTCGGCGTCGTCCGGAAGGGCCAGGCGGTCGCGTCGATGGGCACCTCGAACGTCCTCCTCGCGGTGCACGACAAGCCGGTGGTCGACCCCGAGATGCGGGTCCACACTTTTGCGCACGCGGTGCCGAAAAAGTTCATCCAGCTGGGCTGCATGCTGACGGGCACGCGCTCGTTCAACTGGATTCTCGACGTGGTCGGCGAGAAGGTCGAGAGCGCGCCGATCGCGGACGACTCCAAAGGTCTCCTCTTCGCACCGTACCTGGTCGGCGAGCGGACCCCTTACGCCGACACAACCGTCCGCGGGATGTTCGCAGGCCTCTCGCCCGACCACGGCAAGGCGCACTTCGTCCGCGCGGTCATGGAGGGGACGGCCTTCGCGCTTCGCGACGCGCAGGAGATCATGAAGGCGACGTCGGTCCGCGTGACGGGCGGCGGGATGAAGAGCCCCGTCTGGCGGCAGATCATCACGGACGTCCTCGGCATCCCGGTCATCACCGTCAACACGAGCGACGAGGGCGCGGCGTTCGGGTCGGCGATCCTGGCCGCGGTCGGCGTCGGCGCGTTCAAGAGCGTGGAAGAAGCGACCGACCGGATCGTGAAGGAGACGTCGGTCACGAGGCCCGGTCGCTCCTATGACAGGGAGTACGCCCGGTTCAAGAAGCTCTATCCCGCGGCGAAGAGCCTGGCGTGAACGAGAAGGACCTCCGGCTCGCCCGATGGTGCGACCTGAACCACGTCGATGGCGTCTGGCTCCGCCGCCGCACGAATATCGCATGGCTGACCGACGGCGCCGACGTGCACGTCGACTCCTCGAGCTCGACGGGCGTCGCCAGCCTCCTATGGACTCCGAAGAAGAAAGTGGTTCTCACGACCAACATCGAGGCAAAGCGCCTCGCCGACGAGGAATTCGGGAGCGAGTGGGAGGTGCGCGCGACGAACTGGTGGGAGAAGGCGGCGCCGCCAAAGGGCAGGTACGCGACCGACTTCCCCGACGACCCGTTCGCCGACCTCCGCGCGCCGCTCACGCCGCTGGAAATCAAGAGGATGCGGGAACTGGGCGCGCGGACCGCCCAGGCACTCCGGCATGTGCTCATGAACATCGGTTGGAAGGGAGAAGCGGAGCGGAGGATCGCCGGAGGCCTGGCCGGGGCGCTGCGGGGCGACGGCATCCAGACCCCCGTCCTTCTCGTCGCCTCCGACGCGAGGATCGCCCGGTATCGGCACCCGATCCCGACCGACAAGAAGATCGAGAAGACGGTGATGATCGCCGTCTGTCCGCGCCGGTACGGCCTCATGGTCGCCCTGACGCGCCTCGTCTACTACGGGAGGAAGCTCCCGTCCGACCTCCGGCGCAAGCACGACGCTGTCTGCAAGGTCGACGCCACGCTCCACGCCGCCACCAAGCCAGGGGTTCGGTGGTGCGACATCCTGGCCGAGGGCATCCGGGTCTACAAGGAGACCGGGTTCGCCGAGGAGTGGAAGAAGCACCACCAGGGAGGGCCGGTCGGTTACGAGGGACGCGAGTTCAAGGCGACGCCGACCGAGACGCGTAAGGTTGTCGACAGCCAGGCGGTCGGCTGGAACCCTTCGATCACGGGCACGAAGTCCGAGGACACGATCCTCTCGTCGGGGGAGGTGCTGACCGCGATGGACGATTGGCCGATGTGCGAGACGCGCCCCGACATCCTCTGCCGCGGCTAGAGATTCGTTCTCCGCGGCGGGCGGATCACGACTTCGCTTTCTCCTTGGGCCTCCTCAGCCGTTCCAGCGCCCGCCGGGCGTCTTCCGCCACCGAGGGATTCGGGTCCTGGCAGGCCCGTTCGAGGAGGGGCAGAACCTCAGGGATCGCCAGAGATTCCAACCCGGAGATCGCCTCGCTCCTCACGTCGCCGTTCGAGTCGTTGAGGCAGCGCATCAGGACGGGCAGCGCGGCGGCGGTTTTCAGAGATGAGATGTATTCGAGGGACTCCCTCCGGATGGCGCCGTCCGGGTCGTCCAGGGACCGGGTCAGTCGCGTCAAGATTTCTGAGGCTGGCCCCGCGTGTCCGAGCTTCTGAAGTGCGCCCGCGCAGAGGACCTTCAGGTCGAGAGGATCCAGTTGATACGTCTCCAGGAAGACAGCAAGCGATCGGGGTTCCTGGATCTGGGCCAGGGCGCGGGCCGCCCGATATCGCGTACGCTCGTCCTCAGCGCCGCGCAGGGCCTTCTCGACGATCTCCGCCGCATCCGCCCCTCCCATCTCCCCGAGTTGCATGAAGGCACTGATGGGAATCCGAATTTCCACGGCGCCTAGAGCGAGGCACTCCTCCAGGATCTTCAGCTTGAGAGGCCGCTCCTGCAGGACCTTGAGCGCTTCGAAAGCCCGGGCCCAGGTTTTCTTGTCGCGGAGCATTGTCCGAATCTGATCCGGAGTCAGCTGCACCGGAGTGGGGGGATCCGGGGCCGGGGCTTGGGAGGGAATCTTCTCGGGGGGGGCTGCTTTGGAGGAGTCCGGCGCCTCAGAGGTCAAGCCGGAGGGGCCGCCGTTCTGCGGCGACGGCCTTTCGCCATTCCGACGGAGATCGTGATCGTCCCGCCGCTCCCGCTCCACGCGGGTCGAGACGTGATGGCCCCACGCGGCGGCAACGATCACCGTGACGACGGCCCAAACGACGTGGATTCTCCAGGACCTCATTTGATGTCACGGAGGCTACTTCTCGATCTTGAAGTCGCTCCCCTCTTTCTTCCACCACGCCTCCCACTCGGGCGTCGTCTTGAAACTTTTTTTCGTGAGCGACTCGAGGGCTTTCGTGACGACCGGCGAGAGCGCCCGCGCGCGCTTGGGGGCCTCGGGATCGCCCGCCGTGTTCCCCCCCACGTAGGGAAGCCCGCCGCCCGTCACGGTCTTCCCGCCCGGGCCCACGTTCAACGCATCGCGCGCGGAGGTCTCCAGGTGCCTGGCGAACGCGATGAGGACCGGGACGGACTCCTTCTTCCGGAGTTCGATCGCCGCCTCGACCGCGGCCTTGGCCACGGGGATGTCGGGCGAGGCGAAGTGCTGGTGGAGGATCGAGAGGCCCACGCCGTCGCCGAACTTGTCGAGCGCGGCCACGATCGCCAGGATCACCTCGCGCTCGGCGGTGTTGGGGACGATCCCCTTCCCGAGCGCGGTCATCTCCTTCATTGTTGTGCTCCTTGGTCTCGCGGACGATGCCGAGCCCCGCCGCGGCCGCGAGCCGGACCTCTTTCGCGTCGACGGCGAGGAGCTTCTCGAGCTTGGCGATGACCTTCTCGTGATCGGTCCTGGAGAGCTCGGTCACTCCGGCGGCCCGGACGGCGGCGTCCTTCGACTTGTACGCCGCGTCAAACTTCTTGAGCGCCTCGACCGCGTCGTCCTGGAGGACCAGAGCGAGCGCCAAGAGGGAGGCCGTCAATTTATTTCCCCGACATGAACTTTCCGCCCTCGGTCCGCCACCAGTCCTCCCACTCCTTGGCGAGGCTGTAGTTGGTCTTGGTGAGGTTACCGAGGACCTTGACGACGATGGGCTTGATGACCTTCTCGCGCTCCTTGGCCTGGTCGTCGGTGACGCCGCCGCCGCCGACACCCGGAAGCTTGCCCCCGCCGTAATTCCCGCCCGTGCTCGGGGCTTCCTTGGCTCCCTGCTCCAGCTTCTTGCAGAGGTCGATCAGGAGGGGGACCGAGCCCCGGCTCTTGAGTTCGCCCGCGGCCTCGACCGCGGCCTTGAGGATCACGACGTCCTTGGACTTGAAGTTGTTCTCGACCGTCGCGACGGCGCTCTGGTCGCCCAGCTTCCCGATGGCGTCCAGGATCGCGGCCACGACGGCGTTGTCCTTGGAGTTCGGCGTGATCGCGGCGGACAGGATGGACGCGACCTTCTTCTTGTCCTCGGTGGCGCCGCCGAGGCCCTTGGCGGCGGCGATGCGGACCTCCTTCTCCTCGGGGGAGGTGAGGACCTGGCCGAGCCGGGCGTACACCTTGTCAGCCTGGGTGGCGGCAAGGAGGGCCACCGCGGCGGCGCGGCCGGAGGATTCCTTCGCCTTGTAGTCGGTCTTGAACTTGTCGAGCGCCTCGTTCGCCGCGGTCTCGTCGGGCTTGGTCGCGGCCTGCGCGAGAAGCGACAGCGCCAGGATGAGTGCCTGCATAGGTCCTCCGCTCGGGTTACGGCCGCCCTTCCAGATATAGTACGGACGGAGAGGATACCCCGGGGTCCTGCGGGGTTCAAGAAGGAACGGACGGAAGGACCAACCCCGCCTTTGAACGGTCGTTCAAATCGCGGAGGTGGCGGCATGAGAAATGGAGTTCCCCGCCGAAGGCCCGGCGAAGGCGGGTTCACGCTCATTGAACTGCTGGTGGTCATCGTAATCCTTGGAATCCTCGTGACGGTGCTGGCGGTCAGCCTCGCCGACAAGCCGGACCAGGCCCGGTGGAAGCTCACCGTGATCGCGGTGGATCGGTTGAAGGGGGAGGTGAGTCTCTTCAAGGTGCATGAAGGCCGCTTTCCCGCGAACCTGGAGGAGCTGGTCGAGCACCGCCAGATCGAGCGGGTTCCGAAGGACGGCTGGAATCGGCCGTTCGAGTACCGCGTCCCTGGAGTCCGCGGCGCGCCGTTCGACATCGTCAGCACCGGGGCGGACGGGATCCCGGGTGGAACCGGGGTGGACGAGGATATCTGGAGTCATCCGCCGAAATGAAGATCTACTTCGCGAACGCGGATTCGATCTGGTCGAGGCCGGCGCCGAGCGTCGACTTCGCGATCGCGTCGAGCTTCTCGCGCGGCCCGATCAGGTGGAACGTGCGGTGGGTGTGGCGGAGCGAGCCGCCGGGCTTGAGCGCGGCCGCGGGCGAGGAGGACTCGAGTTCATAGAAGGGGCCCAGCGGCTTTTTTCCCGGCGCGGGTGGCCCATCGTTGTAGCTGTTGACCGCGTCGCCCTCGAACGGGTCCTTCTGGGTCTCCCACATCGAGTTCACGTAGAGGTTCTCCCCGGAGAGCGTGAACTGGACGATCGTGAGGACGCCGTTCTCCGCATCCCAGCTGCCGAGGATCGGGCGGGCGCGGCGGGGCGAGAGGCCGATCTTGCTCCGCTGCTGGCCGTCCCCGCGGAAGAAGAGGACGCCGTCTCCCACCTTGAGCCGGTCGGCCGGAACCTTGCCGAAGTAGGAGTCGTTCACGACCGGCCCGAACGCCGGCTCGGCGCCCTTGCGGAACGGGACGACGATGGTGGTGGCGGGCGACGGGTTGAACATCCCCAGGATCCAGATCGAGAGCGCGCCCGACTGGCGGGTCCACTCGTTCTTCCCCGCGTTCGTGATCCGGTTGACGGACTCGTACCCGACCAGGTGGACCAGGTCCTCCGGGTCGGCCGCGAGGGCAAGGTCCTTCCACGCATCGGCCGCCGCGAGCAGGCGAACCTCGCGGAAGACCTCGACGTCGAACGTCGTGCCCGACGCGTTCGAAAGCCTCATCGTCTTCCGGAAGGAGACGCGGTCCTCGGCCTTCTGGGCGGTGACGAACGGCTCCGTGTCGATGGGCGCCGGCGTGAACCAGTGCTCGAGGTCCTGGGGGACGCCCTTCGCAAAGAAGACGGAGAACTGTCCGCCTTCCGGGCCGATCCAGAAGCGGTCCTCGCCGCCGTAGACGTTCATGTGCGGCTGCAGCTGCTGGGCCTCGAGGAGCGCGTGGTTGATCCAGCCGAAGCTCTGGCCGCCCGGACCGGCGGCGGAGCTCGTCATGACGCGGCCCTGGAGGTCGGGACAGACCGCCACCCGCGCGGGGCCGTTCCGCTCGGCCAACACGATCGTCTCGGTGTGCCGCCGGAGGAACGTCACCTCGGTCTCAAAGCTCGTGGCGCAGCCGGCCAGGAGCAGGGGGAGGACGGCCGCGCTCCTGCGGAAGAGGCTCATGGGGAGAGCGTACCCAAAGAGCCCCCGGCCGGGAAGCTTTGCGTGACCTCATGAGGCCAGCACGGCCGGGGCGGTTCTGGAGACCGCCGCGGCCCGTCTTGTCCCGGTCCATGCGCCCGCCAGTTCGTCGATCAGTTGCCAGGTCGCCACGACGAGGATCGCCTGTTTGACGCGCGGCGCCTCGAAGCGCTCGCGCATCGCGATCTTCACCATCAGCTCCGGGTCCAGGTTCGTTTCGACCGTGAACATCCCCTCGAGGAGCCGCTCCGCGCGGCCGACGAGCGCCGCGTACTGGCCCGCCGAGGTCATCTCCTGCAGCCGCGCGGCCGCGGCGAGGGTCTCCGCCACGTAGCGCGGGGCCGTTTCCACTCCGATCATGCGCCGCCTCCGTTCCTAACTTCTACCTAACTTTACGAAGGATTCGTGCCATTTTAGGGCGCATACATTTTTTGCGAACCGCCGGCCGGTCCGTCCGTTCGTAGCTCCATGTTCATCCTGATGATCCTGGCAACCGCGATGCAGGTGACCAACAAACGCAGCGCGGTCCAGGAGGCGCTCTGCTGGCTAGCGCGACACCAGAGAGAGGATGGATCGTGGGGTGACCGCAAGGACAGATGCGCTCACGCCTGCGAGAAGGTGAATGTCCTCCCCTGCACCGTCGAGAAGGTCGCGCCGCTCCTCCGCGCGCTCGGCGACGAAGACCCGGGAGTCCGGGATTCCGCGGAGAAAGACCTCCGGGCCCTGGGCAGCGCGGCGCTCCCTCATCTCCGGAACGCCGCGAAGAATCCCGACGCGGAGGTCCGCGGGCGCTGCGCCGCCCTGGCCCGCCGGCTCGAGCTGACGAACGAAGGACTCGACGCGGAGCTGACGGGGCTCGCCCTCCTCGCGTTCTTCGGCGCGGGCTACAGTCATCTCTGTAGGGATGAGCTTGACGGGCTGACTTTCGGGACCGTCGTGAAGCGAGCCCTTGACTGGCTTCTCGCGCGGGAGGAAGAGCTCGAGGCCTCAGGCGTGAAGGATGCCAGGGCGGACGTCGTCGCCGCCCTCGCCCTCTCCGAGGCGTACCGAATGACCGCGTCCCAATGTCTCAAGGACGGCGCGCAGAAAGCGATCGATCGGACGGTGAGCACGACCTTCCGCGAACCGCGCGGGACCCTCTGGAAGGCGATGGCGCTCAAGTCCGCCCAGTGGGGTGACCTCGCATTCCCAAGCGGCGCGTGCGAGGAGACGCTGGCCGCCCTCGGATCGGAAAGGGGCGACCTGGCAATCGCGGCCCGCACGATAGTGCCACTCTTCTTCCGGAAGGAAAGGGCGGATCTCCCCCTGGCCGACCTTCGCGCGCTCGATCCCGACGCGCTCGAGATCGAGACGCTCTACTTCGCCACCCTCGCGGCGTTCAAGGTCGACGGCCCCGGCGGAACACTGTGGAAGGAGTGGAACGAGCGTCCCCGGAACCGTCTCGTTCCGATCCAGCACGTCAATGAAGGCGGGTGCGAGCGTGGATCGTGGGATGGGGAGGGGCTCCGCGGCAGACTCCGGGCCACGGCGTTGAGCGCGCTCACGCTGGAAGTCTACTACCGATTCGAGTGTCCATTGTACACCTCGAAGTAGCGGACAGTGGGGCGTCCCGAGCGTCTCATAGATATGATCCCCGCCTTCGTTCTGGCCCTCGCGGTCCAGGCGCCGGCCGCCGAAGAGTCGTCCACCTACTCCTTCCTCCGCTTCCTCGCGCGGCACCAGCGGGCCGACGGTTCGTGGGGCGGCCAGCCAGCAACGTGCACGTGCCCCGATGAGAGGAAGCCCGTCCCCGCCTGCGACGCTGCAAAGGTCGCCCCGCTCCTCGCGGCACTGGGCGACGAGGATCCGGGATTGCGGGACTCGGCCCAGAAGGAACTTCGCGCGCTGGGAGAAAGCGCCCTTCCCCATCTCCGCGAGGCCGCGCGGCATCCCGACCCGGAGGTCCGCGGCCGGTGCGCCGTCCTCTGCCGCGCCCTCGAGCTCGAGGCCCGGGGCGGCGGCGACGCGGAGCTGACGGGCCTCGCGCTCCTCGCCTTCCTCGGCGCGGGCTACTCCCATCTCTCGAAGGACGAATTCGACGGGCTTTGCTTCGGGACCGTCGTGAAAAGGGGCCTCCAGTGGCTTCTCGCGCGACAGGAGGAATCGGGCTCCATTGACCCGGAAGACGCCGCCGCGAACTCCGTCGCAACCTACGCTCTCGTGGAAGCCTACGGGATGACCGCGTCTCAAACCCTGAGGGAGCCGGCGCAGCGCGGCGTCGATCGGCTCCTAGTCGCGCCGGCGGGGACGACCCGCGACCTGGTCTGGAAGGGGCTGGCGCTCAAGTCGGCCGAGCTGGGGGAACTGACCTTCCCTAGGGCGGCCTACGACTCGCTCGATGCGATCCGGTTGAAAGAGGGCGACCTGGCGATCGCGGGCTCCGTGATGCTTTCCATCCTCATCCACAAGAAAAAGGGGGATCCCCGCCTCGCCGACCTCCGAAAGCTCGACCCTGCCGGTCTCGAGACCGAGACGCTCCACGTCGCCACGAGCGCCGCGTTCCAATTCGACGGCCCGAGCGGGCCGGTCTGGAAGGGATGGAGCGAGCAGGTGAAGAGGCGGCTCCTCCCCACCCAGCGCCTGAAGAAGGGCGAGTGCGAGCGCGGGTCGTGGGACGGAAAGACGTTCCGGGCGAGACTGCAGGCGACGGCGCTCAACGGGATGAACTTCGAATTCTACACCCGGTAGGCGCTACTCCGCTTCGGCCTCAGCCTCGGCCTCCGCCATCTCGCGCTGCGAGCTCCGCTTGCGCTTCACCTCGTCGAGGATCTTCTTGCGCATGCGGATCGACTTCGGCGTGACCTCGACCAGCTCGTCCTCGTTGATGTACTCGAGGGCCTCCTCGAGCGAGAAGATGCGGGGCTGGGCCAGCACCAGCGTCCAGTCGGCGCTCGCGGCGCGCATGTTGGTCAGGCGGCGCTTGCGGGCGATGTTGACGACGAGGTCGCGGTCCTTGCAGTTCTCGCCGATGATCATCCCGCCGTAGACCTTCGTACCGACCGGGGTGAAGAACGTGCCGCGGGACTGGAGGCCGTCGAGCGCGTAGATCGTCGCCTCGCCCTGCTCCTGCGCGATGAGCACGCCCAGCGTCCGGTCGGGAATGTCGCCCTTCCACTCCTCGTATCCCTCGAAGGAGGTGTGGAGGACGGCCTGGCCGCGCGTCGCCGAGAGGAGGCGCGACTGGAGGCCGACCAGGCCCCGCGCCGGGATGCGGAAGAGGAAGTGGGTGCGCTCGTGGCGCTGGTCCATCTTCTCGACGAAGCCCTTGCGCTGACCGAAGACCTGGATCACCGTGCCCGAGTACGCGTTGGGGACGTCGACCATCGCGATTTCAACGGGCTCCATGAGCACGCCGTCGATCTTCTTGGTGATCATCTCGGGCTTGGAGACCTGGAGCTCGAAGCCCTCGCGGCGCATGTTCTCGAGGAGGATCCCGAGGTGGAGGAGGCCGCGGCCGGAGACCTTCCATTCGTCGGGGCCCATCGGCTCGACGCGGAGCGCGACGTCGGAGAACGTCTCCTTCACCAGGCGGTCGCCGACGTTGCGGGACGTGACGTAGGTGCCTTCGCGGCCACAGAAGGGCGAATCGTTCACCATGAAGTGCATCGAGAGCGTGGGCTCCTCGATCTTCGGGAACGGGAGCGGCTGGGGATTCTCGCCGTCGGCGATCGTGTCGCCGATGTCGACCCCGGGGATGCCGACCACGACGACGATCTCGCCGGCCTCGGCCAGCTTTGCCTTCTCGCGGTTGAGGTTGACGAAGGTGTGGACCTCGGCGACCTGGGCGGCGTTGCGGCTTCCGTCGCGCTTGAGGAGGGTGACGTTCATCCCGGGGCGGATGCTCCCGTTGGCGATGCGGCCGATCGCCATGCGGCCGACGTAGTCGTTGTAGTCGATGTTCGCGATGGAGAGCTGGAACGGCGCCTTGGGGTCGCCTTTCGGCGGCGGCACGCGCGCGAGGATCGTGTCGAAGAGGGGCCGGAAATCGTTCCAGGGATCCTCGAGCTTGAGCTTCGACTGGCCGGCGCGGCCGATGGCGTAGACGACGGGGAAATCCATCTGGGCGTCGTTGGCCTCGAGCTCGATGAAGAGGTAGAAGATCTCGTCGAGGACCTCCTTGGGACGGGCCTCGGGCTTGTCGAGCTTGTTGATGACGACGATGGGCTGGAGGCCGTGGCCGAGGGCCTTTCTGAGGACGAAGCGGGTCTGGGGCATGGGGCCGTCGGCGGCGTCGACGAG
>JBGPCZ010000082.1:0-26446 GCA_041482015.1 Planctomycetota bacterium | reverse complement strand
CCAGGGCTTCGACCTCAACCGCGGCGGCTGCGACAAGGGCCAGCCGCCCAGCTACTTCTCCCCCTACAAGATCCCCACGCTCGAGGACGGCCCGAAGGGCGAGTACCTCACCGACCGGCTGACGGACGAGGCGGTGAAGTTCGTCGAGGCGAACAAGGACCGGCCCTTCTTCCTCTATTTCCCCCACTACGGCGTGCACACGCCGCTCCAGGCGAAGCCCGGCGCCATCGAGAAATACAAGGCGAAGATCAAGCCCGGCATGGACCAGAAGAACGCGACGTACGCCGCGATGGTGGAGAGCGTCGACGAGAGCATCGGCCGTGTCCTCGCGAAGCTCGACGAGCTCAAGCTCGCGGACAAAACGCTCGTCGTCTTCACGTCCGACAACGGCGGGCTCCTGCAGAGCACCTCGAACAAGCCGCTCCGCGCCGGGAAGGGCTCGGCCTATGAAGGCGGAGTCCGCGTGCCCCTCCTCGTCCGCTGGCCCGGCATCGTCGCGGCCGGCCGCGTCTGCGACACGCCCGCCATCACGCCGGATTGGTACCCCACGATCGCCGAGGCCGCCGGCGTCAAGCTCGACCCGAAGCAGACCGTCGACGGCGCCAGCCTCCTGCCGCTCCTCAAGGGTGTGGAAGGCTTCGCGCGCGAGGCGATCTTCTGGCACTACCCGCACTACCACGGGGGCGGCGCGAAGCCCTACGGCGCGGTCCGGAAGGGCGACCTCAGGCTCGTCGAGTTTTTCGAGGACGACCGCGTCGAGCTTTACGACCTGAAGAATGACGTCGGCGAGACGAAAGACCTCGCGGCCGAGAGGCCCGAGAAGGCGCAGGAGCTCCGCCGGCTGCTCGCGGACTGGCGCGCCTCGGTCGGCGCCCAGATGCCCGCGCCCAACCCGGACTACGATCCAAAGGGAAAGTAGCCCGAAGACTGGACTCCCCTCCTCCCGTCGGCTAGAGTTCCACGCCTTGCAGGAGGGGAACGCACCATGATCGTTCACAATGTCTTCTTCTGGATGAAGAAAGGCGCGCCGAAGGGCGCCGCGAAGCAGACGATTCAGGACGCGAAGAAGTACCTGAAGTCCTCGACGGTGAAGCGGCTCTGGGCCGGGCCGCCCGCAAAGACGCCGCCGCGCGAAGTGGTCAACGCGACCTTTGACGTCGGGCTCTGCGTGCTCTTCGACGACGTGAAGGGCCACGACGCCTACCAGGACGACCCGCAGCACCAGGTCTTCATCAAGCGCAACAAGAAGAACTGGCTGCGCGTGGAGGTGTACGACTTCGAGGAGATCGGGAGATGGGAGGAGATGAAGAGATAGGAAAAGAGGACGAGGGGGAGAAAGACGCTCATCCAGCCGTCCGTAAAGTGCCTGTGGTAGATTAGAGTCGTGAACAGGGATTCAGGTCCAAAACGGCTCTTCCTTCTTGGGCTTTCGCTTATCGTTGGAAGCTTGGTGGCATGGGCCATCACTCTCTTCGGCAGTTGGCAGGGAGGCGATCCCTACTGGGTTCACCTGACGGGCCATTGCCCAAAAGGTTGCATTCCGAGTTCCGGTGACTATGTCTATTCCTTCTTCGTGCTAGTACTCCCTCCCGTTCTCGGCGTGGCATTTGTCGGGGCTGCAGCAAGGAGAATCCTTAAAGATCGGAGGCCGATTCCCTGAGTCCGCGATTCGATGTCCTTTAGGGTCCTGAATACAATACCCTTCCACCTCGCCCACTCGCCGACTCACCCATTCACCCGCTCACCCTTCGCTTTTCTTCCACTACAGGAATCCACGACCCCGGCCGATCTACAAGGGGCGGGGGCGCGCACGGGGTGCGTTCCCGAGGGGATCTCCAGAGGACGGAGGAATCATGAAGAAGTTCCTGATGATCGGCGCCGCGATCCTGATCGCGGGGGCCGCGACGGTGGCGGTCGCGGCGGACCACAAGGGCTCGAAGAAGCACGCTCCCGCCGCGAGCGCGCCGGCCAAGAACCCGTCGACGGTGGCGACCTCGCGCGCGGCCGCGCACAAATCGGCGACGCCGGCCAGGCACCACGGCAAGCGCCACCACCACCGGGCGCATCACCGCACCCATCGCACGAAGTAGATTCCCGGGGGACACAGAATCAGGAGACCCCGGCGGGCAACCGCCGGGGTTTTTTGTTTGGAGATACGTCCAAGCGACAAACAAGGCTCCGGAGGAGATCCTGGGCCTCTCTCATTTCCAAGGCCCCGGAGATCGGGGGATGAAGACCCCGAAACCGAGCCCTCGAATTTCGATTGCCCCCGCCCGATCCCGTTCTCAGAATAGTCCCATGCCCGACGAACCCCGCAGCGACGGCGGCGCCGTCTGCCGCGCCTGCCGGAAGCCCGTGGATTGGTCCAACGTCCGCCGCGACATGCGCGAGATCCAGCCGCGCGTCTTCGAGTGCGCCTACTCCTGCCCGCACTGCCGCGCGGTCCTGGAGTTCGCTTCCTGGCAAACCGGCATCTCGCGCAAGGACTGACCCCGGCCCGTTTTCGACCCCAATCCCACTCGCGCGGGGTATAGTCTGCTTGAAGATTTCCCTGCGGGATCCATGGACAGTTCTCGAACCGACCGCCGCGAGCCGTTCCGAATCCTGCTCATCGAGCACGATCCCATCGACGTCAAGCTCGTCACGTCAATGCTCGACACCGTCAAGGCGCTGCTCAACTGCTCCGTGACGCACGCCCCGCGGCTCGACATCGGGCTGGAGCGCCACAGCCGCGAGCCACACGACGTGGCCCTCCTCGACCTCGCGCTCCCCGACGCCCCCGGGCTCGAGGCGATCGACCGGTTCCGCCAGGGCGCCCCCGGCGTCCCCGTGATCGCGCTCGCCGACTCGTCGCAGGGCTGCACCCCGATGCTCGCCGCCCAGCGCGGCGCGACCGACCTCCTCCTCAAGAACCACCTGGACCCCTACCTCCTCGTCCGCGCCGTCCGCTACGCCGCCGAGCGCCGGCGCACCAAGGAGGCGCTCCTCCGCCAAGCCGACCGCATCCACCGGTACCAGGAGGCCCTCCTCGACCTGGCCAGGCTCGACAACTCCGACCTTGACCTGACGCTCCGGCGGCTCACCGAGTGCGCGTCCCGCCTGCTCGGCGTGGACCGCGTGAGCGTCTGGATCCACGACGAGGCGCACACCGAGATCGTCTGCAGGCTCCTCTACCGCCTGAAGGAAGGGGCCTACGACCAGGGCCTGAGGATCCAGTCGAAGGACTACCCGCGCTACTTCGAGTCGCTCGAGGAGAGCCGGGTGATCCCGGCCCACGACGCCCGCCGGGACCCGCGGACGAACGAGTTCACCGAGGGGTACCTCAAGCCCCTCGGGATCACCTCGATGATGGACGTCCCCGTCCGGCTCCACGGGAAGCTCATGGGGGTGCTCTGCCACGAGCACACCGGGACCCCGCGCGAGTGGACGCTCGAGGAGCAGGAGTTCGGGTCGTCGGTCGCCGACATGGTCTCGCTCGCGCTTGAGACCGAGGAGCGCCGCAAGGCCGAGGGGGCGCTCCGCGAGGAACGGAACTTCGTCACCGCGGTCCTCGACACCGCGAACATCATGGTCATCGTGCTGGACGCGTCGCTCCGGATCGTCCGGATCAACCGTGTCTGCGCCCACACGATGGGCTACACGGCCGAGGAGGTCCGCGGCCAGCCGTTCACCTCCCTCTTCCTCGCCCCCGAGGACACCGAGCAGGGGCGCGCCATCCTGTCCCAGTCCCACGTCGACCCCTCGAGCGACCTCTTCGAGCACTCGTGGGTCACCCAGCACGGCGCGCGCCCGCGGATCAGCTGGTCCCGCACCGCGCTCTCGGGGAGCGACGGCACGCCCAAGTTTTATGTCGTCACGGCGACGGACATCACCGAGCGCAAGTCCCTCGAGGAGCAGCTCATCCACGACGCGTTCCACGACGTCCTCACGGGGCTTCCGAATCGCGCGCTCTTCATGGACCGCCTCGGCCAGTCGCTCCGCCATGCCCTTCGCCGGAAGGACATCAAGTTCGCCGTCCTCTTCCTCGACCTCGACCGCTTCAAGGTCGTCAACGACAGCCTGGGCCACGTCGTCGGCGACCAGCTCCTGGTCGAGATTTCCCGCCGCCTGGAGAGCTGCGTGCGGCCGGGCGACACCGCCGCGCGGCTCGGCGGCGACGAGTTCACGGTCCTCCTGGAGGACGTGAAGGACGGCGCGGACGCCTCGCAGGTCGCCGACCGCATCCTGGCCCAGCTCCGGCAGCCGGTCGTCATCGGCGGGCAGGAGGTCTTCTCGACCGCCTCGATCGGGATCGCCCTGAGCGAGACGGGGTACGAGCGGACCGAGGATCTCCTCCGCGACGCCGACATCGCGATGTACCGCGCCAAGTCGCGGGGCGGCGCGCGCCACGAGGTCTTCGACCGCGCGATGCACGCCCGAGCGGTCGCGCTCCTCCAGATGGAGACCGACCTCCGCCGCGCGATCGAGCGGGGCGAGTTCGTCGTCCATTACCAGCCGATCGTCTCGCTCCGCGACGGCCGGATCTCGGGGTTCGAGGCTCTGGTCCGCTGGAATCACCCGCACCGCGGCCTGATCCTTCCCGGCGAGTTCATCAAGATGGCGGAGGAGTCGGGCCTCGTCATCGAGATCGACCGCTGGGTGCTGCGCGAGGCCTGCCGCCAGCTCCAGGAATGGCACCAGAAGTACCCCAAGTCGCGGCCGCTCTCGGTCAGCGTCAACCTCTCGGGCCGCCAGTTCGGGCAGTTCGACCTCGCGCGCCACGTCGAGTCCACGCTCGAGGCCACGGGGCTCCACGGCGACTCGCTCGGGCTGGAAATCACCGAGAGCGTCCTCCTCGATGGCTCCGACGCGGTGAGCGCGACACTCGACGGCCTCCGGAAGGGCGGCGCGCGTCTCTACCTCGACGACTTCGGCACGGGCTACTCGTCGCTCTCCTACCTCCACAAGTTCCCGATCGACGCGCTGAAGATCGACCGCTCGTTCGTGGGCCGGATCAATTCGGAAGGCGAGGGCGCGGAGTTCGTGCGCACGATCGTGTCGCTCGCGCAGAACCTGGACATCCACGTGATCGCGGAGGGCGTGGAGACGCCCGAGCAGCTGGCCGCGCTCCGGGCGCTCAAGTGCGAGTACGCCCAGGGATTCGCCTTCTCGAAGGCCGTCAGCTCCTCGGACGCCGAGACGATGCTCGCGGGAAAGAAGCCCTGGTAGGATCGGCCCCGGCCGCGGTCATTTCCCCTTGACCAGCGCCAGCCGGGGGGAAAGCTCCGCGCCCTTCTTGTGCTCCTTGGTGAAGAGGCAGGCCTCCTCCTTGATCTTCGTCGTCAGGAGCAGGCTCGCCGTCGCGCACTTCCGGGCGAGCTTCGCCTTGAGCGCCTCGCCCAGGTCCTTCGTGACATACCACCGGCCCTCGGTGGCCCGCGTGGGAGTGTTTCCGAACGTGAAGCTCAGCGCTCCGACGGGCTTCGCGTCGGCGAGCGGCGGCTGCGTGTTCCACGTCAGCTTCGATTCCGTCCAGCCCTCGTCCTTGTCGGCCAGGATCGACACCTCCACCTCGACCGGCTGCGTCCCGTCCCCCAGGTTTCCGAAGACGGCGAGGTGGGCGGTCTTGAAATCGGCCGCCTTGAGCCCGTCGAGCTTGAACCTCAGGTAGACGCGCTGGAGCACCCATCCCGAATCGGGGGTGTCGTCGTAGTGCTTCACCTCGAGGATGTCCTTCGCCCCGAGGTTCGTGTCCTTGTTCTTCCCGGCCTGCACGCCCGCGTCGGCGTCGACGCGGACGACCTGGACCGTCAACCCTTTGAAGTGCGTGGCCGCAAGGTCCTCGTGCGGCGGTGCCTGCGCGAGGAGGAGCGCGGCCGCGAAAAGCGCCGTCTTCATCATGGGGTCCTCTCTCAACGGCCCGCGACGGGAATCTCGTGGACCAGCGTCTCGACGTTCCCCGCCGCGTCCTCCGCATGCGCGGCCACCTTCGCGGCCCCGTCGATCTCGGCCTCCCACTGGAGGAAGTTGGGCGCGAGCGGACGCGCCTCGCGGCCGTTCACCAGGACGCGCTTCACCTCGCCGTTGTCGCAGGTCGTGCCGCGGACGAGGATCTTGCCGCCCGAAGAAACCACCGACGTGATGACCGTTTGGGGCGGCAGGTCGTCAACCGGCGTGACGAACTCGGGGAACGGGACGTCCTTCACCTCGACCACCCGCATGTTCTTCCCCAGGAAGGGCGCGGGACCGGGCTGGTAGTCGAGGCCGTCGGCAAACCGCTCGACCATGCTGGCCGTCAGGAGCTTGGCCGTCCGCCCCGGCCCGAACCAGTCGTGGAAGTAGTACGGGATCGAGTCGTCCGGCGGCGGGTTCTTCGGCTGCCCGTTCGGGGTCGTGTCCACGTACGCGCTCCGGTACGGCTTGTTGTCCTTGAAGACCACGTTCCGGAAGTGGGACTCCGTCTTTCCGCCGTTCGGGCACCACTGGCTCACCTGGATCAGGACGCCGTGCGAGCGTTCGAGGGTGAGTCCATCCACCGAGAAGGGCCCGTACTGCCGGTTGTCGTCGTCGTGGCCGCGGTTGAACGGCTCGGCCGTCGACTCGCTGATCAGGAGCCGCCGGTAGACGTGATGGTCGAAGTCCGGGTGATAGACGCCGTAGACCGGCCGCCACAGCTTCATGTCCTCGACCAGGACGCTCGGCACCTCGGGGCGGAACGCGTAGTGGATGTCCCAGATCTTCGTGTCCCGGATCACGTGCGGGTGCTTTTCGTCGGGCCCAAGCCGCTGCGTCCCCTTGACGCACTCGCCCAGCCGGAACCCGTAGAGTCCTTCCGAGTGCGATTCGTTCCCCTCGAAGCGGACGAACGGCAGCGTCCGGATGTCCACCGTCTTCCGCTCGCCGTCGGGCTGCAGGATCGGCAGCTTGAGGTCGAACTGGCTCGACGGCGTGGCCTCCGCCCGGAAGCCGTAACGGTCGTTCTCGCACGAGACGTTCCGCGTGAAGGTGTTCAGGTTGTTCGCCCACCAGAAGCCGGCGCCGTCGTTCGCGTCGAAGGGCAGCACCTGCTTCGGGAGTCTCTTTCCGAGGTAGGCCTGCACCGCCAGGTTCCGGTCGAGGACGTTGTAGACCTCGGTCCCGTCCTCGAGGAAGAACCCGTGGCCGACGCTCTGGTAGCCCACGCAGTCGCGCACGACGAGGTAGTTCGTCCCGTGGATCGTGACCCAGCGGTTGCCGCTGTCCCAGATGGAGGCCCCGAGCACCTGCGCGCCCCGCATCGAGTTCCCGATCAGGTGGAAATGCAGGCTGTACTTGCCGAGGACGTTCTCCTTCCCGAGATGGCGGAACTCGGCGTAGCTCACGCCGCCGGCCGAGTGGCGGTGCCACATGGTGTGGCCGCGCCCCTTGGCCGGGTCGGCCGACTCGACGATGACGTTCCGGCTGAGGTTCGCGACCTCGCCCCGGTAGTCGCCGGCCCCGAGATGCTCGAACTCGAGGGGCGTGTCGAGCGTCACCTTCGCGCCCTCGATGGCCTTGATCGTCCGCTCCTCGGTGAAGACCTTGCGGCGCTTCGCATCGCCCGGGCGGCGCGTCCCCGATTCGTTCATGTCGCGCTGCGTCGCGGTGACGATCACCTTGTCGCCCGCCTTCCAGCCCGTGACGGGCTCGGCAAGCGCGACCTCGGCGGCCCCCGCCTTCGCGGTCTCGCCCAGCTTGAGCCAGGTCCGGCTCATCGGCGCCCCGTGGTATTCCACGCGGCCGCCGCAGGTGACGATCGCGGGGCAGGTCTGCTTGTCCATGCCGTCGAAGTAGACGAGGCGGATGAGCGCCGTGTGCTTCGCGTCGACGGGCTCGTCGGCCGCCCCCACGCGGAGCGTCGGCCGCTGCGGGAGATCGAGCGGGTTGACGCGGGCGTCGCAGTTGAAGCCGTCCTCGCTCACGTCGTCGCCGCCCTGGACCTTGATGAGCCCGACGTCGAGCCGCGTGTCGCGGTCGCGCGCGAAGTCGAGCGTCCCGGCGATGTGGATGACCCGGATGGCCTGGTCGGAAACGACGTCATAGGTGACGGTGTGGCCGGCCTTCACCTGGACCCGCGCGCCGGCGCCCGGCACGACGCCGCCCTCCCACGTGGCCTTCTCCGACCACGGCCCGCTCTTCGCCGAGCGGATCACGTCGGCCTGGCGTACCGCGAGGAACCCGCCGAGCAGCCCGAGCATGGCGAGCGCCGCGGCGGTCATCGGGAGGCGTTCCCTCCAGGGGCTCCGGGGCGCGAGACTCTGCTGGACGCGCTTGAGGCCGGCGGCGACGGCCTCCGGGCTCACCCGCTCGCGATCGGCCGCCTCATCGAGAACCTCCTCGATCTCCTTCGCGCGCGCGAACTCGACACGGCAGGCGCGGCACTCGACCAGGTGGTTCTCGAGCGCGGGCCGCTCGGACGGGTCGAGAAGATCGTCCTGGTAGGACTCCAGGAGGTCGTTCGTGCGCTCGCAGTTCATGGCTCGTCTCCCAACATTCGGCGGATCATCTGGCGCCCCCTCGCGATCTGCGAACGGAGCGTCGGAACGGGGGTCTCGAGGACGTCCGCCATCGCCTCGTAGTCCATCCCTTCGAGATACCGGAGCGTGAGGACCACGCGGTAGGTTTCGGGAAGCTTCGCCAGCCGGTCGAGGATCCGCTGGGCCAGCTCGTCGCGCTCCGCGGCGCGCCCGGCGGCGGTTTCCATCGGGGCCTCCGGCGCGCGGGCGGCCCTGGGACGATGGTGGTCCCGCCAGGCGTTCGTGGCGATCCGGAAGGCCCACGGGACGAACCGCTCGGGCTCGCGGAGCTGGTCGAACGAACGGATGAGCCGGACCATCGTCTCCTGCGTGAGTTCCTCGGCGAGGGCGGGGTTTCCCGCGGCGAGCTTCCGGTGGTAGCGGAGAATGCGGGCGTAAACCTGCTCGAAGAGGCGGTCGCGCGAGGCGGCATCGCCGCGCATCGCGCGCCGGACCTCGGCGATTTCGGCGTCCACGTCGAGCGTCACGAACATCTAACAGGACTGACGGGACGGTCGTCGCGGCGTGGCACGAATCGGGAAAAATAGGGCGTAAAGAGCTATGATCGCCGGAGACCCGATCTGGGAGCTTCTATGAAAAGCCTTCTCCTTGGAATCCTGGTCCTGGCCCAGGCTGCGCAGGACCCGGAGTCCCTCGGCTATCCCAAGGGCACGAAGAACACGGAGAATCCGAAGAACGTGCCGCTCCCGCCGGAGGAGGCGCTCAAACGGATCACGCTTCCCGAAGGATTCCGCGCGAGCCTCTTCGCCGGCGAACCCTCGGTCGCCCAGCCGATCTCCATGTCCTTCGATGAACGGGGCCGGCTGTGGGTGGGGGAATGCTACTCGTACGAAAGCTCCGGCGGCCCGTGGAACCAGCCGGTCCGCGATCGCATCCTGATCTTCGAGGACACGGCCGGCGACGGGAAGTTCAGCAGCCGGAAGGTCTTCTGGGATGGCGCGCGGAATCTCACGAGCGTGCTCCCGGGATTCGGCGGCGTGTGGGCCTGCTCGACACCCAACCTGGTCTTCATCCCGGATGCCAACCGCGACGACGTCCCCGACGCGGAGCCGGTCGTCATCCTCGACGGCTGGAACGACGGGAAGATCGGCCACTGCGTGTTCAACGGGCTCCAATGGGGGCCCGACGGCTGGCTCTACGGCAACCAGGGGATCCAGGGCGAATCGAAGGTGGGCAAGCCCGGTGCGCCCGACTCGGAGCGCGTCAAGTTCAACGGCGGGATCTGGCGCTATCACCCGACGAAAACAGTTTTCGAAGTCGTTTGCGAGGGGACGACCAATCCCTGGGGGCTCGACTGGGACGATCACGGCCAGGCCTTCTTCACGAACTGCGTGATCGGGCACCTCTGGCACGTGATCCCGGGCGCGCACTACGAGCGCATGTACGGCAAGGACTACACCCCGAACACGTACGGTCTCTTGAAGTCCTGCTCGGACCACGTCCACTACGCGGGGAAGGACTGGACGAAGTCGAGGACCGGGCCGGAGCACGACGCGATGGGCGGCGGCCACGCCCATGCCGGCGCGATGATCTACCTCGGCGACACCTGGCCGCAGACCTACCGAAACTCGATCATGATGGTGAACATCCACGGCCACCGGGTGAACAGCGATCTGTTGGAGCGGCGCGGATCCGGTTATGTCGGCCGCCACGGCCCCGACTTCCTCCGCTCCGGCGATGAGTGGTTTCGCGGCCTCAACCTGAAGTACGGGCCCGACGGCGGCGTCTACTTGAGCGACTGGTCCGACGTGGGCGAATGCCACGACACCAACAGCGTCCACCGGACGAGCGGCCGGATCTACAAGATCGCGTACGGGACGCCGAAGGTCGTGAAGGACCTCGATCTCTCGAAGAACTCCGACTTGGACCTCGTTGCATATCAGCTGCACGCCAACGACTGGTATGTCCGCCAGGCGCGCCGGCTCCTCCAGGAACGGGCGGCGGCGGGTCGCAACCTTTCGGAGGCGCACGCCGCGCTCCGCAAGATCCTGAAGGAGAACCCCGAGGTCACCCGGAAGCTCCGGGCCCTCTGGGCGCTCCACTCCTCCGGCGGCCTCGCGGAGAAGGATCTCGCGGCACTCCTCGATCACGACAACGAGCACGTCCGCAGCTGGGCGGTGAGGCTCCTCGTCGACGACCGGAATCCCCCGGCGACGACGTCGGAGAAGTTCGCCGCGATGGCCGCGGGGGATCCGTCTCCGCTGGTCCGGCTCTTCCTGGCCTCGGCGTTGCAGCGGATGCCGCTGGCGGCACGGTGGGCCGTCGTCGAGAGTCTCGCCAAGCACGCGGAGGACGCGGAGGATCCCGGGCTGCCGCTGATGATCTGGTATGGAACGGAGCCGCTGGTGGCCACGGATCTCGCACGGGCCTCGAAGCTCGCCGCCGACTCGAAGATCCCCCTGCTCCGCCAGTCGATCGCCCGCCGGATGGCGGGCGGGAATTGACCGATCTACTTTTTCTCCCACCCGACGGTCGTCGCCGTCATGGGCTTCTTGTCCTTGTCCGCCGTGACCTCCATCCGGGCGACGGAGCCGGGGATCTCCTTGCTGATCCAGAACTTGATGTCGTTGACAGACCCGCCCGCGGCGGACGGCTTCATCTTCGCGAGGTAGACCTGGCAGGCGAGCTTCCTGCCCGCCACCTCGATCGTCTCCTCGCCCGTCTTTTCGTACTTCGATAGGATGTCGGTCTTCGGCAGGATGTCCTCCTTTCGCTCCGAAGGATACTCCTTGCCGCCGGCCGTGGCCTTTCCCTTGTGCTCGATGACGATCTTCTCCGCGGTGACCTCGAGGAGCGTCACCGTCTCCTCCATCTGCATCTTCTGCCCCTCGATGTCCGCTTCCATCGTCCACTTCATCCAGCTGCCGACCTTGCAGTCCTTCCAGCCGGTGAACTGGGGATTTTCCTGGGGCTGACCCTTCTCCTGGAACACGGAACCCAGAAGGGTGAACAGGGTGAACGCGGCGACGAAGTTCATGACAAGCCCTCAAAAAGAGAGAACACCCCTTGGATTCTGGGACTATACGTCCCGCTGCGCGGGGCGACGAGAGAAAATTGACCTTGGGATCCCGCTCAATCGATGGGGAGCGCGGGCGGCCTGGGGTGTCTTCATGGAACGGGAGTTCGTGCCAACGGAGGTCGGGTATGAGATCCTCTTTCGCGTTCGTCGGAATCGCATCGACCCTCGCGCTCCTTTCCCGAACCGGCACGGCCGTCGAGAAGGCGGAGCCCCAGGCGCGAGCGGGGATGGCGGTCTGGGATACGGGGCGCCCCTCCGCGGAATCCCTCCTGCCGGAGGCGATTTCGGCAAAAACCGGCTGGTCCCAGATCCAGCCGGACCAAAAGCCTCCCGCTTCCTTCACCGGCGACGCCGTGGCGACGAACGGCCGGATCCTCGTCGTCATCCGGAAACAAGGCGCGGCCGTGGAAGTTCACTCGGGAGGGGAAGTCGCGGCGCCGCGCGTGCGCTGCGTCCTCCAGGCCGCGGGCGGCGAGCCCGCCGCCCGCCTCATCCGCGTGGCCCTCGTGGAGAACACCAAGGGAGTCGTCTGCCTCGAGGCCTCATTCCAGACGACCAAGGGAACGGGCCTCGCCGCCAGGTTCCGGATCAAGAAGGGGGACGTGGCGCTCGAGACGGTGCCGGGAGCGGGGGCGTCGGGGTTGCGCGTCGAGTGTCCGGGCCGTTTCGCGATGCTCCCGGACTTCTTCGCGGACGACATCGTCATCGACGCCGCCAAGATCCCGCTTGCCGCGGTCGAGGTGCCGAGCGAAAACTTTGTCCTCCACATGGCGGGGAACGGCGAGGCCATCGCCATGTGCGTCTTTGAGAACCGCGACCAGGACGTTCGCCTCACGCTTTCGGGTGACGGCGAAAAGCGCGTCGTCACGGGATCGGAAATCCGGTTCGGGAAGGATCGGAAGATCTGGATCGGGCTCCTTGAAGCGCCGCAAATCTGGCACGTGGCGGCCAAGGCGGGCGATACGGGGAAAGTCTCCCGGATGGACTGGAAGATCCCGTTCCGCGCCCAGTGGCGCGTCGACTTCCACCGGACCGACGATCTCATCGACAGCTCGACCCTGCTCCTCCAGGAGAAGAAGGACGGGGACTATCTCAAACCGACGCTCACCGGGGATGTCCACTCAGGCTGGGCTCCGCAAAAGATCACGCCCGAACAGGTGCGCAAGGGCTATTACCCCGCGTGGTCCGACCCGGAGGGCCAAGTGTACCTGATGCCTTCCGACTGGCCCGCGGTCCTCCGGGGGCCCGTGATCCTCTTCCCGATGAATCGCGTCGCCGAGACCCCGCCCGACCTCTTCACGGTGGTCGATCTCGCCCGGAATTGCCTGGGGGCCGGCCCTTGCGATTACATCCTGGACCTCGAGGGCCACAAGGACCAGTACAAGGGCCGGGCGACCTGCGGCGTGCGGGACATCCTCGGACGGATCTACTCGAACAAGCAGCAGAAGGAGAAACACGACGACGTTGAAAAGTGCCTGAAGGACGGCCTCACGTTCGTCACCCACATCCGGAGCCGGGTCGCGGCCTACCTAGAATTCGCCAACAAGACGAAGCAGTACCTGGCGGAGCAGGGCAAGGCCCACGCGGAACTCAAAGGGTCGATCGGGGGTCTCGAGAAGATCCTCCAGGAGATGGACGCGTGCGTGGCGGCGCGACAGGGGAAGATCAAGACCCCCGCCGACGTCGCCGAGATGAACGAGCAGTTCCGCAAGGACGTCCTGGATTACGAGGGTCCCGACGCGCTCGAGAAATGCAAGAAGTACACCAGCGCCCTCGTCGAGATCGGCGGCAACCAGGACGAACTGGTGGCGGAATGCCGCAGGGTCGTGAAAGCGCTCCGGCAGCGGGCGGGGATCGTGATGGCGATGGAGCCCGGGATGGCGGCCGTGGCGGGTGAAATCCGGACGCGGACCCAGGAGGTCCTGCGCAATCCCGCCTGGCACGAGGGCGCGAACAAGTGACTCCACCCGTCGCCGGCCGCCCCGCTAGTGAGACCCCTTCGCCTCCGACTGGCGGCGGTGCCAGTCCTCCTTGAACAGGTTGAACGTCTCCCCCTGCGTCGGGTGCTCCTTGATGAAGTCTTCGTTCAGCGTCACGCCGAGGCCCGGGCCGCCCGGAAGCGGAAAATAACCGTCCTTCACCTCGGGATAGCCCGGCCCCTTCGCCGCGTCCTTCACCCACGCGTCCACGAAGTCGTTGAAGTGCTCCTGGATCTTGAAATTCGGCGTGCAGGCCGCCAGGTGGAGGCAGGCCGCCGTGCTCACCGGGCCGCCCGTGTTGTGCGGCGCGAACGTCACGTAGTACGCGTCCGCCATCGCCGCGATCTTCTTCCCCTCCAGGATCCCGCACGACATCGTGATGTCGGTCTGCAGCACGTCGAGCGCGCCCAGCTCGAGGAGCCGCCGCGTCTCGTGCCGCGTGTGGATCCGCTCGCCCGCCGCGACCGGGATGTTGATCTTCGCCGCGGCCTTCGCCATCGCTTCCAGGTTGTCCGCCGGCACCGGCTCCTCGACCCACGAGGGCTTGAACTTCTCGAGGTCGTGCGCGAGGTCGATCGCCGTCGCCGGGCTGAACCGGCCATGCATCTCGATCATGATCTCGACGTCCGGCCCCACGGTGCCCCGGATCGCCTCGATGAGCGAGATCGAGCGGTTCTTCTCCGCGCGCTCCATCTCGTAGAAGCCCGACCCGAAGGGATCGACCTTCAGCCCCTTGTAGCCGCGCGCGACGACCTTCTTCACCGCCTCCTCGAATGCGGCGGGCGTCCGCTCGACCGTGTACCAGCCGTTCGCATAGGCCTTGATCTTGTCGCGCGTCGCGCCGCCCAGGAGCTTGTAAACCGGCTGGTTGCACGCCTTCCCGATGATGTCCCAGCAGGCCATTTCGACGAGCGCGATCCCCGCGCCCGAGATGTCGTTCACGCGCAGGAAGTCGTCGACGAACGCCCGCTGTACGAGCGCCTCGACGTTGAACGGGTCGCTCCCCAGCACGTACCGCTTCTCGATCTGCTTGAGATAGCCGAGCAGCGCGTCGGTCCGGATCGACCGGACTTCCGAGACGCCGACCAGGCCCTCGTCGGTCTCGACCTTGAGAAACGTGAGATTGCGCCAGGGGGTGCCCATGACCATGGGCGTCATCTTCGAGATCTTCACCTAGAGGTCCTCCTGGGTGAGCTTGCCGTCGATGGTGCGCCAGATCTTGCGGCCGTTCTTGTTCTGCAGCTCGGCGGGCAGCGCCTCCTGCGGGAATCCCTGGTAGGATACCGGGCGCGCCCAACGATGGATCGCCGCCGTCCCGACCGACGTGTAGGCCGCGTACGATGTCGCGGGCCACGGGCCGCCGTGGTTCATCGACGGGCAGACCTCGACGCCCGTCGGGAACGCGTTGAAGACGAGCCGGCCGACCTTCGTCTCGAGGATCGCCACCAGCCCCGCATGCTCCCGCAGGTCCGCCTCCGTCCCGTGGATCGTCCCGGTCAGGTGACCCTCCAGGCCGTTCGCGATCTTCTCGAACTCCTCCCTGGAACCGCATTTCACCACGAGCGTCGAGGGGCCGAAGACCTCCTCGGAAAGGCGATGCTCCTTATGGAACGTCGCCGCGTCGGTCGCGAAGAGCGCCGCGCGCGCCTGCGTCTTCGACGCGTCGGCCGCCGCGGCCGACTGGGCCGCGACCTGCACGCCCTGGATCTTCGAGAGCGCCGCCACGCCCTCGCCGAAGCTCCGCAGGATCCCGTTGTGGAGAAGCGTCCCGGGCGCCTGCGCGGAGGTGAGGCCCGCCAGCTTGTGGGTGAATTTCGCCAGCTCCTCGCCCTCGAGCGCGAAGACCATCCCGGGCTTCGTGCAGAACTGCCCGTTGCCGAGCGTGAACGACCCTTTGAGCCCGTCCGCGATCGCGTCGCCCCGCTCCTTGAGCGCGCCCGGGAGGATGAAGACGGGATTGACGCTCCCCATCTCGGCGTAGACCGGGATCGGGTCGGGCCGCTTCACCGCCGCGTCGAAGAGCTCGCGCCCGCCGCGGAGCGAGCCCGTGAAGCCGACCGCGCGCGCCGCGGGATGCTTCACCAGGCGCTGGTTGATCTCGTGATTCGCCCCCTGGACGAGCGAGAGGGCGCCGGGCGGGACGCCGCACGCCGCGGCCGCCTTTTGCACCGCCGTCGCGACGAGCTCCGCGGTCCCCGCGTGGGCGCGGTTCCCCTTGACCACCACGGGGCAGCCCGCCGCGAGCGCCGAGGCCGTGTCCCCGCCCGCGACCGAGAAGGCGAGCGGAAAGTTGGTCGCGCAGAAGACGACGACCGGGCCGATCGGAATCTGCAGGCGCCGCACGTCGGGCTTCGGAAGCGGCTTGCGATCGGGGATCGCGCGGTCGATCCGCGCATCGAGCCACGAGCCCTCGCGCACCAGCCCCGCGAACATCCTGAGCTGGCCCATCGTGCGGGCGCGTTCGCCGGTCAGCCGGTCCGGACCCAGGCCGCTCTCCAGGACGGCCCGGTCGATCAACTCCTGCCCGGCCGCCTCGATCTCCTGCGCGACCCGCTCGAGGAACGAGGCGATCGCGTCGGGCTTGAGCTTGCGGTACGCGGGAAACGCGCGGGCCGCCGCCTCCATCGCGCGGTCCGCCTCCTCGATCGTTGCCTCGTGGAACTCGGGAGGGACCGGCCCGCCCGACCCGGGGGCGTAGACGCGGAACGTCTTCGATCCCGAGGCGCAGAGCTCGCCGGCGATGATGTTCTTTCCGTGAATCGGCATAGGACCAAAAGCTTACCAACCGGGGGCGCGACCGTCTCGACTTTCGAGATCAGAGGGGGAGCAGGTTCCCGGCAGCGTCGAAGGCGATCTCCGCGGGCGCGCCCAGGACGGTGAGTTCCTTCCTTCCCTTCACCGCCTCCGCGAACGCCTCGGAGACCTGGACCGTCCCGAGCGAGAGCGTATCCTGGATCCGGATCACCCTCGCCTTCGACGGATCGTCCAAGGCGAGCGTCCCGAGCGCCCCCTCGACCGCGTCGCGGTCGGTGTCGAACGTGATCGGGATCTTCACCGTCGCGACGCTGAGCGAGGTGAGCGCGTTCATGTACATCGCCTTCTTGTCGATCTTTCCGACGAGCTTTGCGGTCGTGAAGTCGGCCATCCCGACCCCGATCGCGTTCCCGTGGGACTCGGCCGTGAGGTCGGTCACGAGGATCCGGCGGACCACCGGGTTCCACGAGCGGTCCGAGAGCGTGGCCGAGTAACCCTGCACGGGACGGCCGACCACGTTCGGGTCCATCCCCGGGCCGCTGATGTTCTTCCCGATCCGGTCGATGATGAGGAGGTCCATCTCGTCAAAAGGGAGCCGCGGCATGAGCTTCCGCGCCTCGACCTGGAGCTCCACCTCGCGCACCTCGATCTCGAGGCGGGGCACGAAGGCCAGCCTGGCCGTCTCGTGGTACGGGTCTTCCAGGATCGCCACGCCGCCGAGGATCGGCGCCTCCTTGAGCGAGAGGCCGGCGACGTTCTTGATCACGCGCTCGAGGCCGAACTTCTGGCCCGCCGCGTGGCACGCCGCGGCGCCCGCCTGTTTCCCGAGGCCGATCGCGATCATCTTCAGAAGGCCGCTCCCGACCTTCCCGATGAAGTCGGTGTGGGGCTTCACGCGGTTCACGACCACGACGCCGTCGGCGCGGAGCGCCTCGGCGCTGAAGTTGACGGGGATGCCCTCCGCCGTCGTGCCCAGCCGCTCCGTCGCCATCGAATCGCGGATCGGAACGCCCATCTTCTCTTCGGTGATCCCGTACTCGGCGAGGAGCGAGCGCTGACCCTCGGGCGTCGCGCCGCCGTGGCTGCCCATCGCGGGGACGATGAAGGGCTTCGCGCCCGCCTCCTTCAGGAGCGTGACCACCGCGCCGACGATGGCCCCGTAATTCGAGATCCCGCGGCTGCCGGCCGCGACGGCGATCGACGCGCCGCGCTTGACGTCCGGCTTGAACTCCCGACGGAGCGTCGCCAGGATGTCGAGCGGAGGCGACTTCGGAAACTCCTGCCGGACCCGCATCATCTTTAGCATTCGGGGATCCCCAAGCCTTTCGCGCCCTTCTTTGACATTACGGCGTCCGGCGCCTTCCGCTGGATCATATCCATCACGATCCGAGCGCGGTGGAGCCGCTCGCGGCTCATGGCGAGCGCGACGTTCCTCAGCTGCTCTCCATAAGGGTAGATGTCGGGCGCGTTGCGCAGGCCCATCTTGACGTAGACCGGCGAGGCGACGCGGATCATCTCGGGCACTTCATACGTGCGGAGGTACCCGCCGAAGCCGTCGGGCACTTCGACATAGATGTCCAGCGGAACGTCGACCGCCCCGCGGATCCCCGAGAGGTGCGCGAGCGACAGGTCGGGCGAGACGTTGATCGTCCCGGCGCCGTGCATCTCGAGGACAAGCGCGGTCGCGGGATTGGTGACGCTGAAGAGGATGGAGATCTTGAGGACTAGGTTCGCGGGCAGCTCGCCCGCCTTCTTCATCCCGTCGAGGACGTGGAGAAGCCCGAGGTCGGCGACGAGGACGCTCCGGAGACCCAGGGCGCACCCGCGTTTCACGTCCTCGACCGCGTAGAGGAGCTGCGAGGAGCCCCGAAGGTTGCCGCCGATGATCTTCCCCGCGGGCACGTGGGGCTGCGGCGTCGTGTCGTAGGCCGCGCGCGGGCCGACGAAGAGCGAAAGCTCTATCTTCGCGTCGCGGGCGATCCGGCACATCTGGGTGATCTCGGCGTCGGCCAGGAGCATGATGCCCGAGCCCTGGCTCACGCGGTGGATGAGGACCTTGTGCTTGTCGGCCTCCTCCAGGGCGGCGGAGAGCGACTCGGGCGTCTCGATGCTCGGGATTTCAAAGCGGTACTGGGCGCCGTCGGGAAATCGCTTGGCCGATGCCGGCAGGGCCGCGTCCTCGGGGATGATCTTCATAGGACTTTCGGCTCGCCCGCCGAAGCCTTGGCGGAGGCGGGTTTGATCTCCACGCCGGTGGCCCGCTCGAAAAACTTGATGGTCGTCGCGAAGTCCTCGTCGCCGAGGCCGTAGCCCATGCAGGCGGTGAAGACCTGCTTGGTCGCGGCGAGCGCGGGCATCGGGACCTTGAGCGCGTGGGCCGCGTCGAGCGCGAGGTCGAGGTCCTTCTCCATGAGCTTGAGGTGGAAGAAGGGGCTGAAGTCCCGCTTGAGGACCTGCGGAGCCTTCATCTCCATGATGCCCGACTTGGCGCGGCCGCCGAGGAAGGTGTCGAACATGAGGGCCGGGTCGATGCCGGCCTTCGCAGCGAGGGCGATCCCCTCGTTCCAGGCCTCGAGCGAGACGGCGACGACGAGGTTCCAGACGAGCTTGGCGGTCGTGCCCATCCCGTTGGGCCCCATGAGGCGTGCGCTCTTCCCCATGCACCCGACGAGGAGCGGCTTGCAGCGCTCGAAGACCGCCGGGTCGCCGCCCACCATGAACCCGAGCTCGCCCTTCTCCGCCTCGTGCTTCGATCCAAAGACCGGCGCGTCGAGCAGGTGGGCGCCCTTCTCGCGGAGCAGTCGGGCGACACGGAGCGTGGCCTGGGGCGAGACGGTCGAGGAGTCGATGAGGATCGCATCCTTCTTGATGGTCGAGAGCACGCCGTTCGGACTTTCGACGACCTCGAGCAGCGCGGCGGGATCGGAGAGCATCGTGACGACGAAGTCGGCGTCGCGCGCGGCGTCGGCGGGGCTCTCCGCGAGCGTGGCGCCCTCGCGGGCGATCTCCTCCGCCTTCGCGCGGGTCCGGTTGTAGACGCGCACCGGATGCCCGTGCCGCAGGAGGCTGCGCGCCATCCCGCGCCCCATGAGCCCGACCCCGATCACGCCGACCTTCATGCCGTCCTCCCACAGAGCGTTGTAACATCCCGGCCTCTCCCGGGCAACCGACACCGCGTCGTCGATTCCACCGAACCTTTCGCGGGCGCCTTCCGTTCATTGGGCCATCGCTTGGGGTCCGCCATGAGATTCCTGCTCCTCGCGCTCTTCCTGTCACCGCGGCACGACGATCCGATCCGGGGCCTGGTCTCGAATCTCGGTGACGACAATCCCGCCGTTCGCGAGGCGGCGTCGGCGGAACTCCGGAGGATCGGGACCGCGGCCCTCCCGGCGCTCGAAGCGGCCGCCGCGGACCCGGACGTCGAGGTGCGCGTCCGGGCCCTGGACCTCCTCCATCGGATCCAGCCGTGGCGCCAGTCGCGCCAGGGGGCCGCCGAGGCGCTCGGCTGGCTCGGCCGCCACCAGTCGGCCGACGGTTCCTGGACGTCGAAGACCCCGGCCTGCGGGTGCGCGCCGCCGCCTCCCTTTGAATTCGCGTCCGACGAGGACTTCGCGGCCGGTCTCACGGGGCTCTCGCTCCTCGCCTTCGTCCGCGGCGGGAGCGTGGCCTCCTCGCCCGGGGTCATCCGCCGGGCCGTCGCATGGATCGCGGAGCACCAGGGGATCGACGGACGGATCGGGCCGGAGACCGCGGCGAAGCCTCTTTATGGTCACGCGATCTGCACACTCGCCTTGGCGGAACTTTTCGAAGCGTCGCCCTCGCCGGAGATCAAGCCGGTTTTGCGAAAGGCGGCGGACTATCTCATCACCGCGCAGAATCCCGGGAAGGGATGGAGGTACCTTCCGCGGGGCGGCGACAACGACACGTCAGTGACCTTCTGGTGCGTGCTCGCGCTCCTGTCCGCGAAGCGCGCGGGCTTCGACGTTCCCGAATCCGCCTTTCGCGGCGTGCTCCACTGGCTGGATGAAGTCACCGAGACCCACGGCTACGGCCGCGTGGGCTACACGCACCGGGACACGGGGAAGATCTCGTGCCCGGGACCCAACGAGTACTTCGACCACCATCCCACGACCACCGCCCAGGGTCACCTGGTGAGAATGCTCCTGGGAACTCCCCGGCGGGATCCCACGGTGACGCTTCCCATGGAAATCCTCATTCGAGATCTGCCCTCCACGAAGGGTTTCTCGCTCGATTCCTACTTCTGGCTGGCCGGGACGCTCGCCCTCCGGGAACACGACGGACCCGGAGGTCCCAAGTGGAGGACCTGGGAGGCGGCCGTACGTCCGGCGATTCTTGGAATTCAAAAGGGCAAGTTCGAAGGCTGCAGCCGGGGTTCCTGGGACCCCGTGGACCGCTGGTCCATGTACGGCGGCCGGGTCTACGCCACCGCGGTCAACGCGCTCACGCTCCAGGCCTGCGCGCCGCGCTGAACCGCCCAAACCGGCATTGGCCGTTGCAATCCGTCCCCCTTCCCGCTAATATGCCCCGCCTTTACGTACGCACGGGGAGCCATGATCGACAGCGCCAAGATCCGCAACATCGGCATCATCGCCCACATCGACTCGGGGAAGACCACCACGAGCGAGCGCATCCTCTTCTTCACCGGCCGCACCCACAAGATGGGCGAGGTGGACGACGGAAACACCGCGCTCGACTGGATGGACCAGGAGCGCGAGCGCGGGATCACCATCACCGCCGCCGCCACCGCCGTCGAGTGGCGCGGCCACCGCATCAACCTGATCGACACGCCGGGCCACGTCGACTTCACCGTCGAGGTCGAGCGCTCGCTCCGCGTCCTGGACGGCGCCGTCGCCCTCTTCTGCGGCGTGGGCGGCGTCGAGCCGCAATCCCTCACCGTCTGGCGCCAGGCCGAGAAATACCAGGTCCCCTCCATCTGCTTCGTGAACAAGATGGACCGCACCGGCGCCGACTTCTTCGACGTCGTCCGCAAGATCCAGGAGGAGCTCGGCGGCAACGCCGTCCCCATCGTCCTCCCCGTCGGAAAGAACGAGGATTTCACCGGCATCATCGACCTCGTCCGGAACTGCGAGGTCCTCTTCCACGAGACCAAGGGCCAGTTGCACGTCGAGGAGCGGCCCATCCCCGAGGCCTGCAAGGACGAGGCCCACAAGTGGCGGAAGAACCTGATCGAGAAGGTCTCCGAGCAGGACGACAGCCTCCTCGAAAAGTTCATCGCCGGCCACGAGCCCAGCGAGGCGGAGATCCGCGCCGCGCTCCGCAAGGCCACGCTGACGCGCGGCCTCCACCCCGTCCTCTGCGGCTCGGCCGCCCGGAACATCGGCATCCAGAGGCTGCTTGACGCCGTCATCGACTACCTCCCCGCGCCGAAGGTCGAGGAGGGCCCCCTGGCCGCGCTCGCCTTCAAGATCTTCAGCGACCGCCACAACAAGCTGACCTACGTCCGCGTTTACAAGGGCACGCTCCACTCGGGCTCGTACGTGCTCAACTCCACGAGGAACGTCCGCGAGCGGGTCGGCCGCCTGGTCGAGATGCACGCGAACAAGCCCATCGCACGCGAGTACCTCAACGCCGGCGAGATCGGCGCCGTCATCGGGTTCGACAAGAGCCTCACCGGAGACACGATCTGCGACCCCGACTTCCCCGTCACGCTCGAGGCGATCGAGTTCCCCGCGCCCGTCATCTCCGTCTCGATCCAGCCCGAGTCGCGCCAGGACCGCGACAAGCTTTCCTATGCCCTCGCCAAGCTCGCCGACGAGGACCCGACCTTCATCATCACCTTCGATCCGGAGACGGAGGAGACGATCATGTCGGGCATGGGCGAGCTCCACCTCGAGATCCTCGTCGACCGCCTCCGGCGCGAGCACAACATCGCCGCGAAAGTCGGCCGTCCCCAGGTCGCCTACCGCGAGACCGCGACCGCGGCGTCCGAGGTCGACCACAAGCTCCAGAAGCAGACCGGCGGCAAGGGCGACTTCGCCCGCGTCTGCCTCTCCTGCGAGCCGCTGGTGGCGGGCTCCGGCTTCGAGTTCGTCAACGACGTCAAGGGCGGTAACGTCCCCAGGGAGTTCATCCCCGCCGTCGAGAAGGGCATCATCGACGCGATGCGAAAGGGCCCCTACGCCGCGTTCCCCGTCGTCGACCTCCGCGTCACGCTCGTCGACGGCGACTACCACGAGGTGGACTCCAGCGAGCGCGCGTTCTTCACGGCCTCGTCGATGGCGTTCAAGGAGCTCTTCCGCAAGGCCAGCCCCGCGCTCCTGGAGCCGGTGATGTCGGTCAACGTCATCACGCCCGCCGAATACCTGGGCTCCGTGAACGGCGACCTGGCCGCCCGGCGCGGACGGATCGAGGCCATGGAGCAGAAGGGAGTCAACCACGAGATCCGCGCCTCCGTGCCCCTGGGCTCGATGTTCGGATACTCGACGCAGATCCGGACGCTCTCGAGCGGCAAGGCGACGTTCACGATGACGTTCGACCACTACGAGCCGGTCCCGTTCGCCCTGGCGGAGGAGATCGTGGCCGCCCGCCAGAAGATCGTCCAGACCCGGCGGGTCTGATATTTCCGACGCTCTCCTCCTTGCCCTCCGGCGGCTTTGAATTATAATTAGAGTGACTCCGGGGCGAGCCCTGTCGGTACTGGGAGAGGAAGGGAGAAGCGCACACCGTGTCCACCAATCCCGCCCTGCTTTTCGGCATGATCGCGCTCCAGTCGGGTCGACTGACGAAGGAAGGCCTCGACTCCGTCCTCGAGGAGCAGGAGAAGGCCCCCGCGCCGCTCGGCGAAATCTGTCGCCGCCGCGGGCTCCTCAGCACCAACCAGGTCCGCCGGATCCTCGAGGTCCAGCACGACGGCGCGCTCGCCGAGGCGGAGACGCGCCTGGGCATCCTCGCCGTCAAGAACGGATTCGTGGGCGAGCAGGACCTGGGCACCGCGCTCGATGTGCAAAAGGCCGCCGCGCGGCGGCTCGGGGAGATCCTCCTCGAGCAGGGCACGATCACGTCGCAGGCGCTGAAGGCGCTCCTCGCGGCCCAGAGCCGCCTCCGCGGCGCCGAGCCCCCGGCCGACGAGCTCGATTCCGAAACCCGGGAGGTCCCCGCGGTCGCCGCCCCGCCGGGCGCCGTCGCCGGGGAGCCGCGCGCGTGGCTGATCCACGAGACGGCCGAGGGCCGCCCCGAGTCGTTCCCCGTCGGCCGCGGGGCCACCCTGGGGCGGCTGCCGACCCACGAGATCCCCGTGCCCGACATGGGCTCGTCGCGCCGCCACGCCCGGCTCGAGTTTTCGGTCGAGACCCGGCGGCACGTCCTCGCGGACCTCGACAGCCGGAACGGAACCTTCGTGAACGGCGAGCGGATCACGCAGCCGCGGCCGCTGAAGCCCGGCGACCTCATCCAGATCGGCGACGCGATCTTCCGCTACGCGATCGGCCCGGGGATCTCCCTCGGGGCGACACCGGCGGTTCCCGTTGCCCCGCCCCCGCCACCTCCTCCGCCGCGGATGAAGGCCGCGTGGGCGGCGATCCGCCGGGCGGCCGCGAAGGTCACGCCCGGCATCCACCCGCAGCGCCAGTTCTTCATCGTCGCGGCCTGGGTCGGCATGCTCTCGACGTTCCTGCCGTGGACCCACCGCGCCGACGGGTCGACCTCGCTCGGCGTGTCGGGCCTCGGCCTCGTGGTGCTGCCGCTCTTCGTCGCGTCCTTGGTCCTCGCGCTCCTGGGCGACCGCTCGCGCGTGCTCGCGGCGAGGTTCCTGACGGGCGTGCTGGCCGCCGCGGGCGTCGCGGCGCTCGTCGGCATCCTCCGCCTGGTCGTGCTCGCGCGCACTCCCGCCTCGAGCGGCGGGATCGGTCTCTACCTCGCCGCGCTCGGCGGGACCGCGATCGCGCTCTCCATCTGGCTCCGTCGCGATTCGCGCGAGTCCACGCCCCTTCCGGATCCGAAAGCCCTCTGGGGCACGGTCAAGGGCGCGGCGGCCCTCGCGGGCGGGACGACGGTGCGGATCTTCAAGGGCCTGGGCGGCAAGAAGGCCCACGAGAAGGCGGTCACGTTCCGGAGGCGGGACGACCTCCTCAAGCGGGTTGGCGAGGCCGCGCGGCAGGCGAACATCGCGTGCGCCGAGACCGACTCGGTCGTCCGCGCGGAGCGCGAAGTGGGCGAGTCGCTCAAGCGCGTGGAGGGCCTGAAGGAGGACGCGCTTCCCAAGGACTCGATCCTCGTCCGCCACGAGCTCAAGAACGCGGAGCTCCGCCTCGAACGCTCGCTCCAGAGGCTCGGCCGAAGCGTCATCGACCGCGGCGTCCCGCTCGAGGACGAGCGCACCCGCATCGCCGAGGTCATGCTCCTCGACCAGCACGTCCGGGACCTGGACTGATAAGCCGGCTGCGGCGCACTCCGCTGATCACACCCGTATAACCAGTCCCGGCAGCCGTTTGGACCGCAATCCTTGGACTCGACGCCTGGACGGCTACCCAAACGCTGATAAGCCGGGTGCGCCGCACTCCGCTTATCACTTCCAAAAGGCGCCCGCGAATTCTTAGAATGGGCGCCCTATGACCCCTTTCCTGGAAGAGCAATTCTCGCTCGCGGGCGAGGTGGCCGTCGTCACGGGCGGCACCGGCGAGCTCTGCAGCGCGATGGCCCAGGCGCTCGCCCAGGCGGGCGCGAAGGTCGCGATCGTCGGGCGCGACGCGGCCAAGGCCGAGAGGCGGCTCGACGCGATCAGGAAGGCGGGCGGCGAGGCGGTGTTCTTCTCCGCCGACGTGACGAAGAAAGCGGAGACCGGGAAGGTCTGCGCCGAGGCCGCGAAGAAGTTCGGAAAGGTCACGATCGCGATCAACGGCGCCGGGACGAACTCGCCCACGCCCTTCCTTGACATCTCCGACGAGGAGATGCAGCGGATCCTCGAGACCAACTACAAGTCGGTCGTCTTCGGCTGCCAGGTCTTCGGGAAGCAGATGATCGACCAGAAGCTGGGCGGCACGATCATCAACATCACGTCGATGTCGGCGATCCGACCGCTCTCGCGCGTCTTTACCTACAGCGCGACGAAGGCCGCGGTCCTGAACCTCACGATGAACCTCGCGCGCGAGTGGGCGCCCCAGGGGCTCCGAGTGAACGCGCTCTCGCCGGGCTTCTTCCCCGCCGAACAGAACAAGAAGATCCTGCAGCCCGAGCGGGTCGCAAAGATCATGGCCCACACGCCGATGAACCGGTTCGGCGAGGCGGGCGAGCTCATGGGGCCGGTCGTCTTCCTCTGCGCGCGGAAGGCGGGCAGCTTCGTCACGGGCTGTCACCTCACCGTCGACGGCGGCTTCTCCTGCATGGAGTTCTGATGAAGATCACGGATGCGAATGACGCGACGCTGGATCTCCTCTCGCTCGGCGAGTGCATGATCCGGCTCTCCCCCGAGGGGCGCCAGCGGATCGAGTTCGCTCCGCTCTTCGAGGCGTGGGTGGGCGGCGGCGAGTACAACGTCGCCTACGCGGTCGCCCGCATGGGCCTCCGCGCGGGCTGGACCTCGCGCCTCCCCGACAATTACGTCGCCTCGATCATTAAGAATCATGCGCGGGGCGGCGGGCTCAACATCGACGACGTCGTCTGGATCCCTTATGACGGCGTGGGCCGCGCGGACCGCGTCGGGCTCAACTGGACGGAGGTCGGGACGGGCGTGCGCGGGTCGGTCACGATGTACGACCGCGGCCACTCGGCGGCCTCCCATATGAAGCCCGGCGACGTGAACTGGAAGAGCGTGTTCGCGAAAGGCGTCCGCTGGTTCCACACGGGCGGCATCTTCACGGCGCTCTCGCCCTCGACGGCCGAGACGACGCTCGAGGCGCTCAAGGTGGCGCACGAGGCGGGGGTTGTGACGAGCTACGACCTGAACTTCCGGTCGAAGCTCTGGAGCGCCAAGGAGGCGAACGCGGCGACGCTCAAGCTCCTCCCTTATGTGAAGGTCCTGATCGGGAACGAGGAGGACTTCATCAAGGTCCTCGGCATGAAGATCGAGGGCGTGAAGGAGGACTTCAAGGGGCTCGAGGTCGACAGCTACAAGAAGATGGTCGAACAGGTCGTCAGGGCCCACCCGCAGGTGCAGGCGGTCGGGACCACGCTGCGCGAGGTGG
>JBGPCZ010000081.1:0-26633 GCA_041482015.1 Planctomycetota bacterium | reverse complement strand
GGGCCCGGCGGCATGCCCGGCCCCGGCTCCAAGGCCGGCGCCGGCCAAGCCCTGAGGAGGAGACGAGCGATGCTGATCAAGACCGCGATGATCTCCCTGGCCCTGGTCCTCGGTGCGTTCGCCCAGGAGGGCAAGCAGGACCCGAAGAATCCCGAGGAGGAGAAGAAGAAGGAGGAGGAGGCGAAGGCCAAGCTCGCCGACTTCAAGAAGGAGCTGAAGACCTGCAAGAAGGACGACGATTTCGGGCGCGCGCTGGAGCGCCTGGGCGACCTCCAGCACCCGAAGATTTTCGCGGAGCTCAAGAGCTGGCTCGGGAAGGGGAGCGCCGAGATCGCGATCGCGGCGGCCGAGCAGCTGGGGAAGTACAAGAATGACAAGGAGGCCGCCGAGGCGCTGACCGGGGCCGCCGGCGCGCGCAAGGAGAAGGACGCGATCGTCAAGTTCCTCCGCTACGCGGGCGACGTGGGATACAAACCGACGACCTCCAAACTCATCGGCTACTTCCGCAACAAGGAGGTCGATGTGGCCAAGGAGGCGGTCGATTCGTGCGCCAAGCTCAGGAGCAAGGACGCCATCGACCCGCTGATCTCCATGGGGCGCGAGCTGGAATCGATCAAGGACGAGAAGGCCAGCGGCGGCCTGGGCGGGGGCCTGGGAGGCGGCTTGGGCGGCGGCATCACGGGGGGCGTGAACAACGACAACACGGTGCGGAAGAAGAGCCTGCTCCCCGCGGCGATCACGGCCCTCGAGCAGATCTCCGGGCAGAAGTTCATCACCGTCAAAGAGGCGGACGAGTGGTGGCGGAAGAACAAGGGGTCGTTCAAGGACCCCGAGTAGTTCGACTCGCCCCTGGGGATGTTCGCTCACTACAAGTAGCGGGCCGCCTTCGGGGTTGAGGGTCCGGGTCCGATCCCGTACACTGGACCCGGATGGGCATCCGCCGTCGGCTCCTCTTCTCCTTCCTCATCCTCTTCGTGGCCACCATCGTTGCCACCGTCAGCTCATCCATCTTCCTTATCGCTCGAGCGGTCGAGCATCGTCTCGCGGAGCAGACCCGGAATTTCGCGGGACTTTTCAGGGGATACCCCGGGATGATCAACGAGCTCTTCCTCGACCGCGCGCGCCGCGCGGCGGGGGCGGAGTCGGCCTCGGTGGAGCCCCTCGGAAAGGTTCCGGCCGGGCCCGGGGTCTTCCGCGCCCCCGTGAGCGCCGACCTCGAGCTGGTCATGGCGTACAGCCCCGGGGTGATCTCCCGGGAGAAGGCGGATGCCATGCGGCCCTTCGTGATCATGGCGGTGGCCGGGCTCGCCCTCGTGGTCGTGCTGGGATACCTCACCGCGCAGACCATCGCGCGTCCGCTGGAGCGGCTTGCGGAGCAAGCCAAGGCCATGCCGGCGACGGACGTGAAGCGGGTCGGCGGAGGGGCGGAGCTCGACCATCTGGTCGACGCGATGAACCGGATGCTGGCCGAGGTCCGCCGCGCGGAGCGGCTGGCCGTCATGGGTCGGATGGCCGCGGGCGTCGCCCACGAGATCCGGAATCCCCTCTCGTCGATGAAGATGACCGTGCAGATGCTCCGCGAGACGGCCCAGGACGCGGAGCCCTACAACATGATCCTGCGCGAGATCGAACGCCTGGAACTGACCGCCGCCGAGCTCGTGGGCGTCTCGCAGCCGCTTCGCAAGGAACGGGTGGGGCTGGACAAGGTCGTCGACGAGGTGCTAGAACTCATGCGTCGCCAGCTGGAACACCTTTCCATCCGCGTGGAGAAGCGGTTCGCGCCGGTGCCCGCCGTGGACGTGGACGTGGCCCGATTCAAGCGGTGCGTGATGAACCTGGTCCTCAACGGCGCGCAGGCGATGCCTTCGGGGGGGCCGCTCCGCGTGGGCGTGTCGGAGCGAAACGGCCGCGTCCTCCTGGAGGTCTCGGACGAGGGCCCGGGCGTGCCCGCCGACGTGCGGGACCGCGTCTTCGAACCCTTCGTCACGACCAAGCAGGACGGCGTCGGGCTCGGCCTCTCCCTGACCCGGCGCATCGTCGAGGACCACGGGGGCGCGATCGGCTTCGACCCCGCGGAACGCGGGACCACCTTCTGGATCGAGCTGCCCCATGGCTAAGGTCCTCGTCGTCGACGACGAAGAGTCCATCATCTGGATCTTCCGCCGGCTCGTCGAGGGGATGGGCCACGCGTTCCTCTCGTCGGCGACCGCCGAGAAGGCGCTCGAGATCGCCCGCGCGGAGCAGCCCGAAATGGTCTTCATGGACGTGAAGCTCCCCGGCATGGACGGGCTCACCGCGCTGGAAGAGGTCCGGCGCCTCTGCGCCCGCGCGAAATACGTGGTGATGACCGCGCACGGCTCGCTCGACACGGCGGTCCGCGCGTTGAAGCTCGGCGCGGTCGAGTACCTCTCCAAGCCGGTCGACCTCGACCGGGCGCGGTCGCTGATCGAGCAGGCCCTCAAGGGGGTCGCCGTCAGCCGCGAGGTGGAGAAGCTCCGGGGCGGGCCCGCGGCCATGAGCGGCATCATCGCGAAGAGCCCCGTCATGCAGGAGGTGTTCAAGAAGGTGGCCGCGGTGGCCGGGAGCGACGTGAACGTGCTCCTGGTCGGCGAGAGCGGGACGGGCAAGGAACTCCTGGCGCGCGCGGTCCATTACAACGGCGCACGGGTGAACGGCCCCTTCGAGGCCATCAACTGCGCGTCGATCCCGGAGACGTTGCTCGAGAGCGAGCTCTTCGGCCACGAGCGCGGGGCTTTCACCGGCGCCGTCCGCCAGAAGCCCGGGAAGTTCGAGGTCGCGAGTGGCGGGACCGTGTTCCTGGACGAGATCGGGGAGGTCGCACTC
Source organism: Planctomycetota bacterium (assembly GCA_041482015.1). GTDB lineage: Bacteria > Planctomycetota > MHYJ01 > MHYJ01 > JACPRB01 > JACQFK01. The sequence continues at coordinate 23,789 of JBGPCZ010000081.1, read as the reverse complement.
CTCGCGCAGGTGAAGCTCCTGCGGTTCCTGGAGGAGCGGACGTTCGAACGGGTGGGCGGGACCGAGGCCGTCGCCGTCGACGTCCGGATCGTCGCGGCCACGAACCAGAACCTGGAGGAGCGGGTCCGGGAGGGCCGGTTTCGCGAGGACCTCTACTTCCGCCTGAACGTCGTCAAGATCGAGATTCCGCCGCTGCGCGACCGGCGCGAGGACATCCCGCTCCTCGTGGCGTATTTCCTGGACCTGGCCCGGGGCGCGGGGATCACGCCGGAGGCGATGGACGTCCTCAGGAACCACGCGTGGCCGGGGAACGTGCGGGAGCTCCGGAACGCCATCGAGCGGGGCGTGGTCCTGGCGCGGGGAGGTCCCATCCGTCCCGAGCACCTTCCCGAGGGGATCCTCTCGCCGCGGCCCCTGGGGGAGACCGACGTCGAGGCCCAGATCCGCTCCCTCGTGGACAAGCTCGTGGCGCAGGGGCCGCCGGGCGGGCTCTTTCGCAGCGTCGAGGCGCGCTGGGAGAAAGCGCTCCTCCGCCGGGCCCTGGAGATGAACGGCGGGAACCAGGTCAAGACGGCGGAACTCCTCGGCATCAACCGGATGACGCTACGGAAAAAGATCGAGCACTACGGGTTGTGAGGAGATCCGTGCCCTCTCCTCACGGAGCCAGGATGCGGACGCCTCCGGGCATCACCTCGAGCTCGGCGGGGGTGTGCCCTCCCGGGTCGCCGTCGAACTGGAGGGGCACGGCCTGCCCGTTCGCGGACACGAGCCGCACCCGCCGCGCCGTGTGGAACGTCACGTCGGGCATCCGGTAGTTCACGCCGAGGAGAAAATTCAGGATCGCCGCCCAGAACATCCGGAAGACATCCCTCTTCCTGGGCGCCCGCTGGACCATCACCTCGAAAGCGCCGTCGTCCGGCTTCGCGTGGGGCGTGAAGACAAGGGGTCCGCCGTAGCTGGCGATGTTGGAGACCTGCACCCAGGTCGCGTCGGTCGCGAGCATCCTCCCGTCCAGTTGCACCTCGATCCGCGGGACCGTGTATTCCACGATGCTCTTCATGCCCCACGCGATGTAGAGCCACATGTTGTAGAGGGCGTAGGACCAGACGCGGGCCGGCTTGCGCCGCGCGGCGTGGAACAGGTGGACCACGTGGGCGTCGTACCCCGCGCTCGCGAAGAGGAGGAAGCGCCGCCCGCTCACGCGGTCGACGCCGAGGTCCCAGGGGATCTCGCGGCCGTCCGTGATCACGCGCGCCAACCCCTCGACGCCGCGGGGAAGCCCCAGCTCCTTCGCCAGGACGTTGGCGGTCCCGCAGGGGATCATGGCGACGGGAGGGGATCCAGTCTCGGGAAGTCCGTTGATCACTTCGTTCACCGTGCCGTCCCCCCCCACGCAGCCGACGGCGGAGAATCCGGCGACCTCCGCCGCCCGGTCCTGCGCGTCCCCGGCCTTCTGCGTCTCGGCAAGTTCGACGTGGCAGCCGAGCCCGCGAAGCCGATCGATGACAGCCTGTGCGACCTTCCGGGCCCTTCCCCCGCCGCTAAATGGGTTGGCGATGATCTTGATGCGGTCGCGCACGGGGTTTGATTCTATGCCCCTTCCCCGGGACCGGCAAGCCACGTTCGATTTCCACGTGCTTTGTCACCGGCATGACCCGGCCCAATCCCTTGCCAGCCCCGGAAAGACGCCCCTATAATCGGTCCGCCATGCAGATTCGCAAGCTGTCGACGCCCGAGGAGTATCTCGAAGCGGAGCGGGTCCAGCGGAACGTCTGGCATTTTCCCGACCGTGAGATCGTGCCGCTCAACGAGCTGGTCGTCCTCCAGAAGCATGGCGGGCACGTCTTCTCCGCGTTCGAGGGCGACACGATGATCGCCTTCTGCTTCGGGTGCCCCGGCTACAAGGACGGGAAGGTCTACCACTACTCGCGGATGCTCGGGGTCATGCCGGGGAACCAGGACTCCGGCATCGGGTACACGATGAAGCTCAAGCAGCGGGAGTACGTGCTCAAGCAGGGGCTCGACCTGGTCGTCTGGACGTTCGATCCGCTGCAGAGCCGGAACGCCTACCTGAACATCGAGAAGCTGGGGTGCGTCATCCGCGAGTACTCGGAGAACCTCTACCCGGAGTCGGGAAGCAAGTTCAACAAGGGCCTCGAGTCGGACCGGTTCACCCCCGAGTGGTGGATCGCCTCGCGCCGGGTGAAGGACAGGCTCGCGGGGAAGCGGTCGAAACACGACCTGGAGCGGTACGCGACCGCCGTGGAGACGAAGGTCAACGAAGGGGGCTGGCGGGAGCCGGTCGCGGTGCGGACGAAGCTGAGGGAGAAGCGCGTCGGGATCGAGATCCCCGAGGACATCGACGCCCTCAAGAAGAAGGACCTCCAGCTGGCGCAACTCTGGCGGTTCCGTTCGCGGGAGGCCTTCCAGTCCTATCTCAAGCGCGGGTACGTCGTCATGGGGTTCGCCTCGAAGTCGGAACTCGGCCAGCGTCGGAGCTTTTATCTCCTGGAGAAGGGATTCCGGGTTCGATGAAGATCGACCGCCTCGAGCTCCTGCATCTCCGCCTCCCGCTCGTCCACTTCTTCGAGACGAGTTTCGGGCGGGTCTACGACCACGAGGTGCTCATCGTCCGGGCCGAGTCGGGCGGGCTCGTCGGGTACGGCGAGGTCCCCGCCTCCGCCGCTCCGCGGTACAGCTACGAGACGGTCCACACCGCGTGGCACATCATCAGGGATTTTCTGGCCCAGAAGCTCAAGGGACAGGAATTTGCCGGCCCGGGCCCGGTCTCCGACCTCTTCGCGTTCGTACGGGGCCACAACATGGCCAAGGCGGGGATCGAGATGGCGGTCCTCGACCTCTTCGGCAAGGAGCAGGGAAAGCCCATCCACCAGATCCTGGGCGGGACGCAGCAGGAGATCCCGACCGGCGTCAGCCTTGGCATCGAGGACACGGTGGCGGATCTTCTCAAGAGGGTCGAAGAGGGGGTCTCGAAGGGATACCGGCGGATCAAGCTCAAGATCAAGCCGCGCTGGGACGTGGACGTGGTCGCGGAGGTCCGCAGGCATTTTCCCGCGGTGCCCCTCATGGCGGACGCCAACTCGGCATACTCCCTGTCGGACATCGAGCACCTCAAGCGGCTGGACGAATTCAACCTGATGATGATCGAGCAGCCGTTGGGCTACGACGACTACGTGGATCACGCGAAGCTCCAGGCGCAGATCCGGACTCCGGTCTGCCTCGACGAGTCGATCCGTTCCCACGACGACGCCCGGCGGGCCTTCGAGCTCAAGTCATGCCAGATCATCAACATCAAGCAGGCGCGGGTGGGCGGGCCCTACAGCGCGAAGATGATCCACAACGTCGCCCGCGCGCTCGGCGCGCCCGTCTGGTGCGGCGGCCTTCTCGAGACGGGGATCGGGCGGGCGCACAACATCGCGCTGGCCACGCTCCCGGGCTTCACGCTCCCCGGGGACATCTCGGCCAGCGAGCGCTACTACAAGGAGGACGTGATCGACCCGCCCGTCATCGTGACGCCCCAGGGAACTCTCCGGGTTCCGCAGGGTCCCGGCATCGGTTATAATGTCGTGGAGTCGCGGCTTTCCCAGTACTGTGTGCGGCGGGAATATGTCTTGTCCTAAGTGCAGCGCTGAGCTTCCGGAGGGAAGCGCCTTCTGTGCCAAGTGCGGCGCCGCCGTCGGCGGGGCCGCCCCGGTCTCCCCCGCTCCCGTGCCCCCCTCGCAGGAGCCGGAGCAGGAGTTGTGGAAGGGCCGGTTCTCGGGGAAGGCGCACGCCCACCGGTGGATCCTCTGGGCGCTCTGGATCGGCGCGCTGCTTGTCGCGTTCCTGAAGTATCCCCCCGCGGAGGGAGCCTATTCGAAGTGGCTCCGGTACGGATTCCTGGCGGCGGCGCTCCTGCCGCTCGTGGCGATCGTCGCGAGCACGCTTTCCCTCAAGGCGTCGGTGCGGTACCGGCTGACGACCCACCGCCTCTTCAAGGAGACCGGCGTGCTCTCGCGCGACATGAATGAGATCGAGCTCGTGCGCGTGGACGACGTCTCGGTCCACCAGAACATCATCCAGCGGATCTTCAACGTGGGGACGATCACGGTCATTGCCCCCCACGACCAGACGGAGCCCCGCCTCGAGATGGTGGGCATCGAGAATCCCATCGAGGTCAAGGAGCAGATCCGGAACCACGTCCGACGCCGCCGCCAGGGGTCGTTGAACGTGGAGAACCTATAGTGCCGGCGCCCCGGAACCGGACGCTCTTCCTCACCGCCGCCGACCGCAAACGCAGGGTTCCCCTTCTCGGGCGAACGGTGGCTGCCGACCGGGTCTACTGCGGCGACGCGATCCAGGGACTGGGGCGCTCGCCGGCAGCCGACCTCCTCTTCGCCGATCCCCCGTACGACGGGGAGCCCGCATGGCATGCCCGCTGGATTGATGCGGCCTCGCACGCCGTCCGCGACGGGGGATCGATCTACGTCTGCTGCGACTGGAGGATGTCCGGAACGATGCAGTCCCTCTTGCAGCGGCATTTCACGATCCGGAACCGGATCACCTGGCGTCGCGAGAAGGGCCGTGGCGCGAAGAGGAACTGGAAGCAGAACATGGAGGACATCTGGTTCGCCACGAAGGGCGACGATTTCACCTTCAACCTGGTCAAGTGGAAGAAACCGGTCATCGCCCCTTACCGCGTGAACGGAAAGCCGAAGGACTGGATCGAGGAGAACGGCGAGCGCTTCCGGATGACGCACCCCTCGAACATCTGGGTGGACCTCTGCGTGCCGTTCTGGTCGATGTCGGAGAACACGCCCCACCCGTACCAGAAGCCCGAGAAGCTGGTCGAGCGAGTGATCCGGGCGTCGAGCAAGCCCGGCGACCTCGTCCTCGACCCTTTCCTGGGGTCTGGAACGACCGCCGTGGTCGCCCGGCGCCTGGGCCGCCGCTATCTCGGCTTCGAGATCGATCCGGACCACGTGCGGCTCGCCCTCAAGCGGCTGAGGGTTAGCGGGGTCGCGGCGCCTTCCCTCTAACGCCGACCCTGCGGCACCAACGGCGGACGGGGCACTCGTCACACTTCGGGCCGATGGGCCGGCAGACGCTCTTGCCGTGGGCGACGAGGGCTTCGTTGACCACGGGCCAGAAGCGGCGGGGGACGATCCGCACCAGGAGACGTTCCGTCTCTTCCGGGTTCCGCGACCGGACCCATCCCATCCGGTTCGAGACGCGGTGGACGTGGGTGTCGACGGGGATCGCGTCCTGCCCGAAGGCGTAGACAAGGACGCAGTTGGCGACCTTGCGCCCTACGCCGGGGAATTCCATGAGTCCCTCGATCGTGCGAGGGACGCCTTGCTCCTCGACCCTGCGGGCCGTCTCGGTGATGTACCGCGCCTTGGTCCGGTAGAAGCCGATCGGCTTCAGGATCCGCTCGACGGAACGACGATCGGCGCGGGCGAGGGCCCGGGGCGTGGGATAGCGCGCGAAGAGCGCCGCGGTGATGACGTCGGTCATCTCGTCGCGGGATCGGGCCGAGAGGATCGTGCCGATCAGGGTGCGATAGGGGGAGACGCGGCGCGCCTGCCATCCGCCGAGCATCGTGAGCGGATACCGGCCCGCGAGGGCCTTGAGGACGCGGGCGACTTCGGAGGGCACCGTCAGGTCTTCAGCTCCCGTCCGGTCAGGACGCGGAAGGCCTCGAGATACTTCTCGCTCGTCTTGCGGACGATCTCGTCGGGAAGCGCGGGGCCGGGCGGCTTCTTGTTGAACTGGACCGATTCCAGGTAGTCGCGCACGAACTGCTTGTCGAACGAGGGCGGGGAGATGCCGACGCGATAGCCGCTGCGGGGCCAGTATCGCGACGAGTCGGGCGTGAGCACCTCGTCGATCAGGGTGATCTCGCCTTTCACGAGGCCGAACTCGAACTTGGTGTCGGCGAGGATGAGTCCTTTGGTCTCGGCGTACTCGGCGCCCTTCTTGTAGATCGAGAGCGTGAGGTCGCGGAGCCTGGCCGCGGTCGGTTCGCCCACCGTCTTGGCCACCACGTCAAACCCGATGTTCTCGTCGTGCCCTGTCACGGCCTTCGTGGCGGGCGTGAAGATGGACGTCTCGAGCTTCGCGGCCTGCGGGAGTCCCTTGGGAAGCGGGATCCCGCACACGGCCCCGCTCGCCTGGTAGTCCTTCCATCCGCTGCCGATGAGATAGCCGCGGGCGACGCACTCGACGGGGAAGGGCTGCGCTTTCTTCACGAGCATCGCGCGGTCGCGCAGCACGTCGGAGTGCCGGCGAACCTCGGCCGGCATCTTGTCGACATCGCAGGTGATCAGGTGGTGCGGGACGCCGAGAAACCCGAACCAGAATTCCGAGAGCCGGTTGAGGACCTTCCCTTTGAACGGAATTCCGTTCGCCATGATGACGTCGAACGCGCTGAGGCGGTCGGTCGTCACGATGAGGAGCGCGTCCCCCAGGTCGTACATGTCACGGACCTTGCCGCGGGAGACAAGCGTGAGCCCGGCGAGATCGGATTGGACGAGAACCGGCTCGGTCATCAGCATCACCCCACCCTCCCAATGATGGGCCTACTATAGCACGGCCCTTGCGGGCCTGTCTATCGGGCGGCGATCAGGCGCGCGAGCTCGCGTGGATGGCCCCCGACCGATCCGGCGAAGACTTCAAAACACGGACCCGTGAATCCCTCGATCTTTGCCGGTCGTATCGCCTCGGCGCCCTGGTTCGCCTTGAGGTCGAAGACGGCGGCGGGGAGCGCGGGGCCCCGGATGAGCCGCGATTTACCCACGAGGGCCGCCGGATCGACCAGGACCCGCGAGTCGGGGGAGACGATGAGGCGGAGGAGGAGGTCCTTCTGACGGTCCGACGGCAGGCCGCGCAGGAGCTGGCGCGGATCGTTCCGCGTCGCCGCGTCGAGGACACCCTGCAGGGCCGGCCTCTTCGCGTCGGCCTGCGCGGGCGTGACGTCGGGGACGTTCTCGAATTTCGACCGGAGCAGCTTCGCCGCGTGCTCCGGGTAGCTCTCCACGAACGACGCGCGGAGGTAGAGGTTCTTCTCGATCGCGTGCAGGCGGCCGGCGGAGTCCCGAATGAGCCACCCGTCGCCCAGGAGGCGCGAGCCGGGAACCTCGAGGAGTCCCCACGGGGGCGTGGGATGGATGAGCTCCTTTGGATAGAGGAGGAGGATCATCCGTCCGCCGCACTCGACCGCTCCGCCGTGGATGAAGCGGCCCTCCGCCTGCATCAGGCGCTCCAGCGCCTCCATCGTGCAGGCGCGGAGATTGCCGTAGTAGGAGGTGTTGAAGAGGTAGACCTCTCCGCGGGCCGCGGAGACGTAGGACGCCCCTGCCTCCGCCGGCACGTCGATCATCGCGTGGACCGTCAAGGTGACCTCGCGGGAGAGCGGTTGGGCGGAGACCGACTTCCAGTCGCTCTCCCCCAGCCAGTTGTCCTTCCAGAAGTCCGCGAGGTGGTGTGAATTGGAGAACAGGCGCACACGGTGTCCCAGGATGATCGCGTCATGGATGAAGGACTCGCGGCCCTCCAGCGCCCTCATCGCGTGCGTGCGGAGACGGTCGCGCGCGCCGGGCGTGGAGTCGAGGTCGGGCCCCGCGGCGACCCGCGCGGTGGCGCCCGTCATCACGTTGGACAGGCCGATCAGGGTGCCGGGGGTCTCGTTCATAGCCGGTTCACGTGACACAGGGCCAGGGCGATGGCGTCCGCGACGTCGGGCTCGGGCCTCTCCTTGAGCCGGAGCATGAGCTGGACCATCCGCTGGACGTAGTCCTTCGACGATTGTCCATTCCCGGTGACGGTCTTCTTCACCTGGGCGGGCGCGTACTCGAAGACCCGCGCGCGGGACGCGGCCGCCGCCAGCATGCAGACCGCGCGGGCCGCGTTGAGCGTCAGGGCGTCCCTCCGGTTGATCCCCACGAATGGCCGCTCGATCACGACCTGCCGCGGGCGCAGCCGGCGCAAGAGCCGCTCGATGCCGCGGTGGATGTGGAGGAGCCGCTCGGGGAGGTCCTTGCCCCGCACGAAAACCTTTCCGCATTCGAGGAGTTCCGGAGAATTTCCCTTCACGGCGAACGCGGCGTAGCCGGTGCGGAAGGTCCCGGGATCGATCGCGACTATTCTCATGGCCTTCATGGCGCGGCGGCCTCGTCGAGCCTGAGCCGGAGGCGGTCGTGCTCGTCCCACATCTCCGGGGGGAGCCGGTCACCGAACCGCTTGAAGAACTGCGCCTGGTCCTCCAGCTCGGCCTTCCACGCCGCGCGGTCCACGGAGAGGAGTGACTCCAGCGCGCCGTCCGCCAGCCGGAGCCCCGAGACGTCCAGGGAGGCGCGGGAGGGCAGGAGGCCGATGGGTGTCCGGACGGCTTCGGCCTCCCCCCGGCAGCGACCCAGGATCCACCGGAGCACGCGGATGTTGTCGCCGAAGCCCGGCCAGAGGTAGTGGCCGCTCGAGTCGGCCTGGAACCAGTTCACGTGGAAAATCGAAGGAGCCTCGTCGCTGACCGTTCCCATCTTCAGCCAGTGCCGGAAATAGTCGGCCATATTGTAGCCGCAGAAGGGGAGCATCGCCATCGGGTCGCGCCGGACGACGCCCACCTGCCCCGTGGCGGCGGCCGTGGTCTCGGAGCCCATCGTAGCGCCGACGAAGACGCCGTGGCGCCAGTCGAACGATTCGTAGACCAGCGGGGCGACGCGGCCCCGCCGCCCGCCGAAGATGATCGCGGAGATCGGGACGCCGGCCGGATCGTCGAAACGCGGGGAGATGCCCGGGCACTGCCGCGCGGGCGCGGTGAACCGCGAATTCGGCTGGGCGGCCTTGCCGGCGCCGGGAGTCCAAGGGTTGCCCTGCCAGTCGATCGCGCGATCGGGTGCCGGCCCGTCCATCCCCTCCCACCACGGCGTGCCGTCGGGCCGGAGGGCCACGTTGGTGTAGATCGTGTTCCGCCCGATGGTCGCCATCATGTTGGGATTCGTCTTCACGCTCGTGCCGGGCGCGACGGCGAAAAACCCCGCTTCCGGGTTGATGGCGTAGAGGCGGCCGTCGGGGCCGAAGTGCATCCAGGCGATGTCGTCGCCGACCGTCCATACTTTCCATCCCGCCTGGCTGGCGGGCGGCACGAGCATCGCGAGGTTCGTCTTTCCGCATGCGCTGGGGAACGCCGCGGCCATGTACGTGACGTTCCCCTTAGGATCCTCGAGGCCCAGGATGAGCATGTGCTCCGCGAGCCACTCCTCCTGCCGGGCCATCCAGCTGGCGATCCGGAGGGCGAAGCACTTCTTGGGAAGGAGCGCGTTTCCGCCGTACCCTGAACCAATGCTCCAGATCAGCTTCTGCTCCGGGAAATGGCAGATGAAGCGGCGGTCGGGGCTGAGATCGCCGAGGGAGTGGAGTCCGCGGACGTAGTCGGTGGAGCTCTCGAGCCGGTCGAGCGCGACGCGGCCCATGCGGGTCATGATGCGCAGGCTCACCGCCACGTACGGGCTGTCCGTGATCTCCACGCCGACCTTGCTGTAGGGCGAGCCCGCGGGTCCCATCAGGTACGGAATCACGTAGAGAGTGCGTCCCTTCATGCATCCGCGGAAGAGCGGGAGCACGCGCTCTTCGGCCTCGCGCGGAGACATCCAGTTGTTGGTGGGGCCGGCATCGTCGCGGCTCCGGGTGCAGATGAAGGTCAGGTTCTCGGAGCGCGCCACGTCCGAGGGGTGGCTCCGGTGGAGATAGCAGCCGGGGACCTTCGACGGGTCGAGCCGGAGGAGATCGCCCGACCGCACCATCTCCTCGATCATCCGGTCGTACTCGGCCTCGCTCCCGTCGCACCACGCGACCCGGTCCGGTTGAGCGAGGCGCGCGCACTCGTCCACCCACTCATTGAGGGACGCGTTCACGCTGGGGGAGGGCACGGAGGGGGTTATAGCACACGGGCCGAGCGGGCGGCAATCATAAGCAACCCGGCGCGGGTGAATCTATAATCGCGTGGGATGGCACCGGCCGGGCCGTCCTTCTCTGCTCCCTACCGCGCGGCCCTCGCCCTTTCCATCGATTGCGACGGGTGCACGCTCGAGCGCCTTCACGAGGTCTTCCGTTACTGGGCGACCGACGAGGCGACGCCCCTGGGAAAGGGGCTCGCGCTTCCGGTCGCCGCGTCGATGTTCGCGTACTCCCGCAATCCCGCCGCACCTCCGCAGGCGGCCTACCTGGACGGGGACCGTGAGGGGCTCCGCGAGGCGTGCGGACGCGGGTGGATCGATACCCTGCACACCATCGGCGACTTTGCGGCGGACCGACCGTGCACGCGTGACCTGGCGAGCCGGGCGTTTGAGGCGCTGGAGGCGGATGGCGTGCGGCTCAACGTGTGGACCAATCATGGCGGCCCGGAGAACGTGCAATGCCTTCTCAAGGAGGGCGCCGGCGGGGACGTGCCCGGGACTCCCTCTTACCTGTCCGACCTTGCGGAGGCGTACGGCATCCGGTTCGTCTGGCCGAGCGAGCTCACGCCCGTCATCGGGCAGGACCGGGAGGCCGCCGCCGCCGAGTACTATGCCCGTCACGAGGAGCGGGCGGGGATCGCGCGGCTCGCGGCCCGCGCGGCGCATCCCTGGTGCCTCCCGGCCGTTCGCGCGCTGGGATTCGAGCCGTACCGGTCCAACCGGCTGGTCGAGCGGAGGACGCTCCGGGACGGGAGGACGATGCTGGCCTTCCGCCGATACGGTCGCTGGCGGCACGACACGATCTCGCGGCTTCCGTCGATTCTCTCCTCCCGCACGCTTGACGCGCTCGTCTCCTCCGGCGGGGCGATGGTCGTCTATCTCCACATCGGCCGTTCCGCCGACGAGACGCCGCAGAATTTCCGGGACGGAATGAAGACGCTGGACGACGTGGCCCGCCGCTTCGCGGAGAAGACGCTCTGGGTGGCGCGGACGGCCGATCTGCTCCGTCACTCGGCGGAGCGGGAGGGACTGTGGACGTGAACGGACCCTGGCGGCGATGGGCCTGGCCCGTCGGAATCGTCGCGGGCGCGCTCGCGATCCGGCTGGCCCTGTTCACGGGCCTCCAGGGGACGGACGACCTCTTCTATTCCGCCCGGGCGTTCGAACTCTCGCAGGGGAGGTTCTCGGCGGGATCGGATCTCTTCTCGAGCCGCGTGGGGTACGTCGCCCCCATCGCGTTCTTCTACCGGCTGTTCGGGGTCCACGTCGCGTGCCTGGTGGCCATCAGCCTGGCGTCCTCCCTGCTGCTCGTTCTGCTGGCCTACCGGTTCGGAACGGGCCTGTATTCAGAAGGGGTGGGGCGGACGGCGGCGCTCTTTGTCGCTCTCCTTCCGTTGGATGTGTTCTATGCCACGGAGGCCCACGCGGACCTTCCGCACGCGGCCCTGTCGGCGCTCGCGCTCTACCTCGCGTGGTCGGCCGTGCAAGGGACTCCGGGACGGAGAATGCTGGCCCGGGCTCTCGCCGCGGGATTCGTGCTCGGCGCGGCGCACCTGGTCAAGGAGTCCGCATTTTTCTATTTCCTTCCGATGCTGCCCTGGTGGCGCGCTCGGGAATCGCGGGGCCGGCTCGCGGCCGTCGCGGGGGCGTTCGCCTCGGTGATCCTCGTCGAGATGGTCGTCTACTCCGTCGCGAGGGGCGACGCCTTCCACCGGGTCCACCTGGCCGCCGCCCAGTTGAGAGGCGTCCCCGCCATGGAGGATCTCGGGTTCGGCGGGAGGATGGCCGCGCTGGCCGGCTTCGTCGCGAACCCGTTCGGGCCGCGCTTCGTGTTCACGGGCGGATTCTCATGGGCCGCGTTGGCGGGGGCCGCGTGGGCGTTCTCCCGGGATCGCGCGCGTTCCGGATGGATCGTGCTGTGGGCCGCGGGACTCGCGCTCCTCACGGCCTTCTGGCCGGCCTCCATCGTCCCGTTCCGGCCGGCCATGGACCTTCACCCGCGCTTCTTCGCCGGGCTGGCCGTGCCCGGCGCGCTCCTCGCGGCGAAGTTCTTCGCGGACGTGCTTCTTCCCCGGTGGAGAAGGAGCGCGCGGGTCGCGGCCTCCCTCCTGGGAGTCGCGGCCGTCGCGTGCGCCGTGCGTCTCCACCAGGACTCGTTTCGCTGGCGGGTCGGCGCCGAGTGGGCGCACGGGCAGCTCGCGGGCCATCCCGGCGCGACGGTCGTCACGGATCCCCGGACGATGGAGCTGCTCCGATTCCTCGCGGCGTACTCCCCGCCCTATGAGATCCGCGCGTACGCCGCGTCGGATCCCGCGCCCGCGGCGGGGACGCTGCTCCTGGACAACGAGCCGTGGGTCGATGCCGGCGAGCGGTGGGACGGCGTCCGGCCGCCCGCCTGGTGGCGCGCGCCCGTGCCCCCGCGCCAGTCGGTGGCGGAACGGGTCATCGCTCCCGTGGCGAGGCTTCGCGGCCCGGCGCCTCCCCCGGAACGGACGAGGCTGAGCGTCGTGACGGGGTCGCCATGAAACGGTTCCTCCCCGTTGGCGTGATCCTGGGCCTCTTTACAGGGGTGCTCTTCATCCGCATCGGATCTCCGTTCCTGCGGCACCATGAATCCGTGAACGCCCAGTACGCCACGATGGCGCGGAATCAGGTGCGCCTGGGGTACGCGGCCACCCGCCTGGGACTTTACGGGGTGAGCGCCCCCGACGAGAAGGTCTATCCCGACTGGAGGATCTACGGCTACCCGAACCGCCCGCCGCTCTCCGTGTTCGTCACCTCGGTCTGGTTCCATCTCCTGGGCGATGGGGAATGGGTCCTCCGGTTGAGCTTGATTGTCGTGGCCCTTGGGACCCTTGTTTCCTTCGCGGCTCTCATGCGATCGCTACTGGATGGCCGGTGGGCGTGGGTGGCGGTGGCGGCGTGCGCGTTCATCCCGATCTTCTGGTATTTCTCGATCGTCGCCGTCCATCTCGCGTACTCCCTCTGTTTCTCGATGGCCGCATGGGCTTGCTGGGTGCGGTGGGACCAGGGACGGCGGTTCCGCACCCTTTCGCTGCTCTTCCTTTTCTTCGCCTGCGAGAGCGACTGGCCGGGCTACTTCGCGACGTTCTCGATCGCCGTCGACGCCGTCCTATCGCGACGGCCCCGCTGGGCGGCCGGAGTCCTCGCCTTGGGGGTGGGTTGCTTCGCCCTGCACCTGGCGCACCTCTATTGGCTCGATCCCGAGAAGGGGCCGCTGATCCGGCTGTTCCTGCGGGGGGGATGGGACCGATCCGCGCAATGGAGGCCCGGTCTTATAGACTATGTGAAGAGCGAAGCCCGTGAAGTGGGCCTGTATTTCACGCTGGGAGGGGTCGCCTTGGCGATTGCGGGGCTCCGCCACCTCCCTCGGCGCGGCTGGTTGCTGGCCCTCCTCGGCCTGGACGAAGTCGTCTTCAGCGGCTGGGCGATGGAGCATGACTATCTCACGTACTCGCTGGCCCCCTTCTTCGCCGTCGCGGCCGCGAAAGGAGTGGAAGTCCTGTGGAGATCCCGGCGCGGCCGGTTCCTGGCGGGGGGACTGCTTGGGTTGGCGGTGGCGCAGTCGGCGTGGATCACGGGGGACCGGCTTATCCGTCAGGGGGCCTTCGAGTCGAACTATCGTGCCGGCCTGGCGATCCGCCAAGGAACCCGGCCGATGGACCGGGTCCTGATCACGATTGCCGACGACCGGTTGTTCACGCCCTATTACGCGGACCGGTACACCGCGGGCGTGGAGCGCGAAGGGGCGGACCTGGTCGTCCACTACGGCCGGCCTGGGCGGCCGGTGAAACGGATCGAAGACGTGGAGCAATACTTCGGCGATTTCTCCATGGTCCTCGTGGGCGACCCGGAGTCCGCAGCGCGGGAGATCCGCTTCTTCAAGGGGGCGCGTCCGCCGGAGGCCTTCCGGTTCCTGGCGCCCGATCACCCGCTGCGGAGGCGGCTCGAGGAACTCGCGATCTCAAAGGAGACGCGCGGCGCGTTCATCCTCTACAGGCTACGCTGACCGCGCGGACTTGGGCGGGCGTGATCTCGGGGAAGATCGGGAGCGCCAGGTTTTGCGCGCAAAGGAGCTCGGCCACGGGGAAGTCGCCGGGCGTGTGGCCGAGCGCGCGGTAGCACTCCTGGTACGCCGCGGGGAGAGAGTAATAAACGCCGCACGCGATCCCCGCCGCCTGGAGCCGCGCGCGGATCGCGTCGCGCTCCGGGTGGAGGATCGAGTACAGGTGCCAGGCGTGGGTGCACCCGGGCCGGGCGGAGGGGAGGACCGCGCCCAGGCGCGCGAGCTGTTTCGCGTACTGCGCCGCCGCGAGCGCGCGCTTCCCGTTGAAGGCGTCGAGCTTCCGGAGCTTCAGGCGGAGGAACGCCGCCTGGAGGTTGTCGAGCCGGTTGTTGTGGCCGGCGACCTCGTGCACGTACCGCTGGCGCTGACCGAGGTTTCGCAGCACGCGGAGGCGGTCGGCGAGCGCGTCGTCGTTTGTCGTGACCGCGCCGCCGTCGCCGAGCGCGCTGAGGTTCTTCGTGGGGTAGAAGCTGAAGCAGCCAAGGTCGCCGATCCCCCCGACCTTCCGGCCCTTGTGCTCGGCGCCGTGGGCCTGCGCCGCGTCCTCGATCACGCGGAGCCCGTGGCGCTTCGCGAGCGCGAGGATCGGATCCATGTCCGCCGGGTGCCCGAAGAGATGCACGGGCAGGATCGCGCGCGTTTTCGCGGTGACCGCCTTCTCCGCCTTCTCCGGGTCGAGGTTGAACGTGTCCCGCGTCACGTCGACGAACCGCGGTGTCGCGCCCGCGAAGGTGACGCCGAACGCGGTCGCGACAAACGTGTAGGCGGGGACGATCACCTCGTCCCCGGGCTTGAGGCCGACCGCCTCGCACGCGAGGCGGAGGGCGTCCGTGCCGTTCGAGACGCCGACGGCGTGCTTCACGCCGAGGTACGCGGCGAACTCGCGCTCGAACTCCTCGAGCTCGCCGCCCAGGATGAACTGGGAGTTCTTGAGAAGCTCGTCCAGCTTCTTCCGGAACGCGGCCGCGAACGGCCGGTGGTGCGCGGCCAGGTCGAGGAACGGGACCTTCGGGGGATCACTCGCCAAGGTAGGCATCCTTGATCTTGGGGTCGTTGAGGAGCTGGTCGGCGGGGCCGGATTTCAGGATCGTGCCGGTCTCGAGCACGTAGCCGCGGTGCGCAAGCTTGAGCGCCATCCGCGCGTTCTGCTCGACGAGGAGCACCGTCGTGCCCTGCCGGTTGAGCTCGCGGGCCACGTCGAAGATCTTGACGCAGATCATCGGCGCGAGGCCCAGCGACGGCTCGTCGAGGAGAAGAAGCTTCGGGCGCGACATGAGCGCGCGCGCCACCGCCAGCATCTGCTGCTCGCCGCCGGAGAGCGTTCCGCCCGCCTGGGCCTGCCGCTCCTTGAGGATCGGGAACATCGCAAAGGCGCGCTCGAGGTCCGCATGGATCTCCTTCGGATCGTGACGCGTGAACGCGCCCATCTGGAGATTCTCGAGAACGGTCAGGCGCGGGAAGATCTTGCGGCCCTCCGGCGACTGGCTGAGCCCGGCCGCCACGATCTCGTGCGCGGGGCGGTTCTGGATCTCTTCGCCGTTGAAGACGATGCGCCCCGCGCGGACCCGGTTCACGCCCGAGATGCACATGAGGGTCGAGGTCTTCCCGGCGCCGTTCGCGCCGATCATGGTGACGATCTCGCCCTCGTTCACCTCGAGCGAGATGCCCTTGAGGACCTCGATCGGTCCGTAACCCGCGCGGACGTCCTCGACCCGGAGAAGGGCGGCCATCTACGTGACCTCCTCCTTGCCCAGGTACGCCTCGATCACCGCGGGGTTCGCCTTGATCTCCGCGGGCGTCCCCTCCGCGATCTTCAGCCCGTACTGGAGGACCGCGATCCGGTCGCTGATCCCCATCACGACCTTCATGTGGTGCTCGATGAGGAGGACGGTGACGCCCGTGTCGCGGATCTTGCGGATGAGCTTCATGAGGTCGAGCGACTCGGCGGGGTTCATCCCCGCGGCGGGCTCGTCGAGGAGGAGGAGGACGGGCTGCGTCGCGAGGGCCCGCGCGATCTCGAGCCGCCGCTGGTCCCCATAGGGGAGATTTTTTGCGAGCATCCCCTCGCGGCCCTTGAGCCCCACGAACTCGAGAAGTTCCGAGGCCCGCGCGTACGCCGCGCCCTCGTCGGCCCGGTAAGAGGGCGAGTGGAGCGCCATCTTCCAGAGCGGGATCCGCCGGCGGGCGTCCATGCCCATGACGACATTCTCGACGACGAGGAGGTCGGGAAAGAGCCGGATGTTCTGGAACGTCCGCGCGAGACCGTTCCGCGTGATGTAGTCGGTCGTGCGGCGGGCGCGGTTCCAGACGACGAACGCGCCGCCCGCCCCGATCGCGGCGCCGACGACGAGGGCAAGCCAGACGAGGACGCGCTCCCCCGCCTGGGCGCGTGCCACGGCCGCGAGCTCCGGCGTCTCCCGCTTCGCGAGGCGCGACTTGAGGGACGCCAGCTCCTCCGCCGCCATCGGCTCGGTGGAGGCGGAGCCCAGGACTTTCGGGGAGGCGCGGGTCACGATCTTCCACCGGAGCTTTCCCGCCGCGACCGCCAGGTCCAGGAGGCGCTGCCGGGCCTTCTCGCGCGAGTCCGCGACCTCGAGGACCTGCTTGCGGCCCTCGTCCAGGATGAGCCAGCGGCCGTCGGCCTTTTCGGCCGCGGCGTCCTTCGCGAACTCCATCTGGCTCTTGTGGTCCTCCGCCTCGAACCGCTCGTTGAAGAGGGCGATCACCCGGTCGCCGGCCTTCAGCGCGAACTTGCCCGCCTGCTCGACGACCGCGGCGCCCGGGAGATCGTGCAGGTCCTGCGCCTGCCGTTTCGCCGCGTCCTCCGCGGCATGGAGGCCGAGGTACGCGCGGCCCGGCGCGACGACCAGCCACCGCCCGTCCCCCTTCTCGGTGGTGCGCGTGCTCCCGGAGAGGTTGACCAGGCTCCTGAGGACCTCGAGGCGGCGGTTGGCCGCGTCCTCCTCCGGCAGCGTCTCGAGGACGCCGCCGCCGCGGTTGCGGATCTCGAAGGCCGCGCCCTTTGACTTCACCGAGAGGTCGGCCAGCCGGTTCTGCTCCCGTTCGGTCATGAGGTCGGCGTCGAGGTAGGCGAAGAAGTCCCGCGCGGCCTTGCCCGCGGGGAAGGGCTCCGCCACGTCCTGGAAATTCATGACGACGACGCTCCGCCAGAGGCCGTCGATGTTGGACGCGAAGAGCGCGAGCGTGAGCCCCGTCAGGAGCCCGATCAGGGCCAGCGTGGCGGCGACGGTGCGCCGGAACGGGCGGCGGAGCGCGCGGCCCTCGAAGAGGATGTCGCCCTCCGTGGGCTCGTAGATTCCCGTGACCGCGTTGAAGACGGTGGTCTTCCCCGCGCCGTTGGGACCGATCACGGAGAAGACCTGGCCCTTCTCGACGGCGAAGTCGACCTTGCTGACGGCCGTGAGGCCGCCAAATCGCATCGTCAGGCCCTTCACCTCGAGGAGCGGCATCATTTCCCTCCCGGGGATTCCGGGGACGGGACGGACGCGCGCACCCGGCTCGTGGGAAAGATCCCCTGGGGGCGGAAGCGCATCATCACGATGAGCGCGAGGCCGAAGACGATGAGCTTGACGTCCGAGAAGCGGAACCGCACGCCCCACTCCTGGATCCATCCGTCGAGCTTGGGCGTGAGGATGTTGTCGTAGCCCATGAGGACGAACGTGCCGGTGATCGCGCCGCGGATGTTCCCCATGCCCCCGATGATCAGGAAGCACAGGACGGTGATCGAGCGGTTGAACGTGTAGGAGTCGGGCCCGCCCGTCTGGTCGAGCGAGACCGCGTAGAGCGAGCCCGCGAGGCCCGCGAGGGCCGCGCCCACGGCGAAGGCGGAGAGCTTGACCGTCGCGGTGTTCATCCCCATGCACGAGGCCGCGAGCTCGTCCTCCCGGATCGCCATCCACGCCCGGCCGAGCTTCGAGGACTCCAGGTTCCGGAGGAGGAGGACGACCGCGACCAGCGAGGCGAGCGCGAGGTAGTAGTACCCGCGGTAATTGTTGCTCCAGTCGAACGCGTGCCCCGGCGTCCACGGGTCGGGCAGCGGGTTGAGCGCCTTCGACCCGTTGGTGATGTTCTCGAGATTCTTGATCGCGAACTTGACCACCTCCCCGAAGCCGAGCGTGACGAGCGCGAGGTAGTCGCCGCGGAGCCGGAGAGTGGGCGCCGCGAGCAGCGCGCCCGCGAGCCCGGAGCCGACGACCGCGAGGACCATGGCGGGCCAGAAGCCGATCTGGAAGGGGAACTGGTCGACCGTCAGGATCCCGGTGATGTACGCGCCGATCCCGAAGAAGGCGGCGATTCCGAGCTGGAGGAGCCCCGCGTAGCCGACCACCACGTTGAGCCCGAGCGCGAGGATGGAGAAGACGAGGATGTCGCGGACCTGGCCGCCCAGCTTGGGCGAGGCGAAGAGCGGCAGGATTGCGAGGAGCGCGAAGGGCCACGCGCGCTTGAGGAAGTCGGGCTTCATACCTTCTCCCTCGTCCGCGCGCCGAGGAGTCCAGAGGGGCGGAAGACGAGGAGGATGATCAGGATCCCGAAGACGAGCGCGCTCGTCCACTGTTCGCCCACGTACTGGCTCCCGAGGGAGCGGACCAGGCCGATCACGATGCCGCCCAGCATCGCGCCGGGGAGGTTCCCGATCCCGCCCAGCACCGCCGCGGTGAACGCGTAGAGGCCGTTCTGGTAGCCCATCTGGAAGGAGACCGTGTTGATCGAGAGGCCGTAGATCACGCTCGCCGCGCCGGCGAGCGAGCCGCCGATCAGGAACGTCGCCCCGATCACGCGGTCGACGTCGATGCCCATGAGCCGCGCGGCGACCGGGTTCTGCGCCGTCGCGCGCATCGCCTTGCCGAGCCGGGTGTACTTCACGAAGACCGTGAGCCCGGCCATGAGGGGCAGGGTGACCAGGAACACCAGGAGGTCCTTCGCGGTGAACCGGAGCGCCTCCGTTCCCAGGAGGTTCGTGTTGGGGACGAGGTCGGGAAAGTCCCGGTCCGCGACGCCCTTCCAGAGCTGGCCGATCCCCATGAAGACGAACGAGACGCCGATCGCGCTGACGAGCGGCGTGAGCTTGGGGGCGTTCCGGAGCGGCTTGTAGACGAGCTGGTCGACGGTCCAGTTGAGGCACGCGCAGAATCCCATCGACACCAGGAAGAGGAGGATGACGCCGCCCACCAGCCCCGCGCCGCCCGCCTTCGGGAGCCCGAGCGCGGTCACGAGCGTGAGCGCGAGGAACGAGCCCAACATGAAGAGATCGCCGTGGGCGAAGTTGATGAGCTCGATGATGCCGTAGACCATCGTGTAGCCGATGGCGATCAGGGCGAAGAGGGTGCCGGTGGTGAGCCCGTTGATGAGCTGCTGGAGGAAAATCAAGGCTCGGACTAGTCCTCGCCCAGGGTGGTGAGGAAGACGAACTTGCCGTCCTTTACGCCGTTCCCGCTCATCGTCTTGAGCGTGGTGTCGCCGTTCTTGTCGAAGGACCACTTGCCGAGCACGCCGTCGAAGTTCTTGATCGTGAGCCCGGCCGCGCGGATCGCGTTCCGGTCCTTTTTGCCGGCGCGCTGGATCGCGGCAATCGCGACCTTGCCGCACTCGTAGCCGTAGGCGGCGTAGGCCTCGGGGACCTTCCCGTACTTCTTCTGGTAGTGCTCGACGAACGTCTTCCCCTTGCCCGTGAGCTTCTCGGCGGGAAGGCCGCCGAAGGTGATGAGCGCGCGGTCCTGAAGGTTCGCGGCGCCGGCCGAGTCGATGAACGCGTCCTCGAAGCACCCGTCGGGGCACATGAACTTGGCGTTGATCCCGACCGCGAGCATGTCCTTCACGAGCTGGCCCGCCTTGGTCTGGGTCGTGCCGCCGAAGTAGATGAGGTCGGGCCCGGTCGCCTTGACCCTCGTCATGAGCGGCTTGAACTCCTGGGCCTGCGCGTCGATCCCCTCGTGGCCGAGGATCGCGAGCTTGAGCTCGTCGGCCCGCGCGTGGAAGAGGTCGGCGATGCCCTTGCCGTAGACCTCGCGGTCGTCGAGGATGAAGACCTTCTTGAGGCCGAGCTTCATCGCCCAGTCGGCGCCCACGGGGCCCTGCATGTCGTCCGCAGGAACGACGCGGACGTAGTTGATCCGGCCCGTCGGCTGGTACTTCTGCGGTTCGCCGGGGTCGCCCTTGCCGGGCTTCGTGAGGCCGGGCCACGTGTTGGCGGGGCTGACCATGAGGATGTCGGCCTGGTTGAGCTTGGGCATGGAGACCTTCGCGGCGCCGGAGTTGTAGGTGCCGATGTAGACCATCACCTCCGGATCCTTGATGGCCTGGTCGGCGTTGGCGGCCTCTTTCTCGGCCGTCCACTGCCCGGCGGCCGCGGTCGCGTCGTCGAGGTCCTCGTACTTGATCGTGAAGGCCCCCGCCTTGCCGCCCGCGTCCTCGATCGCCATGACGATGCCGTTGACGATCGTGTCGGTCTGCCCCTTGGCGCTTCCCGTGCGGGGGAGGCTGGAGACGATCTTGATGACGTTCGAGTCCTGCGCGGCGGCCGCGACGCTTGGGGCGGGTACCACCGCGAACGAGGCGAGGAGGAGCGCGGACAGGGCGCGGAACGGATGGGGTGCCATGGTTCCTCTCCTCTACTGAACTGCGGGGGATGGCGGGATTCTAGGCCCGTCCCCCGACTCGAGTCAACCAAAACCGCCGGACCGTCCTTATACGACACCGCGGGACGGCCGGCGAGGTCGATTCTGGACCGTCCGCCGGCCCTCTGCTACAGTACCCCTCGCCATGGCCATCGATCGCAAAACCGTCGAGCACGTCGCGCGGCTCGCGCGGCTCCAGCTGACCGGCGAGGAGCTCGATCGCTACGGGAAGCAGCTGGGCGCGATCCTCGACTACATCGCCAAGCTCGAGAAACTGGATGTCTCGGGCGCCGAGCCGCTCGTCCACCCCGCCGAGAGCGCCAACGTCTTCCGCGACGACGTGCCCGCCCCGAGCCTCCCCCGTCCCGAGGCGCTCAAGAACGCCCCGGAGAAGACGGACGACTTCTTCATCGTCCCCAAGGTCGTCGAATGACCGCGGCCTTCCTCCTCATGCTGCTCCTGCAGGACAAGCCCAAGACCCGGACGTTCGACGAGTCGCTGGCGCTGGCGAAGAAGGAGGCGCTCGCCTGGAACAAGGAGGCGGCGCTCTTCAAGGTCGCCTACACGAGCGAGCTCCTCTTTGACGTCGACCCGCAGTCGGACCGCGTGAGCGACCTCGAGTTCCAGTTCGCCGGCCGTGACGGGTGCGCGCCCGGCGAGATGAAGCTCCGGTCGTGGACGGTCAAGTCAAACGACCCCGTCCCCCATCCCGGCGACGAGAAGACCGAGCGGAGCGGGCCGCCGCCGCTCCCGGAGAAGCTCGCCGGGGTGAAGGCTGCGGCCGACGCGCTCCGCGCCCAAGGCATGAAGTTCCATCCGAAGATGGAACTTGCGATGATGCACGGTCGCGCCCTCTGGATGACGACCAACGGCCCCCGGATCCCCGCGGGCCAGGCGTTCCATTTCGCCGACGGGGTGACGGGCGAGTACGTCATGACCTGCGACGCGACGCTCTCGGTCCTGCAGACCGTCCGGGACCAGGCGAGCGCGCTGACGTCGTGGAAGCAGGCGGTCGACGCGATCGAGAAAGACCTCCGCGCGTGGAAAGGCACGGCGGCGCAGGTGAGCACGATCAAGGGCTCGGGGCGGGGCCGGAAGTTTCTCGATCGCGACCTCGGCATGGTCGAGTGGGAGCTCCAGGTCTACATCGACAAGCCTGCGCCCGCGATGCTCTTCTACCGGATCTCGAACGGGAACGTCGCCTTCTGGGGACAGGACTCGGTCCCCGCCGACAAGAGCCACTTCGCGCTCCTCTCTTCGTGGTCGCTCATGGGCGCGGGCGGGAGGATGGCGGAGCACCCGGCGGTGAAACCATTCCTCGCGTCCCTGACCACGGTTGCGACCGATCTCTTCGTCGACGCGGTGCACATGAAGGCGGGCGAGGCGGTCGTCAAGGTCACCAACCTCGACAACCGGAGCGTGCTCGAGGTGACGCTCGACAAGAAGGGCGCGGTCAAGGGGGCGGGGAAGAAATGAGCGACGCCCTCGCGCTCCGCCAGGAGATCGTCTCGAAGAAGACCCGCGCTGTCGACGTGACCGAGCGCGCCCTCCAGCGCATCGAGTCGGTCGATTCGCGCGTGAAGGCGTTCCTGTGCGTGATGCGTGAGCCGGCGCTGGGGCAGGCGAGGCGGGTCGACGAGAAAGTCGCGCGTGGCGAGAAGCTCGGCCCGCTCGCGGGGGTCCCCGTCGCCGTGAAGGACAACCTGTGCACGACCGACGCGCGGACGACGTGCGCGTCGAGGATCCTGGAGAACTATCTTCCGCCCTATGACGCGACGGTCGTGCGGAAGCTGCGCGAGGCCGACGCGGTGATCATCGGGAAGACGAACCTCGACGAGTTCGCGATGGGGTCGTCGACGGAGAACTCGGCCTTCTTCACGACGCGCAACCCGTGGAACCTGGAGCTCGTGCCGGGAGGTTCGAGCGGCGGGTCGGCCGCGGCGGTGGCGGCGGGGATGGCGACGCTCGCGCTGGGCTCGGACACCGGCGGTTCGATCCGCCAGCCGGCGGCGCTGAGCGGCATCGTGGGCATGAAGCCGACCTACGGGCGGGTCAGCCGGTACGGCATCGTCGCATTCGCCAGCTCGCTCGACCAGATCGGCCCGTTCGCGCGCGATGCCCGCGACGCGGCAGCGCTGCTGCACGCGGTCGCCGGCCGCGACGAACGCGACTCCACCTCGGCCCCGGTGCCCGTGCCCGAGGGGCTCCTGCGTCTGCCCGCCGACGACGAGGCGGCGACCGCCCTGCGGGGTGTCCGCTTCGGCCTGCCGCGCGAGTACTTCGTGGCGGGCATGGATCCCGACCTCGAGCGGCGCATCCGCGAGGCGGTCGGGGCACTGGAAGCCGCCGGGGCGATCGTCGACGAGGTGAGCCTGCCGCACACGGATTACGGACTGGCGACGTACTACATCGTCGCGCCCGCCGAGGCATCCGCCAACCTGGCCCGCTACGACGGGATCCGCTACGGGCTGGCCAGGCGCGGCGACGAGGACGTCCTGGCCAACTACCTCGCGACCCGCGGCCAGGGCTTCGGGGCGGAGGTGAAGCGGCGCATCATGCTCGGGACGTACGCGCTGTCGGCCGGCTACTACGACGCCTACTACCTCAAGGCGCTGAAGGTCCGGACCCTCATCAAGCAGGACTTCGACGCCGTCTGGGCGGCCGGCTTCGATGCCATCGTCGCCCCGACGAGCCCGTCCGTGGCCTTCCGGTTCGGGGCCCGTCTCGCCGACCCGGTCGCGATGTACCTCTCGGACGCCTGCACGCTGCCGGTCAACATGGCCGGGCTGCCCGGCGTCTCGATCCCGTGCGGGCTGTCGGAGGGGCTGCCGGTCGGCCTCCAGCTCATCGGGGCGCCCTGGTCCGAGCTGGAGCTGTTCCGCCTGGCCCGCGGCTACGAGGCGATCACCGCCGGAGCCGACTGGCGGGCGCGCGAGCCTGCCGAGCTCCATCGGGCATCCGATCCCGCGACGCCGACGCCTGGAGCGCGCGCGGCGTAGGGTTCGGCCCGCCGTGCCCGCCGCACTCCGCCCCGGGCGCGACGCAACGTCGATGCTCTAGGCTTTGCGGATGACGACGACCGACGGACCGGCCACCGAGTCGGCGCGTGTGCCT
>JBGPCZ010000080.1:0-26827 GCA_041482015.1 Planctomycetota bacterium | reverse complement strand
GGAGAAGAAGGCGGCCGACCGGATCGAGGACGCGGTCAAGAAGGTCCTCGCCTCGGGGGCGCTTCCCTCGATCGACGCCTCGAGCGGCGTGCCGACCGACAGGGTCGGCGACATGGTGGTCGCCGCCCTCTGACTTCCAGCAACCTTTCAGCGACCTTCAGCGCGTCCGCTCGACGCCCACCGCGGGCGCGGCGAGGGTGAACTGCATCCCGCTCCACGTCACGGGGACGCTCCACGAGAGCTGGTAGCGGCCGGGCAGCTTCGCCAGCTCGGCGAGGTCGGGGAACCCGCCGCCGACGAACTCGCCGGGGCCGAGGCGCACCGTGCGGCGCCCCGCGTTCTCGCGCGCCGGGAGCGGCATCGGCCCCTGCGGGCCGGCGACAACGAGCCGCCTCGCGGGGGGCTCCTCGAGCGTCAGTTCCACCTCGGCCGGGCTCAGGTTCGTCACCCGCCATTCGACGGCCATCGCCTCGCCGGGCGCGAAGGCGGGGCGCGCCGCGACGAGCGTGGCGCGGAGCGGCGTCCGCTTCGCGCGGACGAGGTGGGCCGCCGCGGCCGACGAGACGGCGGGATCGCGGTCGGCGAGGGCGGGCAGGAGCGCTGCGACGGCCTCGTCGCCCGGGATTTCTCCGAGCGCGGAGACCGCGGCCAGCCGGACCTCCGCCTTGTCGCTCGAAAGAAGCTTGCCGAGCGCGGGGACCGCGAGCGGGTCGCGGACGAGCGCGATTTTCTTGGTGTCCATTCCCGCCAGGTCGCCGTCCCACTTCTTCTCCTCCTTGCGCCGGTGGTCGCGGAGCTGGACGAGGCGGTCCTGGGTCTTGCCCTTGAGGTCGCCCCGGCGGACGATCGCCAGGGCCTCCTCGAGCGCGGCGACAGCCTCGGCGAGCTGGCCGTGCTCCTCCAGCCCGTTCGCCCTCGCCGTCTCCTCGTCCACGTACCTTTCCTCGGCAAGCTCGCGGTCGGCCCGAAGCTCGCGCGCCTTGACGCTCCAGCGGTAGGGCTCGAGGATCGAGTCCAGGAGCCGGAGGACCTCGGCGTGACGGCTCTTGGCGCGGGCGTCGTCGAGCGGCTTGCGGATCTCGTCGTAGACGGATCGCGCGCGGAACTCGTAGACGGCGGCGGCGAAGACGAAGGCCCCGAGGACGCCGGCGAGGACGATGCCCCGGAAGACGCGCCGGCGGCGCCGGGCGCGCTCGACCTGGCCGCTCTCGAGCTGCTGGCGGAGGGCGAGGGCCTCCTCGTGGCGCGGGTCGATGCGGAGGATCGTCCGGCAGTAATCGAGCGAGGCGGCGTCGTTCTTTGCCTCCATGGCCTTCTCGAGGAGCTGGGCGTACAGCTTGACGGCCTCGTGCTTGTCCCCGAGGTGGCGCTGAATCTCGGCCACGGATTCCAGGAGGTCGGCCTGGTCGCCCAGCTTCTCGACGAGCCGCTGGTAGACCGCGAGCGCCTTGTCGGGGAGGCCGGCCTTCTTGTAGGCGGCGGCGAGCTGCTCGCCCTGCGCGAGCGCGTCGAGCTTGAGGTCGAGCTGGAGGAGCGTCGAGAAGAGGCGCTCGTGGATGATCAGGTCGCGCGGGGCGTGGACGAGGACCTTCTGGTAGCCCTTGATCGCCGCCTCGAGGTGGCCGGCCTCGGCCTGCGCGGAGGCGACCTGGCGCGCGTAGCTCGCGGCGAGTTCCGGGTTCTGGAGTTCCTCGGCCGCGCGCAGCGCGAGCTCCAGGAGGCCGACGTTTTTCCGCTCGTGTTCGAGCCCGTACTTCGCCATGCGGAGCGCGGCGTCCCATTCCTTCCGGCCGGCGCGGGCGCGGCCGCGCTCGAACGCCTCGGCGGCGGAGACGGGGCGCGCGGCGCCCGAGCGGATGAGGATCGCGCCGGCGCGGAGAAGGACGAACTGGCCGAGGCGCGTGAGGTGCTCGATATCCGCGAGCGACCGTTCGCCGTCGAGGAGCGCGAAGATGCGGCGGAGCGTCGGCTCGGCGTCCTTGGAGAGCCGCTGCGGGTCGGGGATGAGGATCTCGTTCGAGGAGAGGATGGCCTTCCGCGTCTCGCCCCACTCGTCGGAGCGGCGCATCGCCTCCATGATGGTCGCGTCGACCGCGAGGCGGGGCTCGAGGTCGAGCTGGTCGACGTCGAAGAGCCGGTCGTCGGGCTCGCCCTCCTCGAACTCGAACGTGGCGTCGGGCCAGAGGAAGGCGTCGCAGAGGTGCTCGCTCATCTGGTGCTCGAGGGCGGCCTTGAGCTCTTCGCGGGTGATCTTCCCCTTCTTGACGAGGCCGCGGATGAAGCCGCCCTCGCTCGTCTTCTTCCCGGTGATCGTCGGCGCCTCGTCGGCGCGGATCTTCTCCTGGGCGAGGAGGCCGTTCAAGAGCGACGGCCCCTCGTGGGAGCCGAGGCCCACGAGGCGCAGGCCCCCCTTCTCGAACCACAGCTGGAGGGTGCGGTCCTTGTGGCGGATCGCGAGCGTGCCGGTTTTCTCGTTCATCGCGAGGTCCTGGAGGACGTTCGCGAGCGAGATCGATTTGACGTCGCCTTTGATTCCCATGGGAGATATGCGGTCACCTCTAGTCTAGCCGATGCCGGGCCAACCGGGCAAAAAACTCGATCTTGGCGGAAGGAGACCCGGAGACGAAGAGAAGAAACCCATGGGGACGCGGAGACACGGGGAAGAGCCCTCCTGGGACTCCCCCGCGGTCTTCTTTGAGGGAATCCAAAAGGGTGTTAGACTCTCAGCCCGATGACAGCCCGATGACGACCGAGGCGGCGATCGCGGCCCCGCCGTCGCCGCTCACGCGCGCCGAGCGCTCGGAGCTCCGGCGCGAGGTGATCCGGCAGGCGTGGCCGGTCGTGCTCCAGAACCTCCTTCACACGCTTATGTTCTACGTCGACACCTACATGATCAGCGGCCTGGGGAAGGAGGCGATGGCCGCGATGGGCGTGGTGGGGCCGATCACCCACACGGTGACGTCGATCCTGTCGGTGCTCTCGGTGGGGACGGTTGCGACGGTGGCGCGCGCCTGGGGCTCCGGGGATCCGCAGAAGCGGGAGCGGGAGGCGGCCGCGTCGCTTGCCGTGGCGGTCGCGCTAGGCGCGGTCGCGACCGCGGCGGGAATCTTCGTCCTTCCCGCGATGGCCACGCTGTTCGAGGTCCCCGACGCGCCCGGCGTGCTCGGGAGCGCGCAGTCGTTCCTGCGGATCCAGGGGGCGGTCCAGCTTTTCTACTGCGTTTACCTCGCGGCCACGGGGATCTACCGGGCGGCGGGGCGGATGGCGTTCCCGATGCTGGCGACGCTGGGGGCGAACGGCCTGAACGTGTTCCTCAACTGGGTCTTCATCTACGGCCACCTGGGCGCGCCGCGGATGGGGGTGACGGGGGCGTCGCTCGCGACCGCGGTCTCGATCGCCGCGGAGTGCGTCCTGATCGGGGTCGCGCTCTTCCTGCCGGGCTCGCCGATCCGGCTCGGGGTCCCGAGCTTCCGCGCGCTGTCGCGCGAGTCGGTCCTCCGGCTCGTCCGGGTCTCGCTCCCGGCGGCGGCGGAGCCCCTCCTCCTCCAGGGCGGGTTCCTGGTCTACAACAAGGCGATCACGCTCCTGGGAACGCTCCCCATGGCGGCCCACCGCGCGGCGATCACGGTCGAGTCGCTCACGTTCATGCCCGGCCTGGGGTTCGCGGTCGCGGGCTCGGCGGTCGTGGGGCAGTTCCTGGGGGCGGGCCGGCCGGACAAGGCGGAGGCGGGGTTCCGCGAGAGCGCGCGGATCTCG
The DNA here is from genome assembly GCA_041482015.1 of Planctomycetota bacterium. GTDB lineage: Bacteria > Planctomycetota > MHYJ01 > MHYJ01 > JACPRB01 > JACQFK01. The sequence continues at coordinate 23,071 of JBGPCZ010000080.1, read as the reverse complement.
ACCTACCTGATGAGCGCGATCGGGGTCGGATTCCTCTTCGCCTCGGCGCCGCTCGTCCGGCTCTTCCTCCGCGCCCCCGACGACGGCCCGGCGGTCGCGCTCGCCGCGGCCTGCCTGGCGATCTCGGCGTTCGAGCAGCCGTTCATGGCGCTCTCGATGTCGTTCGGCGGCGCGCTCCGGGGGGCGGGCGACACGAAAAGCCCCGTTCTCGTCGGGGTGGTGGGCGTCTGGCTCGTGCGCGTCCCGCTCGCCTGGGCGCTCGCGTTCCCGGCGGGGCTCGGGCTCGCGGGGATCTGGATCACGATGGTCGTCGACTGGGCGGTCCGCGCCGCGCTCTTCTCGATCCTCTGGCGGCGCGGGCGGTGGAAGGCCATCAAACTCTGAGCCGGCCCCGTATAATGTAGGAGATTCTTCGCGGAGGACCCATGCGCTTCCTGCTCACGCTCGCCGCCGTCGCGTCCTGCTTCGTCCCCGGCGCCGTCGCCCAAGACGAGAAGAAGAACGACGAGCTTCTGAAGAAGATCGATCAGGCCCTCCAGGCGGAGCGCGAGCGGTTGCGGACCGAGGTCCTGGACATCGTCCGGCAGGAGCTCAAGGGGACCGGCGCGACGCCCAAGCCGCGCGTGCCGGACCGCCCCGTGGCGCCCGCCGTGGCGGCGAGTGTCGAGAAGGCGAAGGCGCTCGTCACGACCGACGTGCTCAAGAAGCACGCGTACTTCCTGGCCGACGACGCGCTCGAGGGGCGCTGCTCGGGCTACCCGGGCTGCAACAAGGCGGCGGACTACATCGCCGACCTGATGAAGAAGGCGGGCCTGGCGCCCGCCGGGGACGAGGGGACCTACTTCCAGAAGTTCAAGGTCAAGGGGCGCGAGACGAAGAACTGCGTGGGGCTCCTCGAGGGGACCGACGCCGACCTCAAGAAGGAGTACGTCGTGATCGGGGCCCACTACGACCACGTCGGCACGGCCGAGCAGGACGACTTCGGCCGGATGGGCGCCGGCGGGGACGACACGATCTGGAACGGCGCCGACGACAACGGCTCGGGGACGACCACCGTGCTCGCCGTGATCAAGGCGTTCACGGAGGGAGGGCTCAAGACGCGCCGGTCGATCGTCTTCATCCTCTTCAGCGGCGAGGAGGCGGGCCTGATCGGGTCGCGGCACTACTGCAAGAATCCCATCGCCCCGATCGGCCAGCACGTCTACATGCTCAACCTCGACATGGTGGGCCGGAACCCCCAGAAGCCGATGGAGGTCCAAGGAGTGGGGTCGGGCGAGGGCGGCGGGCTTCGCAAGATCGTCGAGCGCGCCTGCGAGAAGAGCGGTCTGAAGGCGAAGATCACCGACCAGGTGACGCTTCTCGGGGGCGACAGCGACCACTCCTCGTTCCGCGACAAGAAGGTGCCGTACACCTTCTTCTTCTCGGGATTCCACCGCGACTACCACCGGCCCTCGGACACGGCGGACAAGCTCTCCTACGACCAGCTCCAGAAGGTCGCCGGGACGTCGATCGACATCCTCCTCGATGTCGCGGCGCTCGACGAGCGGCCGAAGTGGGCCGGGAAGACGCCGGGCGGGCTGCAGGTCCCGGACGTCGACCCCGCGACCCCGCCGCGCCGGCTGGGCGTGACGGTGCAGGAACTCGACCCCGCGGAGTGCGACGCGCTCAAGCTCGAGGCCGGGCAGGGCGCGCTCCGGATCGACGCGGTGCATGGCGGGAGTTCCGCGGAGACGGCGGGGATCCGGACGGGCGACCACATCCTCTCGATCGCGGGGGAGAAACTTCCGCGGTCGGGCGCGCGCGAGGCGCTCCGGGTGGCGCTCACCGACCGGGTGAAGCCCAACAAGGAGACCGAGATCATCGTCCTCCGCAAGGGCGAGCGGGTCACGCTGAAGGCGAAGTGGACGGAGTGACCCCGGCGGACTAGAATCCGCAGGATGAGGTCGGTGTTCCGCATCCTCGACGCGAACGTCAACCGCGCCCGCGAGGCGCTCCGCGTCCTCGAGGATATCGCCCGGTTCCACCACGGGGACGCCGCCTTAACCGCGTCGCTCAAGGACGCCCGTCACGCGCTCGATCGCGAGGCGCGCCCGCACGCGAAGTCGTTCGTCCAGGCGCGCGATCCGGACAGCGACGTCGGCCGGGACGGCGACGTCCGCGTGACGGCCCCGCGCCCCCTTGGGGAGGTCGCGCAGGCGAATCTCAAGAGGGCGGAGGAGGCCCTTCGCACGATCGAGGAAATCTCCAAGGGCCGGTTTGCCAGGATGAGCCGCGTCGCGCACCGCCTGCGGTACGCCCTCTACTCGATCGAGAAGAAGCTGGGCGATCCGCGCCGGCGGCTCGAGGCGGCGCGGCTCTACGTGCTGCTCGACCCGTCGGTGACGCGCCGGCCGCTCGTCGAGGCGGCGAAGGCGGCGGTGCGGGGCGGGGCGGACGTGGTGCAGCTGCGGCAGAAGCCGCGGGTCGACCCCGGGCTCGCACGGAGGATCCGCGCGGCGGTCCCGGACGCGCTCTTCATCGTGAACGACGACGTCGCGGTCGCGCTCGCCTGCGGCGCGGACGGCGTGCACCTGGGGCTCGGGGACCTGCCGATCCGCGAGGCGAGGCGGCTGGGCGCGGGGATCGTGGGTGCCACGAGCCACTCGCTCGCCGAAGCGCGCCGCGCCGTGCGCGAGGGGGCCGACTACATCTCGGTCGGCCCGATGTTCGCGACGCCGCTCAAGCCGGACCTGGAGCCCGAGGGGCGGACGTACCTCGCGGCGGCGAAAAAGCTGGGCGTCCCGTGGTTCTGCATCGGCGGGATCAACCGGGGGAACGTCGAGCGGGCGTTCGGGCGCGCGGCGGTCTGCGCGGGGGTGATCGCCGAGCGCGACCCGGCGACGGCGGCGAGCGCGATCCGGCGGAGGCTCACTTCGGGAAGATGATCTCCGGGGGCTTGTCCCTCCGGCGGCCCTGCTTGACGGCCTTGTACTGCGGGGAGGTGAACCAATCGCGCATCGCGGAGAGCTTGCGTCCCTGCGCCGTCTCCATCGCCTGGAACTGGACGCCGATGAAGAAGTCCTCCTTCTTCTTGGCGCTCTGGTAGCACCAGCGCACGATCCCCGCGGCCTCGATCACTTCCTTGTATTTCTCGACGGCGATCTTGACGCGCACCTTGGTGCCCGGGGCGAGACGCTCGTGGACGAGGATCTGGGCGCCGCCCTCGGAGACGTCGATCGCCGTGCGGGCGAGATTGCCCTTTCCGACGCCGATGAAGGCGAGCAGGCCCTCCTTGTAGAGCTGGGTGCTCGCCAGGTCGACCTCGAACCGTCCGAACCTCCGGCGTTCGCTGCCCTTGGGGGCGGGCGGATCGTTGTTTGCGGAGGAGGCCTCGCCGCCGGGCGCGCCCGAGGGGGTGGCCCCGTGCGTATTGAGTTTCCTGAACTCGTCGAACCACTCGTCGGACTTCGGGTCGGGTGCGGCCATGGACCTCCCTCTGGATTGGGAGAATACACTAGCGCGAAGGAGGATGGAGGTCAATTCCGAAGGAGATCGGGAGATGGGAGGAGATGAAGAGATAGGAGGAAACGAGGAAGGCGCGAAGCGCCGCGGAGTCGAGGTGGCTCGCCACCCGAAGCCCGCCGCCGTCCCCCTCGCTCCCGTCTCCGCTCCGCTTCGGCGAGCGAAGGGTGGTTGGGCCGTCAGGATTCGAACCTGAACAGAGGGATCCAAAATCCCTCGTGCTACCGTTACACCACGGCCCAGTGCCCCCTTTTATTCGGTGTCCTAGTTTGTCCTAATCCGGTATGCTCGGTGCGCTCTTTCTTGGAATGCCGTCATGAGAACGATCGCGCGAGTCACGAGGATCAAACTACAGAAGGGCCGGCACCTGGTCAAGCGCGGCGACGTCTGGTACCTCGAGACCTGCACCCGGGGATGGCAGAGGCGGCGATCTCTTGGGACTGGGGACCTGGAGGTGGCCACGCGTCGGGCTACGGACGGGACGGAGCCATGGGTGGCCCCCGCCAAGCCGCACCCGGAACTGGGGAGGGTTCGCGTCCTGTCAGCGCCGGGACGCGAAATCCCGGGACTATCCGGTGTGGATATATATGGAAAGGGGAGGTCGGGTTCGCGCGGCCCGAGGTCCCTTCTGCCTCTACAGCCATCGACGTTCCTCATCCTCCTGGCCATCGGACGAGGGCAAGCGCACGGCTACGCGATCATGCAGGAAATTGGGCAGCTAGGTGGCGGCCAGCTCCGGATGGGCCCTGGAACGCTCTATCGCTCAGTCCAGCGGATGCTGGTCGACAAGCTTCTTGAAGAGGTCGATGGCGAGGCAAGCGAGGACAGTGACCAGCGACGGCGGTATTACCGGCTCACCAAGCTTGGGCTATCTGTCGCGAGGGAAGAAAGCCTGCGTTTGGAACGGTTGGTGATGGCGGCAAAGGTGCGAGGGTTGACCCCCAAATGAAAGCATCGCGCATTGCACCAACCGATTCGCTAGACAGGCAGATCAACCCTCGAGAGTTCCCGTGGCAGAAATTCGAGGAGGATATCCAGGGATTTGCGGGTCAACATCTGGGCGCCCGAGCTGGAGAAGGCGGCGAAGGATGCGGACGCGGACGCGGAGGTCTCGATCCGCGCGAAGCGTCTACTCCGCATCCCTGGACATCTTCAGGAAGTCCCTCATCTTCCGGATCTGGCCAAAACACCGCAGATGTCCCGGGATCTTCCGGTCCGGTTTCGCGACCAGCTCCTTGATCGAGGCGCGATCTTTCATCGATAACTCGTGGCCGAAGATGCTCTCGATATCCATCAAGTCTGAGACGGCGGCTTCGACATCGTGGTTTGAAAGCTGGCCGAGCAGACGTCGCACGGTCTGCACATCGTGGCCGCCGTTGATGAAGTGGGCGACCAGCCGGCCGATGGGTGTGTCGCACTGTTCAAAGTGCAGCTCGTCCAACTGCAACTGATCGATCGCCTCATACCGCTTGAACCATTCCGACGTCCCGTGGAGTCTTCGGAGCTGCGCCGCGAAGTCCTGGGCGGCGCTCTCCGACACCTCAACCGAGCCGCTGGCGATCGCCCCGTAAAGATTCATGCACGTCGAGCGGTCGAGGGTGCGCAGGACCTGGTCAAGATACGACGAGGCGTGCTTCACGTCCCGGCCCGTCAAGTACTGGAAGTAATAGATCTTCTTGATGAGGGTGGGCTTGAGACGCCGCATCTGGATGGCGAGCCCGTTGGAAAAATATTTCCACTGCGCGATCCGCGGCTCGTTGATCGTTTTCACGCAGAGAGTGACCGTCGGGATTTCGAGGTGGATCACCCCATGCGTCAGGCCCTGGCCGGGCTGGATGGGCCGGACATCGCCGGGCTTCAACAGGCTCGCCTGCGGAGTTCCGAGCTTGACGAGCGCCACATCGGGCGCGATGGCTTTGGACACCTTCACCTTGAAGACTTCGTGGAGCGACTTTCCGTGCAGCACCCGGAAGGCGCCGCGAAATCCATGACTGTGGACGGCCGTGTCGAACGTCATCCAGAAGTAGAGGTCGACGACGAACCGGCCATCGTTGAAGAGGGTGACGGGAGGCTGGCCGAACGTGTTGTGCAGGTTGACCTGGTCGGGAAGGGTGGAGGTCTTCAGGAGCCACCGGCCGAGGGCTTCGTCCAGCTGGTTTTTCGTGAGATCGTAGTCGAAAGCCTCCAACGCGCGGGTGGCGATGCCGGGGAACGAGGCGAGATTGCCGTTGGCGCGTCGCCACTCAAGGGCCACCCTCCGTGCAATAGCATCCATTGGCTTCATCGAAGTAAGGCCCAGTATATTGGCCCTTCGCAGGAGATGCGCCTTTATCCATGCAGGCGTTGGCGCGGTTTCGCCGGCGTTGGATTGTCGCATGATGGCGGGCCATGGCAAACCCCTCGGCGCGCCCTGGAGCGCGCGGGCCGCCAGGATCTCGAGATCGCCGGAGCGGAGTCCGGGATGAACGGTGCCCCGTCCACGCCCGTGGCCTTCAGGAGCAGGTGATACCCACCTGAGCCCGGGGTCAAGTCTGGCGGTCGGTTGGTTAAACATGTTCCTTTCACTGTCCCTTCCGGGGATGGGGTGTGGGGAGGCGGGTGGGGAAGACCAAGGGGGCGTGAGGAGAGAGGCGGGGAGGCCCGGTCGCGCGTTCCGCCTTCTGTTGCTGGATGCCGGCCCTGGCCGCGGTCCTACTTCTGGTCCAAGAGGGCCTTCACGCGGATGTCGATGCCGGCGGGCATGTTCAGGTTGCGGAGCTCGTCGATGGTCTTGGAGGTGGGCTCAGTGATGTCGATCAGGCGCTTGTGGGTGCGGATCTCGAACTGCTCGCGGGACTTCTTGTCGACGTGGGGCGAGCGGAGGACCGTGATTCGCTCGACCTTGGTGGGGAGCGGGATCGGGCCGTGGACCTTGGCGCCCGTGCGCTTGACGCTGTTCACGATGTCCAGCGCCGCCTGGTCGATGATCTCGGTGCTGTAGGCTTCGATGCGAATGCGTATTCTCTGGGCCATATAGTGAACCGTCAGTATACAGGCAGACTTTGCGAAGTCAAGCGAAGGGGCCAGGCGGAAATGTTTCGGGGGTGAGTCGATTTGGTCGGTCGTGTCTCCGGAATTCCCCCCATCATTCGCTGGCGGGTGGTGGCCCAGGCGAGCCTTGAAGGATGTCCTGCATCCCCAAACCCTCCTGCCGGTTGCAATTGATGTTGGCCATAGTTGAAGGTGGCGGTAGGCTCTTCGCAGGAAAATCGCGCATTCTGATTCGCCAAGACTTTGCGCTCATGCCGCAGGACGGAGCCTGGAGATCGGACGTCGACGGTCACCATCGAGGTGCGGGATCTCGAGTGCACCACGATCGCGGCGACGGACACGGCGCGGGGGATGTGTCGGATGAACTTCGTCGGACACGCGGAGCCCCGCCTACTTCCAACTTCCAACTTCCAACTTCCGGATCCGGGCGGATAGGTCATCACGCCTTCTTGCGACACTCGTCGCGCTTCCATCACCGGGCTCACTCGGAGAGAGAGTGTGGAAAGAGTTGAGAGAGTTGCTCTCTTCGACGTGAACGCTTACAGACAATGTATACTGTGCCCCAAAGGAGCCCCTTCCCCCGACCTTGGGTTAAGTTTCACGAGCGGGAGCTCCTGGCAGGAGAACAGCATGAATCGAGGAAGCTTCAGCCGGCGTACCGGTCGTACAACTCCGCGAAAGAAGCGGAAGACCCATTGGAAAAACAAAAGCAAAAAGTAATTCAATGGCCCACTCCGAGGCGACGCTGGTCGGCAAGTTGCCGGCGGCGTTCCACGAGCGGCACCCGCTCGACTTCTGGCGCAAGTTGCATGGCGGGCCGCTCCAGGCCGGCCTGCCTGACGTGATCGTGGCCGTCGGGAAGATGTCGACGATGGGGTCGAGCGCGACCACGGCCCTCGCGATCTGGACGTCGTAGTCCCGGATATTGCCCTGGCGCGTGAATTCGCGTGCCTGAGCGTATGGGGATGTGCCCGGTCGGGCGGAGTTCTCGCGGCCCGGCGGACGATCTGGAGCTGCACCCCGGCTCTTTTTTTTCGTGCCTCTGCACTCTCCACGCACGGCACCACACACGGCAAGGTCAGTCCCGGGCGAAGAACAACCCATCCGTCTCCTCTTCGTCGACTACATCGTTCGGATAGGTCACACCCTCGATGCTCGTGGGGCTGAAGACCTTCCGAAGTGCATCGGAGATCCATCTATTCATGAAACCGCGCGGCCACCGCCCGGGCAATCCCCGCTTGGTGGGGACGTCGCCGGGTGCAGGCTCTTCTTGCGAGGCCACGGGGCCGTCTTCTGCTACGATGGGCGGACGGCGAAGACGGAGGAACCACCATGTCGGACTTGAGCCGGAGGACGATTCTTCAAGGCGCGGCGGCGGGCGCGGTGATGCTGGCGGGGCCGGGCGGGGCGCGCGCGATGGCCGACGACGAGCCCGACTTCAAGATCAAAAACGGCCGGATCAAGCAGTCGATCATGGGCTGGACGTTCAACCCGATGCCCGTCGACGAGCTCGCACGCCACTGCCGTGACCTCGGGATGCACGCGATGGAAGGGGTGGATGCGAAGCACTACCCGATGATCCGCGATCTCGGTCTCAAGATCGCGCTCACGGGGAGTCACCCCTTCGCAAAGGGGCCGTGCGACCCGGCCAACCGCGAGTTCTGCATCCAGAAGATCCGCGACGGCATCGACAAGGCGGTCGAGTTCGGGGCTCCGAACGTGATCACGTTCACGGGGATGCGGGTGAAGGATCTGGGCGACGAACAGATGGACCGCAACTGCCTCGACGTGTGGAAGTCGGTGGCGGGGTACGCCGAGGAGAAGGGCATCAACATCTGCCTGGAGCACCTGAACTCGCGCGACAATTCGCATCCGATGAAAGGGCATCCCGGGTATTTCGGCGACCACGTGCAGCACTGCGTCGACCTGATCAAGGCGGTCGGCTCGCCGCGGATGAAGCTTCTCTTCGACATCTACCACGTGCAGATCATGGACGGCGATGTGATCCGCCACATCCGCCAATACAAGGAAGTGACGGCCCATTATCACACGGCGGGCGTGCCGGGCCGGGGCGAGCTGGACGAGACGCAGGAGCTGAATTACCCGGCGATCGTGCGCGCGATTCTCGAGACGGGCTTCCAGGGCTTCATGGCCCAGGAGTTCATCCCGACCTGGCCGGACCGCGTCAAGGCGCTTCGCCACGCGGTCCGCGTCTGCGACGTCTGACCGGCCGGCGGCGGGCCATCTCCCCGCTTGACGGCCCCGCGGGGTGCCCGTAGAATCCCTCCCGGCGCGGGCGGTTTCACAATTGCACAGCGGTCTCCAGGGTAAGGGCCAGGGGCTTATGGAAGGCGTTTCTCCGTACGCGGAGTCGGTCCCCAAATACCTCGTCGACTCGGGCTTCATCACCGCCGACATGGCCGCGCAGGCCGCCTCGCGAATGAGGGCGAGCGGCGAACGGTTCACGATCGCCCTCGTCCTGGCCGGCGCCGTCGCGGGGGACGACCTCCTTCGGGGCCTCTCGAGGCGCAACGGCGAGGAGGTGATCGAGGTCGACGGACACGCGCTCCACCCGCGCCTCCTCCACCTGATCCCCGAGGCCGTCGCGTTCGACCACAAGCTCCTCCCGATCCACCGCGCCCAGAACGTCCTTTTTGCGGCGGTGCCCGCGGGGTGGACGCGCGCGAAGGACCTCCCGAAGCTCGAGAAGCAGCTGGGGGTCCACGTCGAGCCGGTCCCCGTCGAGGAGGCCGACGTGCCGGGCCTCCTCGTCAAGTGCCACCAGCTCCTCCGCGGCCGGTCGATCCGCGAGCGGCGGATCGGGCAGGCGATGGTCGAGCGCGGGCTCCTCACGGCCCCGCAGCTCCAGCAGGGCCTCGCCCTCCAGAAGCAGAAGGGCGGCCGCCTCGGCCAGGCCCTCGTCGAGCTCGGCTTCCTCTCCGAGCACCAGCTCTTCCAGGTCCTCTCCGAGCGCCTCCGCATGCCGCTCCTGGACGCCGCCCAGCTGGGCGAGCGGCTCAACCCGTCGATCGCCAAGCGCATCACGCAGTCGTTCGCCGAGCACAACATGATCCTGCCGTTCAACCAGGACGCGGCGGCGCTCAAGGTCGCGTGCTCCTACGCGTGTGACCCGAACGTCATGGAGACCCTCAAAAGCGTGACGGGCACGCGGAAGATCGACTTCTTCCTGGTCGAGGAGGGGACGCTCAAGACGGTCATCACGGCCGTCTACGCCGGCGGGCCGATGCCGGCGGGCGCGGCGGCCGTGGCCGGCGGCGGGTCGGCCGCGCGGAAGGACGGCGGCTCGGTCGACCTGACGACCGAGGTGACCATCTCCGACGTCGAGGTCGACGTGAAGGACATGGACACCGACGCCTTCAAGGATACCGAGGTCCCGAAGATCATCAACTACATGCTCTACCAGGCCGTGAAGAAGTCGGTGAGCGACATCCATATCGAGCAGTACGAGGGGCGGGCCGACGTCAAGTTCCGGATCGACGGCCAGCTCCGCACGCAGGCCACGATCCCCGTCACCGCGGAGAATTGCCTCCGCATCATCTCGAAGCTCAAGATCGACGCGAAACTCGACATCGCCGAGCGGCGGAAGCCGCAGGACGGCAGCTTCCGGAAGCGCCTGGGCGAGAAGCTGATCGTCGACTTCCGCCTCGCGATCCAGCCTACGCTCTTCGGCGAGAACGCCGTCATCCGCGTCCTCGACCGGACGTCGCCGCTCCCGACGCTCAACCAGCTCGGGATGCCCGAGGACATGCTCAAGAAGTACCTCCGGGCGATCACGAACCCCCAGGGGATGATCATCTTCACGGGGCCGACGGGGTCGGGGAAGACGACGACGCTCTACTGCACGCTCGAGGTGCTCCGCAAGCAGAGCATGAAGATCATCACGGCGGAGGACCCGATCGAGTACATGTTCGACGGGATCCAGCAGTGCCAGGTGCAGGACGCGATCGGGAACACGTTCGGGAAGTACCTCCGCGGCTTCCTGCGGCAGGACCCCGACGCGATCCTGATCGGCGAGATCCGCGACCAGGACACCGCGATGATGGCGACGCGCGCGGCGGTGACGGGCCACCTGCTCTTCACGACGATCCACGCGACCGACGCGGTGGGCGTGATCCGCCGCATCGTGGACATGGGCGTCGACTCGAACATGCTGGCGATGAGCCTGCTGACGGTGGTCTACCAGCGCCTGATGCGGCGCATCTGCACGAGCTGCAAGGTGGAGTACCGCGAGGACCCGGCGGTGCTCGAGGACCTGGGGCTCAAGGATCTGCTGCTGGATGTCCCGCTTTACAAGGGGACGGGCTGCGACGGCTGCGAGAACGAGGGGTACCGGAGCCGGATCGCGGTCTACGAGTACTGGGAGCCGGACGACGACGTGAAGGACCAGGTCTCGAAGGACCCCGACGACCGGAAGATCCGGGCGCTGGCGTTCCAGAGGGGACTCAAGCCGCTTGTCGTCGACGCGCTGGCGAAGGTGCGCGCGGGCATCACGACGCTCGCGGAGCTGCAGGAAGTCGTACCCTACAACCAGATCGTGAAGGCAAAAGACTTCGTCAACAAGAAGTCCTAGGTCCGAAGTCCGGGCGTACAAAACAGACCATCTGTTTTGTACGGCCTCCTGGCCTAACCCCTGATCGGGGTGGGCCTGCCCTTCTCGTCCACCGCGACGAAGACGACCTCGGCGCTCGTGACGATCACCTTCTTCTTCGGGTCGTCCCAGCGCTGGGCCTCGACCTCGACCTGGATCGTCACCGACGTCCGCCCGATCTTCTTCGTCTTCGTGTAGAAGGAGACCGTGTCGCCCACGTAGACGGGCCTTTTGAACTTGACCTCCTTCATCGCGACGGTGACGAAGCGCTTGTTGGCGTGCCTGCGCGCCTCGATGACCCCGGCCAGGTCGATGTGCGAGAGGATGACGCCGCCGAAGATCGAGCCCTGCGCGTTCGTATCGCGCGGGAGGAGGATGACGCGGATCGCGGGGTCTCTCACCGCGGCGAGAGTAGCACACCGGGGAGGATCCTGCAAAGAATGGAGAAGCCGAAGGGAGAGGGAGTGAGGCCCGGAGTGGGAGAGGAAGAAATGGACTCACGACCTCTTCGCCGCTCCGGCTCTCCCTTCATCAGCCCATAACTCTTGTAGAGCCGCGCACGTCGGGCTAGAATCGAATTCATAAGGGAGGATCGGGCGGGGCCAGTATGGCGGGAACCACGACGTCGCGCATCCTCGAGACGGTCGACACCCGCACCCGCCACCTCGTCCAGCGCCTCCAGAAGCTCCAGGAGATCGGCACCCAGCTCTCCGCCGAGCAGGACCTCGCCAAGCTTCTCGGGCTCATCCTGCGGGAAAGCCGGTTCCTCACCGACGCCGACGCCGGCGCCGTCTACGTCCGCGTGGACGACATCCAGTTCGTCGAGGGCGCGACGGGCAAGGACGACATCCACAGGGTCACGCCCTGGCTCGCGCTCAAAGTCGTCCAGAACGACTCGATCGCCGTGCCGTTCAAGGAGATGCGGCTCCCCTTCGACCAGAAGACCATCTCGGGCCACGTCGCGCTGACCGGCTTCATCCTCAACCTCTCCGACGTCTACCAGCTCCCCGGGGGCGTCCCGTACACGTACTCGAAGGCGTTCGACCAGGCCTCCGGGTACCGCTGCAAGTCGATGCTCGTCATCCCCATGAAGAGCCGCGAGGGGGACATCATCGGCGTCATCCAGCTCATCAACAAGAAGCGCGACGCGCGGGCGGTGCTCGACCAGGCGGGAAAAGTCGAGCACACCGTCACCGAGTTCGACGCGTTCGACGAGGAGTTTGTTGCGGCGCTCGCGTCCCAGGCGGGGATCTGCATCGAGAAGGCGAAGCTGTACGACGATATCGAGCGGATGTTCGAGGGCCTGGTCAACTCCTTCACGCTCGCCCTCGAGCGACGGAACCGGACGACGTACGGCCACTGCATGCGCGTGGCGAAGTACGCGGTCGGGATCGCCGAGGCGATGAACGACTCGGCGCCCGAGCTGTTCGGCGGGCTCCGGTTCACGCCCGCCCAGATCAAGGAACTGCGGTACGCGGCGCTCCTCCACGACATCGGGAAGATCGCGGTCCCCGAGGCGGTGCTCGACAAGCACAACAAGCTCCTCGACAGCGAGATCGAGACGATCGTCTACCGGCTCGCGCTGGCGAAGGGCCAGGGGAAGCCCGCGGAGAAGGTCGATGCGTGGGTCGCGGCGATCAAGCGGGTCAACATCCCGCGCCCGCTTTCGCCCGACGACAAGAAGATGCTGGGCGAGATGATGGCGGAGAAGTTCGTCGACGTGGACGGGCAGGAGAAGCCGCTGCTCACGGCCCGCGAGTTCGAGAACCTGGCGATCGAGCGGGGCAACCTGACGGGCGGCGAGCGGAAGCAGATCGAGCAGCACATCGTCGACACCTGGGAGATCCTCAAGCGCATCCCCTGGCCGCGCGACTACCGCCGCGTGGCGAACATCGCGTCGTGCCACCACGAGAAGATCAACGGCTCGGGCTACCCGTGGAAACTCAAGGGCGACGAGGTGCCGCTCGGCGGCCAGATCCTCGCGATCGTCGACATCTTCGAGGCGCTGACGGCGAAGGACCGCCCGTACAAGCCGGCGATCCCGATCGACAAGGCGATCGCGATCGTGCAGGAGGAGGTCGACCGGGGCGCGCTCAACGCGAAGATCTGGAAACTCTTCATCGACCGCAAGCTCTACCTCCTGTTCAGCGACGAGACGGGCTTCGTCCACCGCCCGACCGTCCCTCACCTTCCGAAGTAGTCGCCGCCAACCCTGGCGGCGTCCAATCGGAAGGTGGAAAGGCGTGCGGGCACCTTCACTTTCCGCGACGGGTTTCGGGAGCCGGACCGCCTAGATAACAGATGATTCTCAAGGAACCGGCCGTCACCCTCGGGTCCGATCCGGCCGCCTTCTTCCTCGCGTTCCACCCGCGGCTGTACGCCTTCGTCTCGGCCGCGACGGGGGCGCCCCGGGCCGACGTGGAGGATATCGTCCAGGAGACGCTCCTCCAGGCGTGGAGGGATCGCGGGCACGCCGCCTCCGGCTCCGCCTGGGTCACCGCCCTCGCGCGCCACCGGATCGCCGACTTCTTCCGCAAGAGACAGTGCATCGAGAAGGGCGACCGCGTCCTTCGCGCCGTCGCCCGGCTGGACACGGAGCGCATCCCGGAGGAGGTCCTGGCCGACGCCGAACTTGGGAGGCGCGTCCGCGGAGCGCTCCAGAAGATCCCGGCCGGGCACTCCCGGCTCCTGCTCCAGAGACATCTCGAGGGGCGGACGATCCGGGAAATCGCGGAGGAATCGGGGGAGACGGAGGCGGCGGTCGAGTCGCGGCTGCGCCGGGCGCACGAGTCGCTCCGGAAGGAATTGCAGGCAGGAGGAAACGACCGTGAATGAACTCGAAGAGAATGTCGACCGGCTCGTCCGCCGCTGGGCCGATCCCGTCCCGGAAGACCAGGTCGACCGCGCGTGCCGCGAGTTCGTCGATCGCGTGGGCCGCGACGGGCCGGCCGCGCCCGGGAATCGCTGGACGGTCGTCGCGGCCTCCCTCCTGGTCGTTCTCCCCGTCCTTTGGGCGGTCTTCTCCCCGCGGGGTCCGCAGCCGGCGGACCCCATCCCGAGTCCGGCCCTGGTCCAGGAGGATCCCGAAAAGAAGGTGAGCCGGCTGATCACTCGTCTCCAGAGCGACACCCCCGAGGAGCGCGATGCGGCGATGGAGGAGCTCCGGAAGCTCGGGCCGGACGCGGTCCCGCATCTCAAGCGGGTCCTGCAGGAAACGAAGGACGCGGAGGTCCGCGCAAGGCTCGAGAGCCTGCTCCCGGACATCGACCTCCCCAATCCCGCCGTGGTCTTCGCGGGCCGGTTCGGCGGACGGGAGAAACGATTGATGGAGGCAGGGGGGAACCGGTCGACCGAGAGCGCCGTCCTCGCCGCGCTCAAATGGCTGGCGCGCCATCAGAACGCCAACGGCGGCTGGAGCGCCGACGGCTTCGGCGCCCGCTGCTCCGGCGACAAATGCGGGGGTCCCGGCGAGAACGATTACGATGCCGGCGTGACCGGCCTGGCGCTCCTCGCCTTCCTCGGCTCCGGATACAGCACGCTTTCAGAGGACGAGTTTCCCGATCCGCTGAAGGGGGGGACGCTCAAGTTCGGACAGGTCGTCGACCGGGGGTTGCGGTGGCTGGTCGCGCACCAGGACCGCGACGGGTGCGTGGGGGAGCGGGGCATGAAATACATTTACAACCATTCGATCGCCACGATCGCGCTATGCGAAGCCCGGAGCATGACCCGCGCCGAATTCCTGGGCGTACCCGCGCGGAAGGCGACGGAGTTTCTCGTCGGGTCGCAGAATCGCGGCCGGGCCTGGCGGTACAGCGAGAAATGTGGGGACAACGACACCTCCGTCACGAGCTGGGCGGTGATGGCGCTGCAGGCGGCGCAGGTCTCCTCGATCCCGGTCCCCCGGGCGGCATTCGACGGCGCGCTCGCATGGCTCGACGAGGTCTCGGAGACGAGCGGCTACTACCGCGCGGGATATACCGCCCGGGGCACGGGCAAGGTGTTCGTGCCCGGAAAGAACGAGTCTTTCGACGATCACCCGGCGATGTCGGCGATCGCGGTCGCGGCGCGCCTCTTCATCCAGAGGCGGAAGACCGAGCCGGCGCTGGGAGCGGTCAACCTGCTGATCGCGGACTTGCCGGAGTGGAAGGCCAACCGGATCGACTTCTACTACTGGCATCATGCCACGCAGGCCGTGTTCCAGTACGACGGCCCGGAAGGCGCGATGTGGAAGCGCTGGAGCGAGCCGATGAAGAACGCTCTCGTCCCGAACCAGAAGACGCGGAAGGACGGGTGCCAGGACGGTTCGTGGGACCCGTCGGGGGACCGGTGGGGGAGCGAGGGCGGCCGCGTCTACGCGACCGCGCTGAACGCCCTGACGCTTGAGACTTATTACCGCTACCCGGTGGTGTGCGAAAGGAAGTGAGAGTCCGCCGCCCGGGTCAGGGCCGCTTCGCCAGCTTGATGAGGAACTCCTTCGCCTCGCCCGAGCGCTGGAGTTTCACCCTCGCCTCCTCCCCCTCGCCGCACTTCTGAACTTCGCGGACCAGGTCCGCGTAAGAGCCGATGGCGGCCCCTTTGAACTCGACGATGACGTCCCCCTCCTTGAGCCCGTGGCGCTCGGCGGCGCTGCCCTGGATGATCGTGGCCAGGAGGACCCCGCCGGCGGGCGCGTCGCCCCCCGCCACGCCCAGGAAGGCCGTGCCCGGCGCGCCCACGGCGGGCGCCGGCCGCGCCCCTCCGCGGCCTTGGACCGGCCCCCAGAGGAGAAGCTTCTCGTCCATCCCGCCGGTCGCGAACATCCTCCCGCGCGGATCGATCGCCAGTCCGGCCACGGGACCCGAGTGGTCCGCGAACTCCGCAAGGGCCTTTCCGCTCGAGACCTCCCAGAGGCGCACCGCCCCCTCACCCGCGGAGACGAGATAGCGCCCGCTCCGGGTGAACGCCAGGCGGTAGATGTTTCCTCCGTGCCGGAACGTGCGCTGCACCTCCCCCTTCGCGATGTTCCAGAGCTCCACGGTGAAATCCGGACCCGCGGCCGCCAGCTGCTGTCCGTCCCGCGAGAAAACGAGCGGGACGAAGCCGGTGGCGCGCGCGGTGAGCTTCTTCTCCTCCTCCCACGTCTCCGTCTTCCAGATCCGGATCCCACCGCCCGCCAGGACCGTCGCCGCGCGCTTCCCGTCGGGCGACCAGGCCGGTCGGAATCCCTGCCCCGCCGTCTCGGGCAGGACCCTGAGCAGCTCGCCTTTCTCGGGACTCCAGACGCTGCACTCGCCGGAAGAGTCGGCCGCGAGGAGCGTCTTGCCATCGGGACTGAAGGCGAGCTCGACGACCCCTTGCGTCGGCCCCGGCAGCGTCTTCGCCCCGCGGCCGCTCGCCGCGTCCCACAGCTTGATCGTCCCGGCTTCGCACCCCACGGCGAGGCTCCTCCCGTCGGGGCTCCAGGCGACGCTCCGCGCGCCCCCCGCGTGGCCCTCCAGGCGATGGATCTCCTTCCAGCCCGAGGTTTCGTAGAGACGGAGGGACTGGTCCTCGCAGCCCACGGCCAGGTAACGTCCGTCCGGGTGGAACGCCGCGCAGTAGAGCCGCTTCCCCCCGGTCTCGATCGACCGGAGCAATCCGACGCTCCCCGGGTTGAACTCCGTCGGAGGCGCGCTGACGTCAGCGAGGAGCAGAAGGACCAGGAGGATGCGGGTCACTCTCTATTAGACGCAGGAAGCCGGCCCGATTGTAGGCGGGATCGTGGCCGCGTGTCTTGCGTGTCCCCTTGGGGGAGGGTAGGATCCGGCATCACCCCGAGGGGCTCCCGACATGGAGCGCTACGCCGAGCTCAACCGCGGTCTTTGGGACCGTCCCGACCGATTGCGCCTCCAGCGCAATCTTTTCGGCCGCGCGGTCCTGGGGGAAGGGAAGTCCATTCTCGAGATCGGCTGCGCGGCCGGGGAGGGCGGCCCGGTCCTCGCGCCGGGAAACCGGCTCGTCGGTCTCGACGTGGTGGAGGACTACGTCCGCCGGCTCGGGCGGGACTACGCCGGCCGGGTCGCCGCGAGCGCGGTCCACCTGCCCTTCGGCGAGGGCCGGTTCGACGGCCTCTTTGCCGCGGAATTCATCGAGCACCTGGGCGAGGCGGACGGCGCCGTCTTTCTGCGGGAGGCCGCGCGCGTGCTGCGCCGGGGCGGGCTGCTGCTCCTCACGACGCCCAATCCCTCGTACTGGCGCACGCGCCTTTTCAACATCCGGATCTCGGGGGGCCCGCATCTGAAGGTGTATCCGCCCGTGGAGCTCGAGAGATCGCTGGTCGCCGCCGGGTTCGAGATCGCAGGGCGCCGCGGCCTGGGCCGGATGGCCTTCCTCCTGGGTCAGCGGTTCCCGCTCGTTTGTTACGGGGACTACGGCGTCGTCGCGCGGCGCGGGTAGGGGGGCGCGCCCGGAGGGAAGAACGAAACTCCGCGGACTGCGTCCTATGAATTGTGGATGGACGTCCCGGCCTCTACGAACGTGACGGGAGGAGTGGCCATGTTTGATCATCGCGTGGAGTTCCTCCTCGGGGTGCAGGCCGCGTCGCTCTGATCCACGGCCAAGCTGTCGAGGGTCGGCGCCGCGGTGTGACAATTCAAAGGGGGACCGGCAGGCGACGGCGCCTACTTTCCGGCGCAAGGGGTGCTTGGGGAGGGTGCGTGCACCGGTCTTCCGTAATCGGTCCTTGTCCGTTGTCCGGGCAGGATTCCTACCGGTCGAGTCTTGTCACGGTCACGCTCTGGACGACGTACTTGCCGGAGTTGAGCGTGAAGTTGTAGGCCCACTGGCTGATGAACTGCGCATCGGCGATCTTCCAGGTGGCGTTATGCCACTTCTCGTTGTCCGGGACTTCAAAGGGGTCGGCCTTCTTGTATCCGCTGGTGGATTCATAAGTGAGCGTCAGCTTCGCGGGATCGTTGTTGGCGTTCCGCCGGACGACGACCGTGATCTCGATCGGGACGGTCGTGTACGACAGGAAATTCGGATCCACCATGTAGACGTTTCCGCCCGGGACCGACCCGACCCGCGCCCCGCCGCCGTAGGCCAGCACGTCCGCTGCGATCGTCTCGGCCGATTGCGTGTGCAGTCCCTTCTCCGTGTTCTTCTCTCCGAAGGCCACGGAGACAGATTTTGCGCCGGTGTAGTCGCCGCCCCACGGGAACGGCTTGCCCTTGTTGGCCTTGGCCTTCTGCACAAGGCCGTCCGGGACTCCGTCGACCAGGATCGGCGCGATCGTCAGGGAGCAGGTCGCCGCGGAAGTGGTCGTGCCGGTCAACGGATCCACGATCTGCACCGCCTTGCCGAAGTCGACGTTCTCCGCGGTCTTGCTCGAGGCCCAGGTGGCCATGACGGTGCCCTTGGCGCCTTGGAAGACGAAGGCGTAGTGCTTGTCGTTGAGGAGCACCCAGCCCAGGTAGGTCGGATGCGGCCCGAAGAGCTTGATCATCTGGGCCAGGGCGCCGTAGGCGGGACGCGGCTGGGCTTTCCCGTCCAGCAGCCCCATGGGACCGCTGTCGCCGTCCATGCCTTCGAACCACTGGATGCAGGTGATGCCCTGGGCGATCCCCATCGCGTAGTACTTGACCACGGCGTGCGCCTGCACGTCGGGGTCGCTGAACCCGGCCACCCGCGCGGCGTACTGGCCCGCGGCGGCGTGTCCGATCTCGGTGAAGATGATGGGACAGTGGACCTTCGCGGGATCCCGGGCCGCGAGCATCTTCCGCAACGTGCTTGCGATTTGAAGGTAGACCATCTCGGTCCCGGGATGCTTGATCGCGCACCCCGAGACTTCGTAGGGGTGGAGCGTAACGTAGTCGAAATGACCCTTCGCGCCGGCCTGGAGGGCCTGGTCGAGGTAGGTGATGGCGACGGACTTGGCGGCGATCCCCACCAGGCAGTCCGGATCGGAGGCCTTGGCGGCGTCGTAGGCGGCGACGACGATCTTCGCGTAGTCCGCCGCGGTCTGGTCCTTTCCCGTCCCGTTCGGCGGCTCGTTCCAGATCTCCCAGTATTTGACCCGCCCCTTGGAGTGCTTCACGATTTCCGAGCAGTACCGGCTCCATCCTTCGATGTTATTGACGGGCAGCGTGCCGCGCTTGTCCTTCGTATTCCACTTCGGAGTTCCGTTGAACATGCCGCCGTAGGCGATGCGCTGGCCGTCCAGGTAGGCCATCTGCTTGTCCAGCGCGTCCCACTTCCATTTGCCTTCTTCAGGCTCCACCTCGGACCAGCCGGTGTTGCAGGTCCGGTTGTTGGTGATGCCGATCGCCACCATCTGGGGCATCCACCGGGCGTCCGCCTCCGCCCCCCAGTTGTTCGAATGACAGCTGCCGATGCCGAACGGGCTCAGGACTTCGGTCCGCTCCGGTTTTGCCGCCTCCTGGGCCGTTGCAGGGCGATCGATCACGCCGGCGCCAGACGCAAACAGCAGGAACACCCCCAGCGCGCCCGTGGCGATCTTCATGCCAAGCTCCTTAACCTAGGGTTGGGGCCATGGGGCGCGTCATGAGCTGGCGCCTTGCCACGATCCTTATCCCAGGATGTCCTTACGACTCCCCACGACGCAGGTCTATCTGACTGTAGTCTAGGACGGAATAGCCCAAAGTGAGTCGTTTGTGGTACTGCCCTTCTTCCGGAAGGCGTGCTTTCTCCGCACGACCTTCGCCATCAGGAACCGGACCTGCCAGGGGGAGAGCACCCACTTCCGCGCGGGTACCTCCGGCAGCACCGGGTCCACCCACGGCGTCGCCGTGCCGGCCATCCGACGTCCCGCGCACGGCGGACAGAAGCCTCGCCCCTTGCCGCTCCACCACACAGTCGAGGTACCTTTTGAACCCGTTCCGCACGACCGTCAAGCCGGTGACCTCGTTCTTCCCTTTGTGCCCCCCACCGCTTTGTGGTGAAATGACCCCTGCATGGAACTGAGGCCGCTCGGGCGCACGGGACGGAAAGTCGGGGCGATCGGCGTCTGCCCCGGAAGCGATGCCGTCGCGTCCCGCGCCCGCGAGCGGGGATGCACCCTTGTCGGGCCCGACGTCTCGCTCGACGGCGCCGGCCTCGTCCGCTACAACCTCCTCGACCAGAAGGACGCGAACCTCGAGATCGGGCGGCTCGCCCGGGAGGGAAAGGGCGTCGTCGCCACCCACGTGCTGGCGGGCGGCGTGCTCACCGGCACGATCGGGCCCTCGCCGTTCGGCGAGCGCGTTGTCCAGCTCCAGTGCCTCGTCCGGCCCGGACGCACCCTCGCCCAGGCCGCCGTCCAGTTCGTCCTCGCGAACGAGTCGGTGAGCGCCGCATTCGTCCGCTGCTCCACCGTCGCGCACCTGGACGAGATCCTCGCCGCGCCCGACGCCCCGCCCCTCACCGGCCAGGACCTCGAGCAGATCTTCGAGCTCTGGGCCAACCGCTTCGGATAAACTGGTCCCGTGCATCGCATCTTTGCCGGAATGGCGGTCTGGGCGTCGATCCTCATGGCCGGCGAGGTCGCGCTCGGGATTGCGACCAAGCGCGCCTCCCCGGGATGGGTCGGCCTGCACCTCGCGCTCGGTGTCCTCCTGGGGATCTACCTCTCGCTCCTCCACGTCATGGTGATGTTCCACTTCATCGGGAGCGGCAAGGAGATGAAGCAGGCGATGGAGGTGCTGGGCGAGGACGCGGACCTCGTGCTCCGCCTCAAGAAACTCAAGATGGTCGTCTCACCGCTCGCGACGTTCGCGCCGATCCTCTTCGGGGCGGGCGTGATCGTGGGGGGCGGGGCGCACATGAATACCCTGGGAAGCTGGGCGTGGATCCACTGGGCGATCGGCGGGGCGGGGATCGCGCTCAACCTCTACGCCTTCCCCGTCGAGTACCGCGCGCTCGTGACGAACCTGGAGATCCTGCGCGAGGTGGACGAGCGACTCAAGCGCGAGATCGCGCCGGGGCTCTTCCATGAGTGAGTCGGCCCAGGACTGGTTCCAGCGCGCCTACCAGGCCCAGATGTCGGGCCGCCTCGACGAGGCGATCGAGTGCTACCGGAAGTCGATCGAGCTGGAGCCCACGGCGGAGGCCCACACGTTTCTCGGCTGGACCTACAGCTTCAAGCGGGACTACGAGCGGGCGATCGCGGAGTGCAAGCGGGCGATCGAGGTCGACCCGGACTTCGGGAACCCGTACAACGACATCGGCGCCTACCTGATCGAGACGGGCCGGTGGGACGACGCGATTCCGTGGCTCGAGAAGGCGATCGAGGCGCCCCGCTACGAGCCGCGCCAGTTCCCCCACTTCAACCTCTCCCGCATCTACTCGAAGCGGTACGAGTACGCGAAGGCGATCGGGCACCTGCGGAAGGCACTCGAAGTGGAGCCCCGCTACCCGATGGCGCGCCGCGAGCTGGGGAAGCTGCTGGCGTGGATGAACTAGGAGGAGATATAGAGATAAGAGGAGATGGAGTGATAAGATAATCAGCCAAGCCGGTGTCATCTCTTTATCATCTTTCTATCCCAATTATCACGATATCTCCTATGAAGAACGCCCTCGTGATGTACGCGGCCTCGGAGACCGACGCGAATCTCATGTTCGCGACGCACTTCCTGGTCGGCGACCCGATCGCCTACGTGCAGGTCGGGAAGCGGAAGATGATCGTCCTGAACGACCTCGAGATCGGCCGCGGCCGGGACGAGGCGGACGTCGACGAGGTCCTCTCGCTCTCCGGGATCGTGAAGCGGGTCGGGAAGGGCGCGACGATGGCGCACGTCATCGAGCGCGTCCTCCGCGACCACGGCTGCGCGTCGTGCAGCGTGCCCGCGAACTTCCCGCTCGAGCTGGCCGACCAGCTGCGGAAGCGGCGGATCAAGGTCGCCGCGAAGCCCAGCCCGCTCTTTCCGGAGCGGCTCCTCAAGACGCCGGGCGAGATCCGCGCGATCGAGGCGGCGCAGCGGGCGACCGAGGAGGCGGTCGAGGGGGCGATCGAACTCCTCCGCCGCTCGAAGATCCGCGGCCACAAGATCTACCACCGGGGCGAGGTCGTGACGAGCGAGCTCCTGAAGCGCGTGATCAACGTCAAGCTCATGGAGCGGAACTGCATCGCGAAGAACACGATCGTCGCCTCGGGCGACCACGGCTGCGACCCGCACAACCGCGGGACCGGCCCGGTGAAGCCCGACCAGACGCTCATCATGGACGTCTTTCCGCGTTCGGGCGACTCGCACTACTTCGCCGACATGACCCGCACGGTGGTCAAAGGGACGCCGACCGAGGCGGTGCGGAAGCTCTACGCCGCGGTCCACGAGGCGCAGGAGGTCGGGATCGCGGGCGTGAAGCACGGCGTGAACGGGAAGGACGTGCACGCCGAGGTGAAGAAGGTGTTTGACCGCCTGGGCTACAAGACCGAGCCGCGCGGCGGGAAGATGGTGGGCTTCTTCCACGGCACGGGCCACGGCGTCGGGCTCGACATCCACGAGGCGCCGTCGATCTCGACCCGCGACAGCACGCTCGAGACGAACGCGGTCGTCACGGTCGAGCCGGGGCTCTACTATTTCGGCACGGGCGGCGTGCGGCTCGAGGACATGGTGCTCGTGACGAAGGGCGGCTGCCGGAACCTGACGAAGTTCCCCAAGGAGCTCGTCGTCTAACCCCCGCCTGCCGTCGTTGCTTGCCTCGTCCCGGGGCCTGTGCTATAAAAGGGTCATCATGAGCGTCATCGCCTGGGCCTCGGGGATGGTCAGGGGGCTCTGGACCGTCGTCGTGGGCATGCGCATCACGATGCGCCAGATGCTCCAGGCGCCGGTCACGATGCACTATCCCGACGAGAAGTGGGTCATGCCCGAGGCGTTCCGCGGCCTCCTGAAGGTCGACATGGACGCCTGCATCGTCTGCGACCTCTGCATGAAGGCCTGCCCGGTCGACTGCATCACCATCGAGTGGAAGCGCGAGGCG
>JBGPCZ010000079.1:0-26982 GCA_041482015.1 Planctomycetota bacterium | reverse complement strand
GGACCCGGTTGTCGAGCAGGCTCCCCTCGCTCCCCACGAGGTGGCAATGGAAGTAATAAGGCTGGATGCAGTCCGTCACCGACGCGACCTTCCCGAGCTTGCCGCCCTTGAACTTGAGGATCGTGACCGAGGTCGTGTCGTACTCGTAGGGCTTGAAGATCGGGCTCTTCGACTTGGTCGAGTAGCTCACCACCTCCTCGACCTCGGCGCCCATGAGGAGCAGGAGCGCGTCGAGCGCGTGGCAGCCGGCGGTGAGGAGGCTGGAGCCGCCCATCGCCTTCTTCACGTTCCAGTTGAACTGCCCGTACCAGGGTCCGATGCCGTGGTAGTAGTCGACCTCGCCGTAGTGCAGTTCGCCCAGCAGGCCCTCGTCGACGACCGACTTCGCCATCTGGAAGTGCGAGCTGTAGCGCACCTCGAAGCAGACGCACGCCTGGACCTTCGCCTTCTTGACCGCGTCGCGAATCGCCTTCACGTCGTCCCACTTGATCGCGAGCGGCTTCTCGATGACGAGGTGCTTCCCCGCCTTGGCCGCGGCAATCGCCTGCGCCGGGTGGAGCGGGTGCTCGGTGCAGACGTCGATCACGTCGAGCGACTTGTCCGCGAGCATCGCGTCGTAGTCCTGGTAGACCTTCAGGGGCAGGCCGTACTTCGCCTGGACCTCCTTCGGGTCGAGCTTGCGCCGCGAGCAGACCGCCGTGACCTTCGCCCCCTTCACCTGCTTGAACGTCTCGAGATGCGCGCCGGCCACCCAGCCCAGGCCGACGATCCCGATCTTCAGCTCGCTCATCGATTGGCTCCTTGTCTCTGTTCCAGCCCCCTATTCAACGTTTGGAAGCCCGCCCGTGTCAAGATTCAATTGAAAATAAGTATCCCCATATGGGCCAGCCGGACGTAGTATTAGTTGCTCATGAAAGAAAAGCACCCGCGGCGCGCCGCCCGGAACCGGATCGAGGTGCTCTCGCAGCTCCGTCCCTGGAGGCCGAGCTCCCGCCGCGAGCTGGCGCGCCGGACGGGCCTCTCCCCCGCCACGGTCTCCCGCATCACGCGCGACCTCGTCCGCCGGAAGGTCCTGACGGAGGCCGACAATCCGCGGCCGGCGCAGGGACGCCCCGAGCGGTCGCTCGAGATCAACGGGAGCTTCGGCTCTGTCCTGGGAATCAGCCTCCTCTACCCCGCCGCCCGCTTCCTCGTCCTCGACCTCCGCGGCGAGATCCTCCGCGAATCGACCGAGCCGCTCGACCCCGCGCGCGGCAAGGCGGCCCTCCTGGGGTCGCTCCGGCGCTCGGTGCAGGCGATCGTGCGCGGCCTCCCGACGCGAGCCGGCCGGCTGATTGGCGTGGGCCTCGCGCTCCCGGGCCAGTGGGACCCCGAGGCCGGCATCTCGTGGCTCTACCCGCGCGTCCCCGACTGGAAGAACGTCCCCATCCGCGATCTCCTCGAGGAGTGGACCCGCTGCCCGGCGACGCTCCTCGGGTACGCCCCCGCGCACGCGCTGGCCGAGCAGGCGCGGCGCGCGTCGCACGAGCCGTCGAACCTCGTCTGCGTCGAGGTCGCGGAGAACATCGCGATGGGCGCGATCGTGAACGGCGGGCTCCTCCAGGGGGTCTCGGGCAACGCGGGCGAGCTCGGCCACATCTGCGTCGATCCCGACGGCCCCGTCTGCTATTGCGGCGGCCGGGGATGTCTCGAGACGCGCGCGACCGTCACCTCCGTGGTCGAGGAGATCCGTTCCTCGAACGCCGCGAAGGGCCTCGTCCGGGACCCGCGGGCCGTCGCCTACGAGGACGTCGTTCTCCTCGCGCGGGGCGGCGACTCGTACTCGACCCGCCTCCTCGCGCGCGCCGCCCGGACGCTGGGCCTCGGCCTCGCCGCGGCGCTCAACCTTTTCAACCCCGAGATCCTGCTTCTCAACGGCCGGTTCTTCGACGCGGGCGAGCTCGTCCTCGCGCCGCTCCGCGCGTCGATCCTGGACCACTCGATCGGCAGCACCGTGAAACGGCTCGTGATCGAACCTTCGACGCTGGGCGCCCGCGCCGCGGCGCTCGGGGCGGGACTCGTGGCGACCAAGGCCGCCGTTCAAAGATTGTAGGAGAGGACCTTATGAAAATGCTCGCCCTCGCGCTCATCGTGACCTTCGCGGCACCCCGCGCCGCGGAACACTTCGTCTCGCCCGCCGGCAAGCCCGACAATGCGGGCACGAAGGAGTCCCCCTGGGACCTCGCCACCGCGCTCTCCAGCGCGAAGAAAGTCGAGCCCGGCAGCACGATCTGGGTCCAAGGCGGGACCTACACGGGGAAGTTCCAGGTCAAGCTCGCCGGCACCGAGGCGGCGCCGATCCGGGTCCGCGTCCCCAGGGGCGAGCGCGCGACGGTCCTCAACAGCGGGATCGACGTCGTCGAGCCCACGAACTACGTCTGGCTCCAGGATCTCGAGATCATGGGCGACGCGCCCGTCGAGAAGCGCGTCACGAAGCTGACCGGCTCCTGGCCCAACGACATGCCCGGCACGAACGGCCTGAACATCCACGCCGGGAAGGGTTGCAAGTACATCGACCTCGTCATCCACGACAACATCCTGGGCGGGGTCGGCTGGTGGATCGGCTCGACCGACAGCGAGTTCCACGGCTGCGTGATCTACAACAACGGGTGGAACGCCCCCGACCGCAGCCACGGCCACTGCATCTACACGCAGAACAAGGACGGCACGAAGACGATCTCGAACTGCATCCTGACCGTCCCCTCGTGGGGCGGTTCCTACACGATGCACGCCTACGGTTCGAAGAAGGCGTTCGTGGACAACTACGTCATCGAGGACAACATCGTCTATGAGCGCGGGACGTTCCTGGTCGGCGGCGGCCAGCCGAGCCATAACATCACCATCCGCCGCAACTACATCCACGGCCTGAACCTGCAGATCGGCTACGGTGCCGAGAACGAGGACTGCGAGATCCGCGACAACGTGATCGTCGGGAAGCTCACGATCAGCAAGTACAAGAAGGTCGTCGACGAGGGCAACACGCTCGACTCCACGCAGGCCCGGTCGATCGTGACCCCCGACAAATATGACCCGGGCCGCGCGCACGTCGCGATCTTCAACGCCTCCAAGGCCCCCGAGTGCCGCATCAACGTCGCAAAGCTGCTGAAGCCCGGCGACGCGTTCCGCCTGATGGACCCCAAGGATCTCTTCGGGAAGCCGGTCCTCGAGGGCGCGTGCGACGGCGAGCGGATCGCGATCCCGATGGGCGGCGAGTTCGCCGTGTACGTCCTTCTCAAGAAATGAAGATGAGATTTCTCGGCGTCGTCCTGCTCCTGGCCGGGTGCGCCGCGCCGGCGGCGCCCTCTCCGACGGAGCTCCTCGTGGGGATCGCCGAGACCGACCTCACCCCCACGATGCCCTACGGCCTGAGCGGCTACTACCACGAGCGGAAGAGCACCGAGGTCCGCGACCCCCTCCACGCGAAGGCGCTGGTCTTCCGCCAGGGCGGGGAATCCGTCGCGCTCGTTCTGTGCGACCTCTGCGGGGTCGCACCGGAGCTGACGGAGGAAGTTAGAAGGCGCGCGGCTCCCCGGTCGGGCATCCCCGCCGAGCGCATCATCGTGGCCGCGACCCACACCCACACCGGACCAGCCTACGAGGCCGACCTCCGCAAGTTGATGGAACGCGGCGGCGTCGACGCGGCCGCCTACCCGCCCCGTCTGATCGACGCCATCACCGAGGCGGTCGTACGCGCCGCCGGGTCGACCGCCCCGATGAACCTGAAGGCGGGGTCGGGAACGCAGGAGACCCCCGTCTCCTTCAGTCGCCGGTTCATCATGAAGGACGGCAACGTCCAGACGTGGGCCAATTACCGGAATTCGGAGACCGTGCGCGAGGCGAACCCCGTTGATCCCGAGGTGGCGGTCCTTCTCGTGTCGGACGCGGAGCGCGCACGGGCCGCGCTGGTCAACTTCGCGCTCCACCTTGACACGCTGGGCGGGACGAAGTGGTCCGCCGACTTCCCGCACGACATGGGGAAAGTACTCAGATCCGCTCTCGGCGAAGCCCTCCTCCCCATCTTCGCCAACGGCTGCTGCGGCGACATCAACCACTCCGACCCGCGCGCCGAGAAACGAAATACCACGGAATTCATCGGGACCTCCCTGGGCGAGACCGCGAAGAAAGCGCTGCCCTCGCTTCGCGACGTCCACCCCCGGCTCGGCGTCCACCGGGCGGTCGTCCGCGCGCCCCTCCAGGAGGCGGGCGCGGACGATCTCGCGTGGGCCCGCGCGTTCGTTGAAAGGGAGCGGGCCGGTCAGAAGGTCCCGTTCCTCGAGCAGGTGAAGGCGCACAAGCTCCTCAAGGTCGAGCGCCTCCGCCGGCAGGGCCCCGATCTCCTCCTCGAGGTCCACGCGATCCGGCTCGGCCCCGACGCCGCGATCGTGACGCTCCCGGGCGAGGTGTTCGTGGAGCTCGGGCTGGCGATCAAGAAGGCCTCGCCCTTCAAAACCACGTTCGTCATCGAGCTCGCCAACACCGAGGAGACGTCCTACATCCCCAAGCGCGACGCCTATCCGCTCGGGGGCTACGAGGTGGTCAATTCGACGCTCGCGGCCGGCGGCGGCGAGAAGCTGGTCGAGGCGGCGATCCGGCTGCTGGGGGAACTCAAATGATCACCTTTCTCCTCTTCGCGCTCGCCCAGGACCCCTCGCCCGGCGTCGGCGTCTTCTTCAAGCGCGACGAGGTCGCGGCCTTGCGCGAGAAGGTACAGAGGCCGCCATGCAAGGCGGTCTTCGAACGGCTGCGCAAGGACGCCGACCAGGCGGCATCGAAATGGGCCGAGGACAAGGCGAGGCTCCGGATCGAAGAGCTCGCGCCGAAGCTCGCCGACCTAACGATGGAGAACGTCCCGGAAAAGTTCGCGCCCGAGGGCGGAAAGGCGCTCTTCCCCGTCTTCGAGAACTACTGCACCCACTCGGCGCCGGCCGCCGCGTTCGTCTATCTCATCACCGGCGAGAAGAAGTACGCGGCGTTCGCGTGGGACGTCTTCGAGCAGGCCGCGAAGACGAACCGCTGGGGCTGGTTCCCGTGGAGCGGCTCGCACATGCCGCAGATCCACTACGGGATCATCGCGCGCAACATGGTCCTCGTCGCCGACTGCGTTTGGGAGACCTTGACGGACGAGCAGCGGCGGCACGCGAAGGAGACGATCGCGGAGAAAGTTGTCGAGCCCTACTTCCGCATCGTCCTTCACACGCCGGGCATGGGCCTCTTCCACCTCCGCTCGCTCAACCAGGGGAACAACGCGCTCGCGGCGGCGCTCTGCGGGAGCCTGTTCGTGGGCGACGCGATCGCCGACAACGAGACCTGGTTTAACAGCCTCTGCCAGACCTTCCACTGGGCGGTGGCGCACGACATCGGCTGGATGGGCCAGCACCTCGAGAGCGGCATGCCGGGCTACTGGTCCGTCTCGATGCAGAACCTCTACACGGGGGCCGCGGCGCTCTGGAACGTCCGGGGCATCGACCTCCGCGCCCATCCGGGCTTCGACCAGGCGGCCTACTACCCGCTCATCCTGGAATCGACCGTGCCGCCGATGGAGAACATGGACAAGGCGTTCGATCGGGATCTCAAGTCGCCCGTCATGGGGGTCATCTCGACCAAGCCGATCGAGCTTCCCCACCGCGCGTCGTGCGGCGCGTGGTGGTTCGACTACGCGGCGAAGTTCCCCGAGTCGCCGGCCCCCTACTTCATCCAGAAGGGGATGGCGTCGCGCGAGCGGATCAGCGCGACCGACGCGCACCAGGGCACGCTCGCGCAGATCCTCGAGATCGCGTGGTGGGATGACAAGGTGCTCGCGCCCGCGAAGCCGCCCGAGGCGCTCGCGCTCTTCACCGACCGGATGGCCGGGATCCGGAGCGGCTACGGGTACGGCCACACGTACCTCCATTTCAACGGCGACCTCTTCCTGAGCGCGAAGAAGGAGATGCTGGCCTGCACGTCGGGGTTGGCGTGGCACTTCCCCTGGCATCAGTACCAAATCACGGAGAGCGGAATCGAGACCGAGGGCGAACCCTTCGCGCCGAGCATGGTCATCAGGGAGGCGCGAAACACGCCGGAGTACAGCTTCTTCCGCGCCGAAAGCGGGCCGAGCAACGTGACCTACTATCGCCAGAAGGGTCAGTCGGAGAGCTGGACCCATTATGAAAAGCGGGAGCGGAGCGTGCTCTACGTGCGCGGCACGGAGAAACGTCCCGACTACTTCGTCTTCCTCGATGACGTCCGCGAGAAGGAGCCGCGCTGGCACGCGTGGACGTGGCACCTCTGGGATTCCGCCTCGAACCCTGCGAACTACGGGCGCTTCACCGCAATCGACGACCGGACCGTCCGGGCGGAGCGGCCGAACGCCGACCTCTGGATCCACTTCGTGACCCCCGACGGGATCGCCCTCGAGCAGCACGGCATCCCGTCGCAACCCCTCCCGGTCTACCAGATGGACCACCATGCACGGATGATGCGCGTGGTCGCCGGCGGCTACAAGCAGGCGGAGGCGAAGACCGTCACGATCCCTGCCGCCGCGTGGAAAGACCTCGGCGTGGCGCAGGACGACGCCCTCTACCTCGAGCGGCCGCCCACCGAAAAGTCGGTCGCTTCAGAGACGATCGCAGGCATCGAGGGCGGCGTGCGCTACCGCGGGTCGTTGCGCTGCAAGAAGCAGGACTACCGCGTCTACGAGGCGACCGCGTGGGAGGTCGACCTCGAGATCCTCGATGCCGAGGGCCGGACCGTCGCGAAGCCGCAGACGCCTCACGGCCATCCCGACCCGCTCCGCCTCGACGCGCCCCGCTCCGACATCGCGACCCACGATTGGGTCGAGACCGCGGTGTACTTCGACGCGCCCAAGGCCGCCGTCTCGGTCCGAGCCTCCTTCTGGGCGATCGGCGGCGCACACTACTTCAAACTCGGGAAGCTCTGGCTCGGCCCGATCGCGCTGGAGCCTCTCGGCAGGCCGCGCCGTTCGACGGAACAGAAGTTCCTCACGATCGCGATGCCGCTCGACAAGGGCGCGGCGCCGCCCGCGATCGAGGGCTGCTTCTTGATCCATGCCGACGGAACGAGGGATGAGATCGTGGTCGGACCGGAAGGCTCGCTGGGCATCGTCCGCCAGGGCCGGCCTCTCGCCGCCGCGGTGCAGGCGTCGGCGCTCAGGACGAACAGCGACGCGAATGCAGCGCTCGTCGCGACGGGCCTCAAGCCCGTGCTGGAGAAGATCGCGAAAGAGCGCGACGCCGTCGGCCGGAAGAACCTCGCGATCGGCGCGACGGTCACCGCGTCGGCGACGCGCGACGCCCGCTTCCCCGCCTCGAAGGTCGTGGACAACGAGACGGCGGAATACCCGCTCGACGGCCACCTCGACTACACGCTGGGCGAGGTCCTGACGTCGGGGCGCACCGTGGGCTACGGCCAGGGGAAGGAGTCGCTCCTCAACAACCGCGACTCGTTCCCTCTTTATGTGAAGCCGACCTATTGGCTGCTCCCCGAGGAGAAGAAGGGCTGGGTCGAAGTCACGCTCACGAAGCCGGCGACGATCGATCTCGTCCGCCTCCTGAACACGTCGAACACGGGCTTGAACGACTTCGCCGCGCACGCGTTCCGGGTCGAACTCTATGACGCGTCCCACGCGCTCCTCGCAAAGCAGGAGGGGCAATTCGGCAAGGTGTTCGATCGCCCGTTCAAGCAGGCGTTCTTCATCCCGGAGTGGTGCAACCACTACCCGGAATCGTTCGCCGGGATGCTGGAGCCCGGGCTCACGGTCCCGTTCGGCGACGGCTGGAAGCCGCTGGCCTTCGAGAACGTGAAGGGCGTCGCCTCGGTCCGCGTCGTCATCACGAAATACTGGGGGATCGGCGGAGGCCTCAACGAGGTGCAGATCTATGGAACAGAGTGACGGCCTGACTCGCCGCGACCTGCTCAAAGGGGCCGCGGCGGCGGCGCTTCTCTCCGGGTGCGCCATCAGTCAGCGCCGGGACGTCATCCGCTCGGAGAACGAGAAGCCCGGCACGACGGACTGGATGCTCGCGCAAACACGCCCGACGAAATGCCGGTCGCCGTGGATCGAGGGCTTCTGCTCAAAGACCAGCGTCCGCGCCGGCGAATCGATCGAGATCAAGGTCAGCACCAACCCGCCCTCCCCCTTCGTGATCGATCTCTACCGGATGGGCTACTACGGCGGCAAAGGGGGCCGCTTCGTCGGCCGTCTCGGCCCGTTCAAAGGGTCGGTCC
The DNA here is from genome assembly GCA_041482015.1 of Planctomycetota bacterium. GTDB lineage: Bacteria > Planctomycetota > MHYJ01 > MHYJ01 > JACPRB01 > JACQFK01. Next base: position 18,720 of record JBGPCZ010000079.1, on the reverse strand, counting down.
AGGAGGATCCGCCCGAGGGGGAGGAACGGGCCCGCGAGTGCCGGTGGGAGACCGCGGCGAAGCTCGACATCCCGAGCGACTGGCCGAGCGGCGTCTACCTGGGCAAGATGACGGAGGAGCGCGAGAAGCTCCAGAGCTACATCATCTTCATCGTGCGCGACGACCGTCCGTGCGACTTCCTCTTCCAATGCAGCGACACGACGTGGGCCGCCTACAACCGGTGGCCCGACCTCTGGTCGCTCTACGACGATGGCACGCCGCCGCACAACTGGTACGTGGGCCCCGGCGTCCGGGCCAGCTTCGACCGTCCCTATGGGAAGTACCGGCAGATCCTGGACGCGCCGCTGTCGCAGGGCTCGGGCGAGTTCCTGCTGTGGGAGTTCCCGCTCGCCTTCTGGATGGAGCGCGCGGGCTACGACGTCTCGTACATCAGCAACCTCGACACGCACGCCCATCCCGCGCGGCTCCTGCGCGCGAAGTCGTTCCTGTCCATCGCGCACGACGAGTACTGGTCGCTCGACATGTACCGGAACGCGAAGTCGGCGGTCGACGCCGGCGTTCACGCGGCGTTTTTCAGCGGGAACGCGGTGGACGGGGTGATCGAGATCCTGCCCGGTGCCGGGGGCGTTCCGAACCGCACGATCGGCCGGATCGGCCAGTTCGGGTTCGATGACCCCAGGGTCAAGCGGCTCCAGGCGAAATGGAAGCAGCACGGGCCCGACCCGGCGCTCCTCATGGGCGTCCGCACGACCATTCCCGCCAACGGCGGCGCCGACTGGACGTGCGTCAACGAGAAGCACTGGCTGCTGGACGGGACGGGGCTCCGGAACGGCGAGTCCATCAAAGGCCTGGTCGGCTGGGAGCACCACGGTATTCCCGCCGACATCCCCGGCCTCGAAGTGCTCGCGCGCGGCCCCGTCTTCAGCGGCGGGAAGCCGCAGAAGGTGGACTACGCGTCGACGGTTCATTCCGGCTCGAAAGGCAACATCGTCTTCAACGCCGCCACCATCTGGTGGTCGCTCGGGCTCGCCGAGCCGCCCGGCTTCATCCGCCCGACCTCCCACGGCAACACGCCACCCGGACCGGAGCCCCGCGTGCAAAGGATCACCCAGAATCTTTTCCGGAGGTTCCTCGCATGAACGCCCTCCTGGCCGCCCTTCTCTCCCTCGCCGCGCAGGAAGTCAAAGCCGGATTCGGCGCCGCCGACATCACGCCCGAGGTCGGCGCGTCGATCCCGGGCGGGTTCAAGCCCAACCCGAGCAAAGGCGTGCGCGACCCGCTCTACGCGGTTGCGTGCGTGGTCACGGACGGAACGACGCCCGTCGCGCTGGTCGGCATCGACGAGCTCTTCATCGGCAAGCACACGGTGAAGCAGGCGCGCGAGCGGATCGAGAAGAACACGAAGATCCCGGGGGCGAACGTGCTCATCGCCGCCAGTCACACTCATTCGGGCGGGCCGATCGTCAGCTGTCTCGGGACCGAAGGAGACGCCGCCTATGGAGAGAAGGTCGGAAACCTGATCGCCAGGGCGGTCGAGGAGGCGTGGGCGTCGCTCCAGCCCTGCGAGATCGGGATCGGTCTCGGCAGGGAGGACACCATTTCGTTCAACCGCCGATTTCTGATGAAGGACGGGAGGGAGATCACCCACCCGGGGCGCCCGGGGACGAAGTACCACGACCAGATCGTGCGCCCCGCGGGCCCCATCGACCCCGACGTGGGCGTGCTCGCGGCGCGCAAGCCGGGCGGCGCGGTCTTCGGCGTCGTCGTCAACTTCGCCTGCCACTGCACGGTCGTCGGCGGCAACCAGTTCTCCGCGGACTACGTGGGCTACCTGCGTAAGCACCTGAAGGCGGTGTACGGCGAACAGGCGCACGTGGTCTTCCTGAATGGCGCGTGCGGCGACATCACGCAGGTGGACAACATGGCCACGGCCAGGGAATTCGGGCCGGAGCACGCCGACATGATGGGATCGAAGCTCGCGGCCGAGGCGGTCCGCACGATCAATCGCATGACGTGGATGAAGACGCTCGCGAACGCCGCCGCGACGGAGACGGTGCCGGTGCGCATCCGCCCCGAGCCCGACGCGGCCGCGGAGAAGCCCTCCTTCGGACTCGGCAGCGGGCCCGACGAAGTCTATGAAGTCGAGCGGAAGCTGGTCGCCGCGGAGCGCGAGAAGACGCCGGTGATCGAATGCGAGGTGCAGGGGCTGCGGATCGGCCCGCTCGGGATCGCGACCAACGGCGCGGAGTATTTCGTCGACTATGCGCTCCGGATCAAGCAGACTTCACCCCACAAGTTCACCTGGTTCGTGGAGCTCGCGAACGAGTACATCGGCTACGTGCCGACGGCCCAGGCATTCGTCGGCGGCGGCTACGAGCCGCGCACGGCGCGGTCGAGCAAGCTCGCCCCCGACGGCGGCCAGAAACTGGTCGAGGGCGCCTGCCGCGCGCTCCAGAGAGTGGCCCCGAAGTGAAACGCCTCCTTCTTCTCCTCCTGACGGGCTGCGCCGGCCCCGCGATCTCGGGCGAGCCCCCGCTCCGGGTCGGCGTCGCCGAGGTGGAGATCACCCCTCCCGTCGGCTACCGCATGGCGGGCTACTTCCACGAGCGGCGGTCGACCGGCACGAAGGACCCGCTCAAGGCGAAGGCGATGGTGTTGGAGCAGGGCCGGACAAAGATTGCACTCGTCTTCTGCGATCTCGTGGGCATGCCGGCGAGCGTCGCCACGAGGGCGCGCGAGAGGGCCTCCGCGAAGACGGGGATCCCCGCCGCGAATATGTCCGTCTCCGCAACGCACAGCCACACTGGCCCGCTTTACTATGGGGCGATGAACAAGATCCTCAACGATCGGTCGGGGCCGATGGAATTCGACTACCCGTCGATGCTCGTCGACCGGATCGCGGAAGTGGTCGAAAAGGCCCACGCGGCGCGCCGGCCCGGCTACCTGGAGGCAGGCATTGCCAAGGAGGAATCGCTTTCCTTCATCCGCCGGTTCCAGATGAAGGACGGCACGGTGCGGACCAACCCCGGCGCGCTCAACCCCGAGATCGCAAGACCCATGGGAACCATCGATCCCGACGTGGGCATCCTTCTCGCCCATGCCGAAGTCGAGACGATGCCCAAGTTTCCCCATCCCGTGCTTGATTCGGTAGGTTCGCTGACCGTCTTTGCGTGTCACTGCGACACCGTCGGCGGGACGGAGTATTCCGCCGATTATCCCTTTTTCCTGGAGCGTGAGCTGCGGTCTGCACGCGGGATCCAGCTGGTTTCCCTCTTTGGCGCGGGGACTTGCGGGAACATCAACCATATCGACGTGAAGACGAAGGAGCGCCGAAAGACCGACGAGATCGGAACGACGCTCGCGAAGACCATTCTCGACAGGATTCCCTCTCTGACCCCCATCCAGCCCTCCCTGGCGATGACGAGCGTCCGCGTTCAGGCGCCCGTTCAGCGAGTCACGCCCGAGCAGGTCGCCGAGGCGCGGAAGAACGTCGACAAAGTGGGCGGGAAGGAGCTCCCCTCCCTGGATCAGGTCCGCCTCTGCACCGTGCTCAACTTGGCCGACCTGCCGGAGACCTGGCCGCTCGAGGTGCAGGCCATCCGACTGGGGCCCGATACGGCGATCGTCACGTTGCCGGGCGAGATCTTCGTCGAGCATGGCCTGGCGATCAAGAAGGCGTCGGCGTTCAAGCACACGTTCGTCATCGAACTCGCCAACGACAACTGCGCCTACGTCCCGACCCGCGAGGCCTACGCCCAGGGCGCCTACGAAGTGATTAATTCTCGACTCCAGCCCGGGGGCGGCGAGATGATGGTCGACGCCGCGATCCGGCTCTTGAAGGAACTCCGCCGATGAGAACACTGCTCGCCCTGCTCGTGCTGGCGGCGCCCCAGGCCGCGCCCCCCGAGGTGAAGAGCCCGCTCTCCCCCCAGGAGTCGCAGAAGCTTATCAGGGTCGACGCGGGCCTGCGTGTCGAACTCGTCGCGTGCGAACCGCAGATCCAGAGCCCCGTCGCCGCCGCGTTCGACGAGGACGGCCGCCTCTACGTGGTCGAGATGATCGACTATCCCGTCGCCGATATGAACAAGCCCCCGCTCGGGCGGATCAAGCTCCTCGAGGACAAGGACGGTGACGGCTTCTACGAGACGAGCACGATCTTCGCCGACAACATCCTCATGGCCAACGGCGTCACGCCGTGGAAGGGCGGCATCATCGTCACCGCCGCGCCGAACATCCTGTACCTCAAGGACACGGACGGCGACGGCAAGGCCGACATCCGCGAGCCGCTCTTCGAGGGGTTCACCGCGGGGAATCCCCAGCTCCGCGTGAGCCATCCGACGTTCGGGATCGACAACGCGATCACCGTCGCCAACGGGCAGCGCGGCGGAAAGATCAAGCGGAGCGGCCGGCCCGACGAGAAACCCGTCGACATCGGCGGCATGGACTTCCGGTTCGACCTTGTCCACGACCGGCGCGAGGCGGTCACCGGGTTCGGGCAGTTCGGGCTCGCCTTCGACGACTGGGGCGAGCGCTTCGTCTGCACCAACCGGAACCACCTGGTCCACCTGCCGATCCCGAACCGCTATTACCCGCGCAACCCGTTCCTCGCCCCGCCGCCTCCGAAGACCGACAACCAGGGGGCCGGCGGCGCCGCGCGCGTCTACCCGATCAGCAAGAACTGGACGCTCTCGGTGGTGCACAGCGGCACGTTCACCGCCTCGTGCGGCGTCCACGTCTACCGCGGCTCGCTCCTGCCCGGCGAGTACAAGGGCCGCGCCTTCACGTGCGAGCCGACGGGGAACCTCGTCCACATGGAGCAGTTGACCTCGACGGGCGGATCCTTTGACTACAAGCCGCCTCACGAGGGCGTCGAGTTCCTCGCCTCGCCCGAGAACTGGTTCCGCCCCGTCAGCATGACCATGGGTCCCGACGGCGCGCTCTATGTCGTAGACTTCTACCGCTCCGAGGTCGAGCACCCCGAGTGGGTCCCGGCCGACCTCCGTTCGCGCTACGACTTCAATGGTCGCAAGGACATGGGGCGTATCTGGCGGATCGTGCCGGAGAAGCGCGCCTCCTCGTATCCCCGTCCTCACCTCTCAAGCGCCTCCGACGCGGAGCTGGTCACCTTCCTCGACCACCCCGACGCGTGGTGGCGGATGACCGCGCACCGGCTCCTCGTCGAGCGCCAGGCCGGGCGCGCGTACGGACCGCTCCGGCAGATGGCGACGGGGTCGAGCCCCCATGGCCGGCTCCACGCCGCCTGCGTCCTCGACGGGATGAACCGCCTCGACGCGGACCTCGCGGCGCGGCTCCTCGCGGATCCCCATCCACGCGTCCGCGAGAACGCCTGCCGCCTCGCCGAGCGCTGGCTGCCGACGCAATGGTACGTGCAGGAGCGCGTCGTCGCGCTCGCCGACGACCCCGACCCGCGCGTCCGCTTCCAGGCCGCCCTCTCGCTCGGCGAGTGGGACAACGAGGCGATCCTGGCGCCGCTCGCGAAGATCGCGAACGCCAACCCGCAGGACCGATGGACCCGGCTCGCCGTGGCGAGCGCGGTTCCACGGCGCGCGGGGCAGCTCCTGGAGAAAATCCAGGACGCCGCCATGGTCCGCGAACTGGCGACACTCGTGGGCAGCCGCCGGGATACGGCGGAAGTGGGGGCCGTCCTGGAAAGAATCCTCGAAGCGCCCGGCCTCCGTCGGACCGCCGTCCTGAACGGGCTCGCGGAAGGAATGGCCCGCCGTGGGACCTCGCTGGGCACGTTCCTGGGCACGCTTCCCGACGATCGGGTGAAAGCGATCGGGCTGAATCTCCTCGGGCAGGCGGCCGCGCTCGCCACCGACGGCGCGCGGAGCGTACCCGACCGCCTGGACGCGCTCCGCCTTCTCATCCATGTCCCCTGGGTGAACGCCGCCCCGGCGTTTCGAAAGCTGCTCGAGGAGGACCAGCCCCAGGAGTTGCGGATGGCCGCCGTCGGCGCCGCCTCGGCCCACAAGGAGCCCGAGGTGGCGGGCGTCCTCATGACGCCGCTCAAGCGGGCGATGCCCGCGCTCCGCCGCGAGATCCTGGAGGCCCTCTCCCGCCAGCCCGAGCGGCTGATCGCGCTCCTCGACGCGATCGAGGAGAGGCGGCTCGCGCCCGGCGACCTCGGCATCCCGCTCGTCCGCCAGCTCGTGGCCCATCCCAACGGCGCGATCAAGGAACGCGCCGCGAAGCTCCTCAAGGACGCACTCCCCGAGGACCGGCAGGTGGTGATCGACCGGTACAAGGCCGCGACGGAGAAGGACGGGGACCCGAAGAAGGGCCGCGAGATCTTCCGGAAGAACTGCGCCTCGTGCCATCGCATCGGGGACATCGGGAACGTGATCGGGCCCGACATCTCCGACACGCTTTCGAAGAAGAAGGAGCAGCTCCTGGTCGACATCCTCGACCCCAGCCGCGTCATCGACAACAACTACATGAACTTCATCGTGAAGACGAAGAGCGGCGCGATCCTGAGCGGGTTCATCGCCGAGCAGAACGCCTCCAGCCTGACGCTCCGCCGCGGCGAGAACCAGCAGGACGTGGTCCTGCGCGCGGACATCGAGGAGATGAAGGCGGGCGGAACGTCGCTCATGCCCGACGGCCTCGAGAAGAACATCCCGGTCGAGGACATGACCGACCTGATCACGTTCCTCAAGGGCTGGCGCTTCATCGACGCGCCCGAGCGCGAGCGGCGGCCGTAGGCCCTATTTCTTGGGTTTGCTCCGGAGCGCGCCTTCGCACGAGGGGCAAAAGGCGCCAAAGGAATCCTCCTTCACCGACATCCCCTGCTTGCGCGCCTCCTGGAGGAAGGATTCCATCGTCGCGCGATCTTCGTCCGACATTTTCACCCGGTCGAACCGGCGGAGGACGTAGCGCTCGGTCAGCCTGCGGAGGCCGTCGAGGCGCGGCGTGCGGTCCGGGTTCTTGAGGGCGTCGGCGATCGGCTTCGGAAGGCCGGCGCCCTTCGCGTCACCCAGCGCGGCCACGGGCGCGGCGAGATAGACGTCGATGCCCTGGCGGACCGCGTCGCAGAGATAGCACTTGGGGATGAAGTACTCGAACGGTTTCTTGCGTAGCTCCTTGATGACCGCGAGGTCGGCACCGTCCTCCCACAGCCCCTCGAAGACTGCGAACATGAGGAACCGGCGCATGTCCTCCCGCGTCGGCGCCTTTTTCTCCTCCGCCTGCGGAACCGCGAGCAGGAGGGCCAGGGTTGCGATCAGGGTCTTCATCGAATCTTCTCCTCTACCACCACGCGCCCAGCTGGTCCTCGAGGTACTCCCGCCAGGCCTCGGTCATCTTCGCGTCCCGCACCGCGCACATGCTGCGCGTGACGCCCTGGGGCAGGCCCGCGAGCCGCATGAGCCCGTCCAGGCCCGCCGCCGACACGTCCGGATCGGAATCACGGAGGAAATGGAAGAGCGGGAGCGTTTCCCGGAGACGTTCCGCCTGCCGCGAGAACTCCGTCGCCGCCCTCGCGCGCTCCCCCGGCGCCGCCTCGTCGAAGGCCCGGAGCGCCAGCTTCATCTTCGCCGGGATGTCCTCGAACACCGGCGTGCTCGCGCCCCGGCCCCGGAGCGCCTCGCATCCGGCCCCGGTCGGGACGTAGACCTCGCGCGCGCCGTCCACGAACGCCACGCGGCCCGAGGTCACCCGCACGCGGGACCGCCCCTCCGCGTCCACCGTCAGCGTGTACTTGCAGCCGAGGTCCACGCACGTCGTCGCCGGCGTCTCCACCTGGAAGAGCCTCGGGCGCGCCGCCAGCGTGATCGACGCGTGGACCGTCCCTTCCTCGAGTCGGAGCTTGATCAGCTGGTCGTCCTTCCGCACCACCGACACGCGGCTCTTTGCCTCCGCCCTCACGGACCCGAACCGGCCCAGGTCGAACGTCCGGTCCTCCTTCAGGACCTCCGGGCCCCGCGGCAGGAAGACGACGATTGCGATCGCTGCTGCGGCGGCGACGGCCACAATCGACAAGACCCACTGCGGGCGCCGGGAACGACGGAGCGACGGGGCCGACTCCGAGCGGAGCGCGAACCGGCCGAGCGCCTTCTCGAGCCGCTCGACCTCCTCGTCGCCCCCGCTCCGGTCCCACAGGTACTCGTCGCTCACGGCCATCCCTCCTTCTTGAGGCGCTCCCGCAGCAGCTCCATGCCCCGGCACAGGTTGACGCGCACCGAGGCCGCCGTCAGGCCCGTGACGCCGGCGATCTCCGGCCCCGTCAGACCGTCCACGAGCCGCATGAGGAGCGTCTCGCGGTAGGCCTCGGGCAGCTCCCCCAGGTGGCGAAGCACGCGCTCCGCCAGTTCGCCGTCCGGCGACGCCGGGACCGGGCGCTCGGAGAGCGGTTCCTCGCGCGGCCTCCGGCCCCTGGCCCGGAGTCGATCCGTCGCGACGTTCCGCGCCATCGCGTGGAGCCAAGGGCCGACCGCGCCGGGCTCGCGCAGGTCTCCCAGCCGTCGGTGCGCCGCGAGGAACACCTCCTGCGTCAGCTCCTCCGCCTCCGCGGGCGGCACGCGCGAGAGGAGCACGGAGTGCACCGACCGCGCAAACCGGCGGTAGAGCGACTCAAAGGCCGAGGCGTCCCCGGTGCGGGCGCGCTCCACGAGCCCCGCCACGAGGACGCCTTCCTCGACGTCGATTTTCGCCGTCATCCCCGTGAATTCTACCCTCAGCGGGTCGGGATCCGCGCTTCCATGGGGCGAAGGACCTCCCTCGCGCTCTTCTGGACCACGGGATCGGTCGAGGCCGCCAGGATCCGGCGGACGTTGGGCTCCAGGAAGCGTCCGAGCTTCGAAAGGCGCGCACAGGCGGGCTCCTGGACCGCGAGATCCTGGGACATCCGGTCCCGGAGCGCGGCCACGACTTCCGCCTCGACCTCGGGCGTCAGGCACTCGAGGCGACCGACGAGCACCCGCTTCATCTCCTTCGGCGCGGGCGTGATCTCGAGCGGTAAGAGCTGCGTGGTCACCCGGTCCGGCACCACGTAAAGGACGCGCAGCCCCTCCGCGTGGAAGTAACTCTTTTCCCACGTGAGCGCCATCGCCTCCGCCTCCTTCGCATAAAGCCCTTCGGCCACCAGGCAGCGCTGGAGCGTCTCCTTGAGACCCTTCACCATCTCCTTCACCGCCGGCGCGTCCTGCGAGACCGGCCGCTGCACCGTCAGCGACTCCTGCGCGGGGAGTTCCGGCACGTAGGTGTATTCGCCGCGTCCGTTCCGCACGTGGAGGACGATAAGGTGCCGGATCGGATCGCGCCCGTCATTCGCCAGCGTGAGCCTCGACCCCGGTTCGGTCTTCGCCTTGAGAGGAAGCGTGAAGAGCCCGAGGCCTCGATAGAAGAGAAATTTCTCGGTCTCGGTCCCGCGGGCGCGCACGGCGTTCGAGTCCGGGATCCGCGCGAACTGCCACGGGTCCCCCTCGGCGACCTTCGGCAGGTCGCCCAACCCCTGTCGGGGCGCGAGCACGTCGACGTCCCACTCGAGGGAGCTCTTCTCGATGCGATTCATGTCGACCAGCCCCGGGGCCACGCGCCCGCCGTTCGGCCCGCGGAGCTCGGCGGACGGATACCACTGCGTGAGGAGGCCGCGGTTGAAGACGACCTTCGCCCGGACCTTCTGGGGATGCGCGGTATAGAAGTACGTCACCGGCGTCTCCATCTTCTCCGTCACGTGAACGATGTCGGCCCGGACCCCCTTCTTCAACATGCCGTCGCGGACCAGGTCACCCGAGGCCTTCGCATAGTTCTGCACGAACATCGGCAGCGCCTCCTCCTCGTGGTGGAGCCCTTCGAGGGTGATCCCGTCGGAGCCCTGCATCGAGGTGAACGTGCCCCACTCGTGGACGATGAGATCGTTCTCCGCCACGCGGGTGTCCTGCCCCCAGCCCCGGAAGATCACGAGCGTGGCCAGGGTCGCCGTGAGAATCGCCGTGCGGGTCTTCATGCGCGCCTCCTCCCGTCTGTCATGAGCTACCAGACGGCGTCGGCGCCCGACCGTTAACGACGATTTTACTTCTTCCTGGCCCTAAGGTACTGGTCGAAGAAGGCGTAGGTCTCGTCGGCCGTCCTTTGGAGTTCGGGATTCCCCCACCCGTGGTCCGCGCCGACGATCATGTCGAGCCGTCCGGGGACGCCCGCCTTGTTGAGCGCGTCGATCATGAGATACGCTTGCGAGTAGGGCACAAGCCGGTCTTTCGTCCCCTGGATGAGGAGCATCGGCGCGTCGCCGGCGTTGACGTACGTGATCGGCGACGCCTTCCGGCAGACGTCTTCCTTCTCGTCCTTGGGGCCGCCGACGAACTGCTCGATCAACTTCCGGCTGGCGTCGGGCCAGTCCTTGGTCGTCATGTCGGTGGGACCGAACCACGAGACGACCGCGTTCACCTTGCTCGGCTGGTCGGGATTTCCGCCCTCCCCCTCGAGCCCGTCGGCCTTGTCCATCGCGCCCAGCATCATCGAGAGATGCGCGCCCGCGGAGAACCCGACCGCGCCTATGCGATCCTTGTCGATCCCGTACTTCTCGGCGTTCGCTCGCAGGAACCGGATCGAGCACTTCACGTCCTCGACCTGAGCCGGGAAGCGGTGCTTCGGAGCGAAACGGTAGCCGACCGTGACCCCGACGTAGCCCTTCTTCACCACGTCCCACGTCTGCTGGGTGTGACCGTCCTTGGTGCCGGCGGCCCATCCGCCGCCGTGGATGAAAACGATGCACGGGAGCGCCCCCGCGGCCTCCTTCGGACGGGAGATGTTGAGTTTCAGGTCTTCGCCCGCGCCCTTCCCGTAAACGACGTCCTTTTCGAACACGACGTCGTCGGGCGGCTTCCCCTGGATCGTGACCGCGCACAGCAAAAACGCGAGGAACGCAAGTCTCATGGTTTCCTCCAGTCAGAGGGTATACATGCGCCGGCCGCGGGGGGATTCAGCGCGGCCGCTCCCCCGCCAGCGTGAACCGGTGCCCGAAGTGCACGCGCACCCGGAGCCACTCGAGTCCCGCTCGCCGCGCCAGGGCCTCGATCTCCGGGATCGTGAACCCGCGCCGCACCGAGAGAGGGCCGTCCGTCTTCACGTACGGGTTCGCGAAGAGCGTGAACAGCGTGACCCAGACGAGGGCGCGGCGGCGCCGTAGGAGATCGTTCACGATGATGCCGCGGCGCGCGATCCGGTCGAACTCCCGCAGCGTCGCCACGACCTGGTCGTCCGACAGGTGATGGAAGAAGTGGGTGGAGACCACGTAGTCGACGCTCCGGTCGCGGAACGGCAGCCGGCGGACATCGCCCCGGACGCATGGGATCCCCTGCGCGAGGGAGAGCATCGTGCCGGAGAGGTCGAACGCCACGGCGCTCATGTTCGGGAACCGACGGGAGAGCGCCCGCGGGATGTCGGCCGCCCCGGCCGCCACGTCGAGCAGCGTGAACGGCTCCCGCACCTTCTTCAGATGCCAGGCGACGGCGCGCGTACCGCCCAGCCACCGGTTGACGAACGCGAGATAGCCCGCGACGCGCGCCATTTCCTCGAGGGGAGGATTCTCGACGTCGAGCCGTTCGAGCTCGGTCGACCGCGTCTTCATACGACCAGACGGGCAAGATCGGCGAGCGACAGGTCTCCCTCGCGACGCGAGCCGGTCGCGATCTCGAGGAGCTTCGTGAAGAGCTCCGGATGGTCCCCCAGCGACTGGACCACGCGGTCCGCGATCGCCGGGTAGCGCGAGGCGCGGAGGATCCACCGCCCGAGCCAGTCCGCGCCCGCCGCCAGCCGGCGCCGCGCCTTCTCGTAGTCCCGGGGCCGGCCCGACGCGATCGACTCCGCGGCCGCCCGCGCCGAGAGGAGCGCGAGCGACATCCCCTCCCCGGTCACCGGGTCGGGCGCGCCCGCGGCATCGCCCACGAGGAGTGTGTCATCGGTCGCGATCGCCCCCACCCGCAGCCCCAGCGGCCCGGCGCCCAGGACCGGCGTCGTGAAGACCACTCCCCGGAGACGGCCGCGAAGGACCTCGAGCGACACGAGCGTGTGCAGCACCCGGTCCGCGTTCGAGGGTCCCGGCGGGAGATCCTGCTCCCGGTAGAGGCAGGCCACGAGCGCCTCCCCCCCGGACGACGGGGCCAGGTAGACTTCGCCCGCTTCGTGAAGAATCACCTCCACGCGCTCGCGGTCGACGTCGAGCCCGCGGGCGTGGACGCTCAGGCCGACCCGACGGACGGCCGGCGGTGACGCCGGGAACTCGGGACGCCGGTGAAACTGCGAATGGAGGCCGTCGGCGCCGATCACCCAGCGAGCCTTCCACCGCGCCGGATCGTACGATGTTTCCTGGAAGGCCTCGACGTTCGGGGTTCGCGCGGCGGCATCGAAAAGAAAGGCGTCGAATCCCTCGCGACGGACGACCCGGCCGTGCCCCGCGGGAAAGTCGGCCTCCGCGGTGACGCCGCCCGGCGAGACGTACCGGATCCCCTTCACGCGCACGCCCGGCACCTCGAGTCCCAGCGCTTCGAGTGCGGCCACGCCGTGAGGCAGGAGCCCCTCCCCGCAGGCCTTGGGCCGGGGATGGCGCGACTTCTCGAGAAGGGCCACCCGCATCCCGCGCCGTCCCAGTTCGATCGCAACGGCGGACCCGGCCGGTCCGCCGCCGACCACCACCGCGTCCCAGGTCACCACTCCAGCACCAGCATCTCCGCCGCGAATCCCGGCCCGAGCGCGACCATGAGCCCGCGGTCCCCCGCGCGGGCGCGGCCGCTGCGGAGGAGATCGTCCAGCGCGAAGAGCACGGACGCGCTCGAGAGATTTCCCACCCGCGCGAGCGAGCCCCGCGTCCACTCGAGCTCGCGGTCGCCCAGCCCGAATCCCTCGCGATAGGCGTCGATGATCCGTCGCCCGCCGGGATGGAGGAGCCAGTGGGCGATGTCCTTCTCCGCGAGCCCGTGCTTCGCCAGGAATGCCTGCACGACCGGCCGAAGCCGCCGCGTCACCAGGTCGGCCACCTCCTGCGAGAGCACGAGCCGCATCCCGTCGGAGGTGAAGTTCCAGCCCATGAGATGCCGCGACTCCGCGAAAAGCTCGGTGTGCGAGGCGAGGATGGCCGGGCCCGCCCCGCCGGCGCCCACCAGCCCAGCCGCGGCGCCGTCCCCGAAGAGCGCGGCTCCGACGACGTCGACGGGATCGGCAGCGCGGCTGGAGAACACCTGTCCGCAAAGCTCCACGGAGACGATCAGCGCGTGCTCCCCCGGGGCCACCGTCGCGGCGGCGCGGAGGAGGCCGCCGGCGCCCCCCGCGCACCCCAGCCCGAAGAGCGGCCAGCGCCGCACGTCGCGCCGGAGGCCCAGGCGGGGCGCCAGGAGGGCGTCGATGCTCGGCGTCGCGAGGCCGGTCGTGGTGACGAAGAAGAGGTGGTCGACCTGGGGCGGCGGGATGCCCGCCCGGGCCAGGCACTCGCGCGCGGCCTTCTCCGCAAGGGCGGTCCCGACCTCGACGTAGTCGGCGTTTCGTTCGTCGAACGTCTTCTTCGAGAGGTAGTACTCGGGCGGAAAGGCGAAGTGTCGCGTCTCGACGCCGCTGCGCTCGAACACGCGCAGGAGACGGAGGAGGCCCGGCCGCCCCGCATAGACCTTCTCGCACGCGGCGCGAGCCTGCGCCTGCGTCAGGATGTTGGGAGGCAGGGCCGTGGCGGCGGCGAGAAGGCGCGGCATGGAAGCGCCATTGTATCACCCGGTCCGAGAACCGACGAGGGCTCATGGTGTTCCATTTGTGGAGAGGGTATAATGCGGTTGGTAGCGTCCTAGTTAGAAAGTGCGGGTCACCCCCCCTTGGGACAGGAGTAGCGATATGAAGGCGATCCTCCGCAGCACCCTGGTCCTCCTCGCGCTGTGCCTGCCGGCCCTCACCCAGGACACCAAGAAACCCGACGACATCCTGCAGAAGAAGGATGGCGGGCTGATCGTGGGCCGCGTGCTCAAGATGGACGCCGACATGGCGGACTTCCTCGCCAAGGACGAGAAGGAGCCGCGAAAGATCGCGCTGAAGGACCTGATGCCCTACTCCGTCTACCGCCTCCGGCTGGACCGGATCGACCGCAAGAGCGGCCAGGCCCGCATGGACCTGGCGGAGTTCTGCATGACGAACGGCCTCTACTCGACGGCGGCGCGCGAGTTCGACGAGGCCGCGGTGCTCGACGCCAACCTTGCCGAGAAGGCGAAGAAGCGCCGGGACGAGGCGCACAACGAGGACGGGCGGGCCAAGTTCGAGGACGTGAAGAAGCTCCACCTCCGCAAGGAGTACGAGGAGGCGAAGAACATCGTCCGGCTCCTCATCGAGAAGTACGGCGACACGCCGTACGCGGAGGAAGCCAGGAAGGAAGACGCCAAGATGGCGGAGGAGATCGCCAAGGAGAACGCGGACAAGAAAGCCCAGCTCGCCGCCCAGCAGCAGGCCGCCGCGGACGCCGGCGTCAAGAAGACCGAGGACCAGGTGAAGGCCGCCGTCGCCCGCACGGTGGAGCTGATCGAGGAGTCGCAGAAGGCCTGGGCCGAGGGCCTGGAGCACGAGGCCAAGAACCTGACCAAGGCCGACAAGGCCTGGCGCGCGGCCGAAATGGCGCTCGTCTCCGCCAAGCGGAACATCGATTCGCTGCTCAAGTCCAACGACGTCGCCGTGCTCCAGAAGGCGAAGGACCTCGAGCGGCAGGCCGACGCGTGGCTCGTCAAAACCTACTACCGGCTCGGCCGCATGTGGAGCGTGGAGCTGTCCTACCCCACCGCGCTCGAGTGGCTGAACAAGGGGATGAGGATCCCGCACGACGACCAGATGGACCACCTGCTCAACGAGCTGACGCTGACGATCTCGCAACTCCAGATGCGCCAGCGCGCCGCGGGCCGGGGATACTAGGGATTCCTCAGGAGTAGCAGCGGACCCCGTCCATCACGGGGTAGCACGCGACGCCGCCGCCTTTCGGTCCCCAGTAGCTCTTCCGGGCGGGCACCGAGACGATCCGCCACTCGGGGAGCACCACGGCCGTCAGCTCGCGGCCGTGGACGCACCCGGTGTCGATCCCCACGGTCCATGCCGTGATAAGCGGCCTATCCAGGACCGTGTGACCAAAGATGACGCGCTCCGGCCCCTTCCAGTGGTTCGTCCAGAAGGTCCACCCGGCCGGTGCCTTGGAAGGCCAGAAGCTCTTCGACGCGGGCGGCTGGATGCACTGCGCATGCAGCAGCGTGTGCGGATCCTGACGTTCGACCGGGAGGCCGGGCCATACGCCGGCGTGAACCACGATCCCGCTGCCGCAGGTGCTTCTCCTCGTGATTGCCGAGGATGCACTCGTGCCGCATCGCCAGCTCGACGCACTCGCGGCGCCTGAGCCCGCGATCGACGAGGTCGCCGACAAAGATGACGCGATCGCCGGACGTGACTGCCAGACGGTCCAGCAATTCGACGGCCTCGTCATGGCATCCGTGGAGGTCGCCCACCACGATCGTGCGGGCTGGGGAGGTACTCATATCCTGTTCGTTCTTGGTTTCGAGCCTGGAGGTGTGCCCGGGAGGTGTGTTGCGTACCTCTCTTGACCCTCTTCAACCGCCGCACCGCGAAAAGGTTCGGGCAAATCGGCCGTTCTATTGACTCGCCTTTCCGCTTGGTCGACAATCATGGCGTGAGCGAAGCTTTCATCGCCTCGGCGGTGCGCACGCCCCAGGGGAAGTTCCTCGGCGCCCTGGGAGCGGTCCCCGCCCCGCGGTTGGGGGCCCACGTGGTCCGCGAGGCGGTGCGGCGCGCGGGCGTGCCGCCCGACGCGGTCGAGGAGGTCCTCATGGGCTCCGTGATCCAGGCGGGGCTCGGCCAGAACCCGGCCCGCCAGGCGGCGCTGGGCGCCGGCCTCTCCCACAAGGTGGGGGCCGTCACCGTCAACAAGGTCTGCGGCTCCGGCCTCAAGTCGATCATCTTCGGCGTGCAAGCGATCCGGGCAGGCGACGCCGACGTGGTCGTGGCCGGGGGCATGGAGAGCATGTCGAACGCACCGTACCTTCTCCCCGAGGCGCGTCGCGGGACGCGGCTGGGGAACGCGAAGATGGTCGACGCGCTGGTCCACGACGGCCTGTGGGACGCGTTCAACGATTTCCACATGGGCACGTCGTGCGAGCTCGTGGCGGAGCGCTTCCGCGTCACGAGGCGGGACATGGACGAATTTTCGGCCGCGAGCCACGCGAAGGCCGTCGCCGCCGCGAACTCGGGCGCGTTCAAGGCGGAGATCTCGCCCGTCGAGGCGAAGGGAGAGAAAGGCGCGGCAACCCTCGTCGACGCCGACGAAGGCCCGCGGGCGGATTCGACCGTCGAGGCGCTCGCGAAGCTCAAGCCCGCCTTCAAGCCGGACGGCGCGGTGACGGCCGGGAATTCCTCCCAGATCTCCGACGGGGCGGCGGCGGTGGTCCTCATGTCCGAGAAGGCGCTGCAGGCGCATGGCGTCGCGCCCCTCGCTCGCATCACGGGACACGCGACAGCGGGCGTCGATCCCAAGTGGGTGCTCGTCTCCACGATCGACGCCCTCCGCCGGTTCGACGAGAAGAACCCGTGGAAGACGGCCGCGGCCGACCTCATCGAGATCAACGAGGCGTTCGCGGCGTCGACGGTCGCCGCGATCCGGGACCTCGGCCTCGACGCCGCGAAGGTCAATGCGAACGGAGGCGCGGTGGCGCTCGGACACCCCATCGGCGCAAGCGGCGCCCGGATCGTGGTCACGCTCCTCCACGCGCTCGTCGCCCGCAAGCTCAGGCGCGGCGTGGCCACGCTCTGCATGGGCGGCGGGAACGGGCTGGCGCTGGGGATCGAACGCGCATGAACTTCACGCTCAGCGACGAAGAGGCGCTCGTCCAGCAGACGGCGCGCGAGTTCGCCGAGAAGGAGCTCGCGCCGATCGCCGCGTCGATCGACAAGGCCGGCGAGATCCCCCGTGCCGTCCTCCGGGAGATGGGGGCCCTGGGCTTCCTCGGCGTCCTGACGCCAGAGGTCTTCGGCGGCGCGGGCCTCGGCAACTTCATGCTCGCGCTCATCCAGCTGGAGATCAACCGCGCCTGCGCCTCGACCGGCGTCACGATGTCGGTCCACAACTCGCTCTGCCAGAGCCCCCTCCTGAGGTACGGAACGGAGGAGCAGAAGGCGAAGTACCTTCCGCGGCTCGCGAAGGGCGAGTGGATCGGGGCCTACTCGCTCTCGGAGCCCGTCAGCGGCACCGACGCCGGCGCGCTCCTGACGACGGCCGTGAAGGACGGCGACGCGTACGTCCTCAACGGGACGAAGAACTTCGTGACCAACGGGGCCATCGCCGACCTTTTCATCCTGTTCGCGCGGACCGACCCCGGATCCGGCGTGAAGCACCAGGGGATCAGCGCGTTCCTGGTCGAACGTTCGATGAAGGGGCTCACCGCCGGGAAGCCCGAGCACAAGATGGGCATCCGCGGCTCGTCCACCACCACGCTCTTCCTCGACGGCGTCCGCGTCCCCCGCGGCAACCTCCTCGGCGGAGAGGGCGAGGGCTTCAAGATCGCGCTCTCGACCCTCGACGGCGGGAGGATCGGGATCGCCGCGCAGGCCTGCGGGATCGCGATGGCGTGCCTCGACGCTTCGGCCCGGTACGCGAAGGAGCGGAAGCAGTTCGACCAGCCGATCGCGAATTTCCAGGCGATCCAGTGGAAAATCGCCGAGATGGCGACGGACATCGAGGCCGCGAGGCTCCTCATTCTGCGCGCGGCCCGCCTGCGCGACGAGGGGAAGCCGCACACGACCGAGGCCTCGATGGCCAAGCTCTTCGCCTCGACGATGGCCAACCGCCACGCCACCCAGGCGGTCCAGATCCACGGCGGCGCGGGTTACATTCGCGACTTCCCCGTCGAGCGCCACTTCCGCGACGCGAAGATCACGGAGATCTACGAGGGCACGAGCGAGGTGCAGCACCTGGTCATCGCGCGCTCCATCCTGAAGTGATCACTTTCCCGGCGGAAGGCGGCGGAGCAACTCCTCCTGGGGACCCACCACGACGTGACCGTCCTCGATGACATAGTCAAGGCCCGCGCACTGCGTCACGATCGCGAGGATCGCCGCGAATGGCACGTTCTCGAAGGAGAACGTCAGCTTCACCCGGGGCACCCCTCCCCTCAGCGAGCCCCCTTCGACCTGCGACAGCAGGAGCATCAGGTTGTTTTCGAGCAGCAGGTCCTTGACCTTGTAAGTGGTCAGCTTCCCCTTCAGCGAGACCCAGAGCGCCGCGTCGTCGCCCGCGAGGCGCTGGCGTTCCACGGCGGCGGGACCGAAGACTCGCGAGGGCCTGGGCCGCAGTTCCTCCGCGAGGGCCCGGCAGCGGCCGGCGATCTCCGGATCGCGATCGGACGCCCCCGTCTCCAGGACCGGCATACCCCAGTAGCGCTGGCGCGAGATGCCCCAGTCGCGCAGGCGCCACTGCACCTGCTTGTCGCCGAGGCCTTTGTCTTTCAGGTCGGCTGCGATGGCATTTACTGCTGCAACGTAGTCGAGCCCGTCATATTTTCCTGAATTAATGATGATACCGTAATCAACGTAAGAACCTTCGTGCAACAGTTGCGAATGCAGCGTGCTCACTGCACGTTCCGCGGCCTTAGGCAGATTTCTGTTCAACAGATCGTCTTCGATGTATTTAAGATCGGTGATCGTCTCTACGTCGAAAGGTACTTTGATTTTGTTGAGTTC
>JBGPCZ010000078.1:0-27243 GCA_041482015.1 Planctomycetota bacterium | reverse complement strand
CTTCCCGTGCATCACCTGCGGCGCGCGCACGATCTCACCGCCGAAGAGCTTGCCGATGCACTGGTGGCCGAGGCACACGCCCAGGACGGGCTTCTTCCCGGCGAACGTCCGGATGAGCTCGTTGCAGACGCCCGACTGCGTGGGGTTCCCCGGGCCGGGAGAAATGACGAGGTGCGTGAAGTCCCGCTTCTTCGCGTCCTCCACGGTGATCGCGTCGTTGCGGACGACCGTGAGCTCGCATCCGAGCTCGCCCAGGTACTGGGCCAGGTTGTAGGTGAAGGAGTCGTAGTTGTCGACGAGGAGTACCTTCTTCACAGGCCCTCCTCCGCAAGGGCGATGGCCCTCTTGAGCACTTCCATCTTGTTGCACGTCTCGGTCCACTCGGACTGGGGGTCGCTGTCGGCGACGATGCCCGCGCCCGCCTGGAGGTACGCGGTCTTGCCCTGGACCACCATCGTGCGGATCGTGATGCAGGTGTCCATGTCGCCGGTCAGCGAGAAGTAGCCGACGGTGCCCCCATAGGGGCCGCGGCGCGTCGGCTCCAGCTCCTCGATGATCTCCATCGCCCGGATCTTGGGCGCGCCCGTCAGCGTCCCGGCGGGGAAGGTCTTCGACAGCAGGTCGAACTGGTCCTGGCCGGCCGGAAGTTTCCCGACGACCTCGCTCACGATGTGCATCACGTGCGAGTAGCGCTCGATCGTGTAGAGGTCGGTGCAGCGGACGCTCCCGTATTCGGCGCAGCGCCCGAGGTCGTTCCGCGCGAGGTCGATCAGCATCAGGTGCTCGGCCCGCTCCTTCTCGTCGGCCAGCAGCTCCTTCTCGAGCCTCTGGTCCTCCTCCGGCGTCGCCCCCCGCCGGCGCGTCCCGGCGATCGGCCGGAGCACCGCCTCGCGACCGGAGAGCTTGGCGTGGATCTCGGGGGAGGAGCCGACCAGCTGGTAGCCGCCGAAGTCGAGGTAGAACATGTAGGGCGAGGGGTTGAGGATCCGGAGCGCGCGGTAGACCTGGAAGGGGTCGACGTGCAGCTCGCCCTGCTGGCGCTGCGAGAGCACGACTTGGAACACGTCGCCGATCTTGATGTATTCCTTGGCCTTGAGGACCGCGGCCTTGAACTTATCCTCGGGGAACTCGTTGGTAAAGGTCGCGCGCTTCGGGGCGGCGTGGGGGCGGGTCCATTCCGCGGCGAGCGGCGCGCGGAGGAGCTCGGTGACGCGGTCGAGCGTCTCCTTGGGATCGTCCTTGCCGATCGTGACCAGGAGCATCTTGCGCTTGACGTGGTCGAAGATGACCATCGTCGACGCGAGGTAAAAGTTGCAGAGGGGGAGCCCGAGTTTGTCGGGGAGTCGCGACGGGAGCTTCTCGAGGAAGCGGACAAAGTCGTAGCCGATGGTGCCGACGGCGCCGCCGACGAGGCCCGGGAGGCCGTCGTGCCGGATCCCGAGCGGTTGCATGAGCTCGCGGACGATCTCCAGCGGGTTCCGCCCGCCGATCGGGATCGACTCGCTCTTCCCGCCCTCCTCGACGACGACCGCATCGGCGAGAATCTTGATGTTCCGGAGGTAGTCGAGCCCGATGAAGGAGTAGCGGCCGAGGTTCTCGCCCATCTCGACCGACTCGAGGAGGAAGCGGGCCCCGTGGCCCTTGAGCTTGAGGAAGGCCGAGACCGGTGTCTCGAGGTCGGCCGCGACCTCGCGCACGGTCGGCTTCAACTCCAGCTTGATCGACGTCATGGTCTTCGTTCGTCCGATAAAAAAACCCGCCAGGGGTTCTGGCGGGTTCTCGCGAATCTCTTGTGAAGGATCGCTGCGGTCCCCGCCCTAGCGGGACCAGTACCAGTAGCTAAAATACCGGGCAGCGAGCGTCGTCATGAGGTCCGCGATTCTACCCCCCCGGGGGTCGAAGTCAAGCGAAATGGTCGCCACCGGGGGGCCGCGGGGGGCCGACCGCGTCCACGGGCTGGTCGATCTCCGCCTCGGCGTGATCGACGGCGCCTTCACCCTGGCCCTTGGGCCAGATGTGGAAGCCTCCCGTAAGACCGGGGTGGATCTCCCACGTCCCCCAGATCCCGCGGTTGTCGCGGTAGCCCCTGTAATAGACCGAATGGCGGCCGGGGTAGGTCTTGGTCCAGTGGACCTCGTGCTTCTCCGGGTCGTATCCTCCCTTGATCGTGAAGTCACCGACGGGATCGGCTCCCGCGCCCGTCACGATGCCTTCGCGGAACGTGAGCGAGAGGTCCATCTTCTCGCGGGCCCGGTTCGCGTACGTGTAGAACCCCGTCCACGGCCCCGACGTGTATTCGTCTTCCATCGTGTCTTTGTCTTATCACTATATCTCCTCTCATCTCCTAATCTCCTCTGGTTTTGTTGACAGCCCCCACCCCGCTCCCTAGAATCCCGGCATGCCCGAGCGCCCCCCGCCGGTTTATCCCCTCCGTTTCAAGGAAATCTACAAGGACAAGATCTGGGGCGGACCCGAGCTGGCGAAGGTCGTGGGGAAGAAGGGGGCGGGCCGCCGCTGCGGCGAATCCTGGGAGATCGCCCAGCGCGACAAGTCGACGAGCGTCGTCGCCAACGGAATTTACCGGGGATGGCCCCTCGACCGGCTACTCGAGGAGCACCGCAAGTCCGTCCTCGGCGACGAGCACTCGATGCGCTTCAAGCGCTACCCGCTGCTCGTGAAATTCATCTGCGCCCACGAGCGCCTCTCCCTCCAGGTCCACCCCACCGACGACTACGCCCAGCGCTACGAGTCGGAGGGCGTCGGGAAGATGGAGGCGTGGTACGTGATCTCGGCGCCCAAGGAGTCGCGCGTCATCCGCGGCGTCCTCCCCGGCACCACCATCGCCGAGTTCAAGGAGCACCTCAAGAACGGCAAGATCGAGTCCTGCCTGAACGTGATGGACATCAAGGAGCGGGACGTCATCTTCATCCCGCCCGGCACCATCCACTCCGCGTACGGCGGCGCCGTCTTCCTCGAGGTCCAGCAGAACTCCGACACGACCTACCGCCTGACCGACTGGGGTCGCGTCGACTTCAACCGGAAGCCGCGGCGTCTCGACGTCGAGAAGGCGATGAACGTGACCGATTTCTACTCGATGGGCGTCTCGAAGTACAAGCCCAGCCGCATCCTCGGCTACGCCTACCGCCGCAAGCTCCTCATCAAGTGCGAGAAGTTCACGATGGAGACGATCGAGCTGGGCCGCCAGCGGATCACCGAGAAGGCCAACGCCGCCCGCAGCGTCGTCCACACCATCGTTCAGGGCCGGGGCAAGTACCAGTTCGGCGAGAAGAAGAAATCCTCCCAGCCCTTCAAGGCGGGCGAGACCTACCTCATCCCCGCCAAGATCGGCGAATACGACATCGCCTCGCAGGGCGCGACGGAGATCGTCGTCAGCTACGCCGAGTAGCCTTCATCGGGCTATCGGGCAATTTAGCGATTGAGCTATTGAAGACCACCCGGCGAGCATGCCAGTCTTCAAGGTGGGGAAACAGGGTCCCGCGCCTGTCTGGGGGTAGCCGAGATCGGTATCGCCAGGGCCTAGAAGCCAGACCAAGCGGACCCGGCAGATTTTCGCTTCTCTTCCTCCGCCTCTCGCAGGGTGCGTTCACGCCTTACGCGAAGAAAGGCCCGGGCGCGCCGGGATATCCCCTTGGACCGTGGTGATTTCTTGGGTTTCCGTTCGAGGGCCATGATGGACTCCTCCTGATGCAATTATAACAGCTTGGAAGAATACGCCTGGAATTCACACTTCTTCCGGGGATATGCCTTCATCGCCAGGCCCGGTCGAAGGCGGAGTTCATCGCGAAGATGGGGATCGTTCTGGAAGAGGCCGACGAAACCCTCTTTTGGATCGAGCTGCTCGAGGACACAGGAATTCTGAAGAAGGGGGGCGACCGAGCTGGCGCGGATCGTCGGGGCTTCCCTGCGCACCGCCAGGGCTTCGAGGAACGCGGGTCAACAACCCGATAGCTCAATAATCCAATGGCTCAATTCCTCCCGTTGTAGAATTAACAGCAACGTGCGCGTTCTCCTCGTCCTCTTGCTCCTGGCCCAGGATCGCGTCGACTCCACGGGCGATCCGCTGCCGCGCGGCGCCGTCGCGCGGCTGGGCACGCTGCGCCTCCGGCACGATGATGCGGTCGTCCACGTGGCCTTCTCGCCCGACGGAAAGACGGTCGCTTCCGTCAGCCACGACCGCACGCTCCGCACGTGGGACGCCGCGACCGGAAAGCGGATCCTGACGGTGGAGGGGCACCGCGGGCGCCTCTATGGCATGGCGTGGGCGCCGGACGGGAAAAGGATCGCCACCGCGGGGCACGACAAGACCATCCGGGTCTGGGACGCGGCGACCGGCTTCGAGATCACCAGCTACTACGGCCACGAGAAGCACATCTAGACCATGGCCTTCTCCCCCGACGGCAAGGTCGCCGCCTCCGCCGGCGCCGACACGGTGGTGCACCTTTGGGATCCGGCCAGCGGCCGCGAGGGCGCCCGCGTCATCGGCCACGATGGAAACGTCCTGTCCGTCGCCTTCTCGCCGGACAGCGCGTCGCTGCTCACCGCGAGCCTCGACGGCACGGCCCGCGTCTGGAACCTCGTGACGAACCGCGAGACCGTCCGCATCCGCGACGGCGCGGCGGTGAACACCGCCGTCTATGCGCCCGACGGGAAGACCATCGCCACCGGCAACTGGAACGGCGTCATCCGCCTTTGGGACGCGGCCAAGGGGAAGCAGGTCCGCGCGCTGACGGGCCACAAGGAACTCGTCTACCGCGTGGCGTTTTCACCGGACGGGAAGAGGCTCGTCTCCGCCAGCAAGGACAACACGGTCCGCCTCTGGGACTGCGAGAGCGGGAAGGAGATCCGGAAGACGGTCGCCGCGCAGTATGCCGTCTGGTCCGTCTCCTACTCCTCCGACGGGAAGACGATCGCGGCGGGGAACGGCGAGGGCGAGGTGCGCCTCTGGGACGCCGAGACGGGGAACGAGCTCCTCCGCTCCGCGGGGGGCGGCGGCATGGCCGCGGCGCTGGCCTTCTCCCCGGACGGGAAGACGCTCGCCGCCGCGGGGAGCGATCGCGCGGTCCACCTCTGGGACGCGGCGTCGCTCAAGGAGACCTGGGCGCTCCGCGGCCACGAGGACGAGATCACGTCGCTCGTCTTCCTCCCCGACGGGAGGACGCTCGCCTCGGGGAGCGCCGACGGGACCTTCCGGCTGTGGGACCTGGCGTCGGCGAAACAGGTCCATAAGGTGACGTCGCACGAGGGCGGGGTCATGGCGCTCGCGGTCTCCCCCGACGGCAAGGCGATCGCCTCCGGCGGCAAGGACAGGGTCGTGCGGGTCTGGGATCCCGCGACGACGCGCGTCCTGTGGAAGACGCCCGCGGGCGAGGAGGCGATCCGGTCGCTCACCTTCTCGCCGGACGGGAGGACGCTCGCGGCGGGGGAGTGGGGCGGCGAGGTCCGCCTGTGGGATGCGGCCTCGGGCGCGGCGGTCCGCTCGATGCACGGGTCGGACACGGTCGTGAACTCGGTGGCGTTCACGCCGGACGGCAAGCGCGTGATCGCGGGGAGCGCCGACCAGAACATCTATGTCTGGGACGCGTCGACCGGGAAGTCCGTGAAGAACCTCTACGGCCATTTCGACGACGTCGAGTCGCTCGCGCTGACGCCGAACGGCCTGTGGATGGTCTCGGGCGGCGACGACCGCGCGGTCCGCGTCTGGGACATGCAGACGATCCGCGAGTTCAAGGTCCTCGAGGGACACGAGAGCAAGGTGCTCTCGGTCGCGATCTCGCCCGACGGGAAGCGCTTTGCCTCGTCGAGCAAGGACACGACGATCCTCATCTGGGACCTGGCGACGGTGCTTACGCCGAAATGACCGGGAACGTCACTCCTTGAGCTCCTCGGAGGCCTCGTAGCGGTCGCGGCCGGCCTGCTTGGCGCGGTAGAGGGCCTCGTCGGCCGCGCCCACGAACTGCGTGATCGACATCCCCGCGCGGTACGGCGCGACCCCGGCGCTGATCGAGACGGGCAGCGCCTGGTTCTCGTGGGCGAACTTGCGGGCGCGCACCGAGGCCAGCAGGCGCTGCACGACCATGAGGGCGCCGCGCGGCTTGGTCTCGGGGAGGATGATCGCGATCTCGTCGCCCCCGTAGCGCGCCGCCATGTCCTCGCGCCGGAGCGCTTCGCGGATCACCGCTCCCATCTCCATCAGGGCCGCGTCGCCCGCCTGGTGGCCGAACCGGTCGTTCAGTTCCTTGAACGAATCGATGTCGATCATGATGAGCGCGAGCGGGCGGCCGTAGCGCTCCGAGCGGTGCATCTCCGAGCGGAGCGACTCGTGAAACGCGCGGTAGTTGCCGAGCTTCGTCAGCGCGTCGGTGTGCGCCTGGTTCTGCACCTCGCGGAAGAGCTTGCAGTTCCGGATGGCCATCGCGAGAACGCGGCCCACCTGGTCGAGCACCGGGAGGTCGCCCTCCTCGAAGCCCCCGCCGCCGTCCCGGTCGGCGAGGTTCAGGACGCCGACCAGGAAGTTGGCCGTCTGGAGCGGCAGGCTCAGGCACGTCTCGGTCTCGTAGCGGTTCGCGAAGGGGCGGTCGAAGCGGAGGCCGTGGGCCTTCTCGAACGCGGCGAACCCCGAGACGCTGACGGGCTCGCGCGACTGGAGGACGCGGCCCATGACGCTCGTCTTGTGGTGCTTCATGGAGACGCGTTCGGGCAGCGGCACCGACCCGTTCTGCGAGAGCAGGACGAGCTCGTTGGAGCCATAGTCGTACAGGTAGAGCGAGCTGAGTCGGGCTCGAACCACCGCGGGGATCTTCGTGACCGCGACCTCGCCGATGCGGTCGAGGTCGAGCGTGTTGAACTCCTGGGTCAGGACGTTGACCCGGAGGACCTGGCTGGAGAGGCTCTCGATGCTTCCCTGGCTCCCGCTGAGGAATTCCAGCCGCGCCCGGAGCGCGCGGTTCTCCTCCTCGATCCGCCGGAGGCGGCCGTCCACGTCCTCTCCGCCCCGGGCCCGGCGCGGCGCGGGCTTGCGGACCGGCGCCTTCTTTTTCATGCGCGCCCATTCAATCAGGTGGAGGTGGGGGGGGCAATCAGAATTGCCCGGCCGCGTTGCTTTCCCGGCGGGAAGCGTTAGAATCCCACTACACGAGAGGGGGACATGGGACGCCAGAGGTACTATCACGCCATCGCCGTCATCCTCTCCCTCTTCCTCGTGTTCCTCGTCCACTCCTGCACGCTCGGGCGCCCCGCCAAGGACGAGATGCACGTGGGCGAGGTCGCCGCCGCCCCGACCCTGCAGGTCGGGCTGGGCCGCTGCCTGCGCGATCCCGCCGCGCGGATCGCGGTCCGCGGTTCCTACGAGGTGCGCGCCCGCGGCGAGGTCCTGTCCAAAGGGGATGAACTCGACTGGGCGGACGTGCGCGCCGTCGACGGGGGCGTGCAGATCGGCGCCTCGACGTTCAAGGAGGGCTCGGTGGCCCTCGTCCCCGGGCGGGACGGGACGCTCGAGGTCGAGTACACGCGGGACCACCGCGGGAATTCCGTGAAGCCGACGTCCGTGCGCTACCACGGATTGCTCCACGTCCACGCGCTCCCGGACCGGAAGCTGGCGCTGGTCAACGAGGTCGATCTCGAGCAGTACCTGCGGGGCGTCGTGGGGAAGGAGATGAACCTGTCGGAGGGGGAGGAGGCGCTCAAGACGCAGGTGATCGCGGCGCGGACCTACGCGGTTCACGAGCAGCGCCTCGAGCGTCTCCGTCGGGTCAAGGGCGAACGGTTCGATCTCTACGACGACGAGCGATCCCAGGTTTACGGCGGCATGGAGCGCGAGACGGCGAACGCGTCGCGGCTGGTCGAGGAGACGCGCGGGATGTTCCTGGTCTACGAGGGGCGCCTGGTCCGCGCGTTCTATTCCAGCTGCTGCGGCGGGTACACGGAGCCGGCGTGGGAGGTGCTCCAGGACGAGACCGAGAAGATGCCGCCGCTCCAGGGCCGGAAGTGCGATTACTGCATGCGCCGGCCGATCTACCGGTGGAAGGAGCCGGTGCTGGTGCTGAAGAAGGAGATCGCGGAGAAGTGCCTGCCGAAGGACCTGCCGGGGGCCCGGGTGAAATCGGTCGAGATTTCCAAGACGCTTCCGGGCGGCCATGCACTCGAGGTGGCCGTGGCGCTCGATGGTTCCGCCCGGATCGTGCGGCTCCAGGCGAACACGGAATTCCGCCGGAACCTTCAGCCCTCGCGGTTCCGCAGCACCCTTTGGGACCGGATCGAGGACCGCGGCGATGCGATCGCGATCTACGGTCGCGGCTTCGGTCACGGTGCGGGGATGTGCCAGGTGGGCGCCTACGAGATGGCCAAGGACGGCAAGACCTGCCCCGAAATCCTCGAGTACTACTTTCCCGGCGCCAGGGTCCAGAAGCTGTACTGAGGGCGCCTACTTCAGCTCGTCGAGACGGCGCGCCAGCATCTCGCGGACCTCCGGGTCCTGCTCCGAGGCAAGTGCCGAGGAGAGGGAGTCGCGGGACGTCACCATCCGGCTGGGGACCCCGAGCTCCCCGGGTTGCCTCCCTACTTCACTTCCTGGATGCCCTTGATGAGCTCCTGGAGGAAGGGCGAGTTCTTGCCGTACTTGCCCTCGAGCTCCGCCCTCAGGTCCACCGCGCGCTGCCGGTACAGGGCCTTCTTGTTGGGATCCGTCTCCTTGAGCGCGATGCGGCTGCAGGCGTAGCCGGCGCGGCCGACCGCGGCCTCGTGCTCGCGGCTCGAGCCGCTGCGGCTGAAGACCGCGACGCCCTGCATGAAGTCGAGAAGCGCCTCCTTGATCTTGCCGCCGTTCATGTTCACTTCGCCGTGCGCGTTGTACGCGGCGGTGGAAAGGCGGTCGTTGGGGGCCTTCCGGTTCCGCAGCTCGCCGAGGATCGCCTCGGAGCGGACGTTCAGGCCGGCCCAGTCGGCGGTCTCCTTGAGGCAGCGGAGCTCGCCGATCTTCGCGTCGTCGCCCGCGTCCTTGTCGCCCGCGTACTTGCGGTAGATCGTGAGCGCCTCGCGCCACTTCTTCTGCATCTCCAGGAGGCCGCCCCGGAGGACGTCCGCGGCCTTCGCCCAGTCGGGCATGTTCTCGGTGTTGCCCTTGCTCTCGAGCGCGCTCACGGCCGCCTGGGCGCCGCCCACGTCGCCCTTGGAGAGGCAGGCCTTGATCTCGAATTCGGCCGACTCGCGGTAGAAGAAGCTTTCGGGCTTGACCTGCCGGAGGCTCTGGATCGCCGCCAGGCAGCCCTGGGGGTTGTCCTTCGCGTACTGGCAGCGGACCACGTTGATCGCGGCGGTCTGCTTGAGGAGGTCCCGCGCGCGCGGGTCCCTCTTCACGCGCTCGAACTTCTCGATCGCGTCGTCCCACGCCCCGGCGTCCATCGCGGACGAGGCCTGGTTGAACTCGAACGTGGACTGGTTCCGGTCGACGATGACCTCCGCCACTTTCTTCGCGTCCGCCTGCTGGCGGACCTTGTTGCCGACCACGATTTCGTAGTCGACCTGGCGGTAGCTGAGCGCGACGATCTCGCACTCCTGGTCGGGCGTTCCGTCCTTGTAGCGGATGAGGTCCTGGGCCGTGGCCTGGGCCGCCGCGATCGCGAGGAAGACGAGGGCGCCGATCAGGTTTTTCATAGGTCCTCGATTATAATCGAACCCCGACCCCCTTCAAGGACTTTGAGTGATTGGACGCCGCCCGTCGGGCGGTGTTCACTTCGGTTTCTCGATCTCCCGGCACGCGCACCGGCCGGAGCCCTTGCAGTGCGGGCAGACGCAGATCTTCTTCTCGCACCCGCAGCCGGCCCGGGGGGCCGGGACGGGATCGGGCGCCGCCCCGCAGCCCGCGAGGAAGGCGGCCGCCCAGAGGAGCCTGCGCATCCTTCACCTTTCCTTGACCTTCATCAGCGCGTGGAAGAACCCGTTCAGGCCCTCATGTTCCTCGAGGACGACTCCCACGTCAAACGAATCCCGGAACGCGCGGGCGATCTCCGCGGCCGTGAAGAAGTGGTCGTAGTGGTTCCGGTGGACGATCCAGTTCCGCGTCCGGCGCTCGCCGGCGTGGTGCCTGAACTTCGTCGAGAAGACGGAGAGGACGAGGTGCCCGCCGGGCCGGAGGACACGGGCGACTTCGCGGCGGTAGCGCGGCCAGTCGCGTGTCACCACGTGGTGGAAGCAGCCGTAGTCGAGGACGAGGTCGAAGCGGGCGTCGGGGAAGCGGAGGTCGAGCGCGTTCCCCGCGACGAACCGCGCCCGGACGCCCGCGCGCGCGGCGATCGCCTTCGCCTTCCGCAGCGCAAGCGGTTCGAGGTCGAGCCCGACCACGTCGTAGCCGCGGCGGCCGAGGAGGATCGTGTGGCGGCCTTCGCCGCAGCCGAGGTCGAGCGCGCGCTTCCCGCGCCCGCTTCCCAGGCGCGCGACAAGCTTCGCGACGTGCGGCGTCGGTCCCTCGACCGGCCACCCGTGCTCGCCGCTCTCGTAGGCCTTCCGGAAGAACGTCTGCTGCCGGAGGTAGATGGGTCTCATTCGCCGTACGCGTCCGTCGTCTTGCCCCTCGTCCGCTTCGACGCCCAGACCTGGTCGAGGAGCGGATCCTGGAGGTCCTTGGGGATGTTCAGAAGGAACGCGACGGAGGTCTTCCTCCGCAGCACCGGTGCCATCACGCCCGGGTCGGGGGGCACGAGCTTGAGCGCGATCTTGAGCGCCTGGGCCTGGAACTCAATCGCGTCCTCCTCGCGGTCCCACTCCGTCGCCCAGACGACGAGCGCCAGGGCGCCCTCCTTCTCGTAGACCGAAAACGTGTCCCCGCTCCAGCCGGCGGACGCGGCCGAGACGTCCTCGCGGGGGAGGTGGGTCTCGAGGACGAGCGCCGCGCCCAGCTCGCCCAGCACGGTGCGGTAGGCCGGCGCGTAGCCCTTCTCCTTCAGGAACGCCCCGGCGGGCGCAAGGTCGATCGTCGCGGGCGCCTCGCCCTTCGCGTACTTCTCGGGGTGGATCACCTGCCTCGTCGAGACCGGCGGGGCGGCGAACGCCTTGTCGAGCGCCGCGCGGCCGCCGGCGGCGTGGAGGGCCAGCGCGAACGCGGCGCCGCGGCGCCACGGGAACTCCCCCCCGCGGACGAAGATCCGCGGCACCACCGCGCTGGCCAGCTTGCTGTCCCCCTTTTCCCACGCCGCCGTCTCGTCGGCGACCTGCCTGGGGAGTTCCGCGGGCAGCTTGCCGCCGTGGCGGAAGAGGAGCTTGGCGACCTCCGCGTCCCCCATCCGGAGCGCGGCGGAGGCCATCCGCGCGTCGAACGTCGGCGCGGCCGGGGGCGTGAAGTGCTGGTCGACGAGGCCGAGGTCCATCTTGCTGACGAGCCATTCGCCCTCCGCCGCGCGGTCGAGGAGGAGGAGTTCGCCGTGCGAGCACCACACCTTGACGCCGAGCCCGGCCTGCGCCGTGATCGCGATTTCCATCCGGAGCTTCGCGGGAAGGAGGCCCATGGCCTTGAGCCCCTTCTCGGCGGCGGCGAGGTCGTCGCCGTAGACGTGCCGGGCGTTCTCGAGGACGAACGACGCGTACTCCTTGCGGGTGCCCTCGCGGATCCCGAGCGGCGACTTGAACTTGAGCCCGCGGAGCTCCTCGAGCTTCGGGACGAGCGCGTCGCGGCGCTTCTCGAGATCGTCCTGGGCGAGGAGCAGGAGGAGGATCGCGGCCGCGCGCACCATACCGGTCACACGTCGCGGCTACTTGTCCGGGTTGAACTCTTTGCGGATGACGCGCGCGACCACGTCGAGCTCGTCGAGAATGTCCTTGTCGGTCGTCTTGTCGGGGAGGGCGGTGAAGGTCCGCGTCTTCTCGTTCACGGCCGCGAGGTACTCGATGTAGATCTGGAGCTTCTGGGCGCGGTCGGAGGGGAGCGTGGCCTTCAGGAGCTTGAGCGACTCCATCGCGTCCTCGTACTTCGGCCGGCAGTCGGGTCGCGGGGTCGACTTGTACGCGGCGACCAGTGACTCGTGGAACCCGTCCCACGCCTTGAAGTAGATCCTCCCGCCCGCCGCGGGGGCCGGCGCGGGGACGACCTCGGGCGGCTTCTCGACGGGCTTGGGCCCCGGCGCCTCGACGACGGGGGGCGCCGGCCGCACGGGCGGCGGGACGACCTTGTCCGGAGGGATGGCGGGCGGCGTCTCGCGGGGAGTCACGGGAGGGGCGGGCTTGGCCACGGGCGCGGGGGCCGTCTCCTTCGGGGCCGCGCCGGGGAGCGCCTGCACGAGCTCGATCGTGGAGATGTCAAACGCCTCGTTCACGCGCCGCTCCGCGACCTCGAAGTCCTGGAGGAACGAGCCGCCCCAGGTGTCCCGTTCGACCTGCTTCTGCCACTCCTTGTACTTCGCGATCCACGGGTCGAACCGCGCCTGGTGCGGCGCCGTGACGAGCGAGCGCATCCGCTCGAACGCGTCGAGGATGGACTGCAGGGAGAGGGAGGCGCCGTAGAGGTTGCGGCCGCGGGGCTCGAGGGCGCGGCGGACGTTGATGTGCTGCTTGTGGAGCTGGGCGTAGGCGATCTCGTACGCCTCCTCGGGCGACTTCCCGCTCCCGGTCATCAGGCGCGCGCCGCCCGACCCGCCGAGCTCGACGGGCGGGAGCTCCACGCTGTTGCCCGCGCAGCCGAGGGCAAAGAGGAGCGCGATCCCCGGGAGAAGCTTCATGGAGGACTCCTGATGTATGCTATAGTATAGGGTCGTCGGAAAAGTCGGTCAACCTTCAACGCCTGCACAGCGACGCATGATTCCAATCCCGGTCGGCGACATCAACCCGCGGCGGACGACGCCGTTCATCAACTACCTCCTCATCCTCGCCAACGTCGCCGTCTACGTCTGGGTCTATTTCCTCACGCCCCCCCAGCAGGGGGGCGAGATCCTCGACAAGGGGGTCATGGTCCCGAGCCACTGGATGGACTTCAAGACGCTCTTCACGTCCATGTTCCTCCATGACGTGCGCCTGAGCCATCTCCTGGGCAACATGCTCTTTCTCTGGATTGCCGGCGACAATGTCGAGGATCGCCTGGGCCACATCCCCTACCTGGTTTTCTATTTCCTGTGCGGGCTGGCCGGATCGGCGGCCCACATCTACATGGCCATGGGACCCATGTCCACGATGGCAAACGTCCCGACCCTCGGCGCCTCGGGTGCGATCTCGGGCGTCGTCGGCGCCTACCTCGTCTTTTTCCCGACGAGCAAGATCAAGTTCATGATCTGGCTCATCATCTTTGTCCGCTTCTTCACGCTTCCCTCGTGGGGGGCGGTCGGCTTCTGGATCGGGGCCCAAGTCTTCATGGCCTGGCAGCAGTTCAAAGGTCTGAAGGCGGGCGAGCAGATGCAGGTCGCCGTCTTCGCCCACCTCGGCGGGTTCGTGTTCGGGTTCGCCTGGGCGGTCGTGGCCCGGATCTTCGGCAAGAACCCCAAGCCCAGGAAAGACTGACCGGCGAACCCCGCCCTTCCCACGTCCGTCAAAGCGCACGGGAACCGCGAAGGTTCGGGGTTTGTCCGTATAATCCGGGAGAACCGCGGAGGATTTCGATGAAGATCCGTCTTGCTCCGATCGCGCTCGCCACGCTCGCGGGCTGCATCGTCGCCGGCCTGGCGCTCCAGGACGGCCCCCGCGAGGCGGGCGAGGCCGCGCTCAAGGATCGCGACTGGACCAAGGCCGCGCGCCTCCTCGGCGACGCGCTCGCCCAGGCGAAGGAGAAGCAGGACGAGATCCTCTACCTTCTCGCCACCGCGCAGCAGAACGGCGCGCAGAACGACGCCGCGATCGCGACCCTCGACCGGCTCCTCAAGGATCATCCCGCCTCCCCGCTCCGGATGAAATCGCTCTACAAGAAGGGCGACGTCCTCGCGGCGAAGAAGGAGTTCGCGCTCTCCGCGCAGATCTACGACGCGCAGGTTGCCGCGATCACCGCCCCCGGGCGGCGGAAACGCCTCGCGATGATCTACGTCGACGCGGGCCGCGAATTCCTCAACGCGAAGGACCCCAAGGATCCGACGTTCGTGGCGGACCACGCGGCGGCCCACAAGCTGCTGGCGAAGTCCCTCGAGCTCGAGGCGCTGGGCACCGACGAGGAGGGCGTCCGGGCCGACCTGGTGACGAGCGAGCTCAAGGGCAACTTCCCGCCCGCGGTCCTTCTGAAATCGTGCGAGACGTTCGAGGAGAAGTACCCGAAGTCGGCGAAGCTCGACGAAGTTCTCTTTGCCCGCGGCACGGCGCTCCGGAACCTGGGCCGCGTGTGGGAGGCGGAGAAGGCGTGGACGCGCCTGGCGGCGGAGTTCGCCGCCTCGAAGCGCGCCCCCGAAGGTCTCTATGCGGCCGCGCTCCTGTACGTGAACGAGCAGGGGATGGCCCCGCACCTGGAATCCCTCCGCCGCGGCCTCCCGCTACTCCGCCGCGTGGCGAAGGATTTCGCCGCCAGCGAGCAGGGGCCGAAGGCGGCCTATCTCGTCGGCCTCGCCCTTTCGCGCCACGAGGACCTGCGCGAGGAGGCACGGAAGGAGTTGCTCGCGTTCGTCGAGGCGAACGCGAAGCACGAGCTCGCACCGCAGGCCCTCCTGCAAGTCGCGGAACTCTGGCGCGAGGACCAGGACGACGCCAAGACGATCGCGGCCTTTGAGGACTTCCTCAAGCGGTTTCCCGACAGTTCCCTCTGGCCCAGCGTGCGCCAGTCGATCGCGGCCGTGCGCTTCGACCGGATCGTCCGGGCCAAGGTGCGGAAGGACTGGCCGCAGGTCCGGACGCTGGCCCGGGAGTTCATCGATGCCCATGCCACCGATCCCCGCTCCGCCCAGGCCGCCTTCGACATCGGCGCGAGCCTGAAGGAGGAGAAGAAGTTCAAGGAGGCGGTCGAGACCTGGATGCGCGTCGCGCAGAAGTACCCCCAGGTCGAGGAGGGCCACGCCGCCCGATACTCGGCAGCGGAGCTCATGGCCACGGAGCTCGACGACTTCGATACCGCGATGAAGGAGCTTCCCAAGGTCGGGCTCTCCTTGCGCGCCACGGCACAGCAGCTGGTCGCACGGCTCCAGGAGCCGGCCCTCGCCGTCTCGAGCGAACGGACGTTCAAGGTGGGCGAGGCCCCGTCGGCCAAGATGACCGTCCGGAACATCGAGACCGTGAAGTTCCGGATGTGGTCGCTCGACCTGAAGGACTACTTTGAGAAGAAGGCCGGAACGTCGGGGCTCCAGGGCCTCGAAGTCTCGGTCATCGCACCCGACAAGGAGTGGGAACTCCCGGTGAAGGAGTACAAGCGCTTCAAGGAGATGAAGCTCGACGTCGAGCTCCCCGGGAAGGACCCGGGCGCCTACATCGTGACCGCCTCGTCCGGCCGCTTCGAGGCGACGACCGTCGTTCTCGTGAGCGACCTGGCCATGATCGCGCGCGCGGGACGCAAAGGGGCGAGCGTCATCGTCGAGAGCATGAAGACCGGCGAGCGCGTCGTGAATCCCGCGGTCTCGACCGCCGTCGACGGGAAGCACCTCAAGGCCTGGACGAAGGAGACGATGGCCTCGCGGCTCTCCTTTCTGGCAGAGGCCCCGGGCGGGCTCGCCTTCCGCGACCTCAATGTCACGTCGCTCCCCGTGCCGGCCGAGCGGTCGCCGCGGGCGCTCATCCTGCCGGACCGCCGGGTGTACGAGTCCGGCGATGAGGTACGCGTCCGCGTCCTCGTCCGCGACGGGGACGAGACCGGCACTTCCGTCCCGAAGGATAAGAAGTACCGGCTCGCGGCCGTGAGCGCACAGGGCGTGCCGTTCCACGAGACCGAGCTTTCGCTGTCGAAGTCGGGCCTTGCCGCCGCGTCGTTCCGCCTCCTGCGCGGGATGGTCGGGGGCGTGCGGATCGACGTCTACGAGATGTCGAAGCCGCAGGAGAGGCTTGTCGGGTCGCAGGCCGTCGGCATCGGCAACCCGCACGCGCGGGCCCGCCATTTTGAGTTCCTCGCGGAGGACAAGCCGGCCTTCGCGGGAGTCCCCGTCGACGTCACCGTCGTCCTCCGGGACGCGTGGGGCCGGCCGATGCCCGGCCGCCAGGTGCGCGTCATGGCCAGCGGCGAGGTCGAGTGGAAGGATCGCATGACGGGCCCGGACGGAGCGCTCGCCGTCCAGGTCCGCGAGACGGAGCGCTTCCTCCTCGGCGGGGCGGCCGATCTCCAGGTGCAGCACGAGGGCGTCAGCGACTATTTCGCGGTGCCCGTGTTCTCCCGCGGCGTCCTTCTCTCGTTCGAGGAGTCGTCGCGCCTGCACGAGCCGCTCCCCGCGGGCGAGGCGAGGACGATGGCGTTCGCGGCGAAGCGCGGGGACGACACGCCCGTGAGCCGGGCGTTCCAATGGAAGGTCGTCCGGACGAACGAGGCGGGCGAGCGCTCGACCGTCGCCTCGGGCAGCGTCACCACCGACAAGGACGGGAAGGCGTCGTTCGCCGTCACCGCGAAGGAGGGCGGGGCGCACCAGGTGGTCGTCTCCATGAAGGATGACGACGGGCTTCCGACGCGCCTCGACGGCGCGCTCGTGGTCTTCGACGACAAGGAGGAGGCCAAGCTCCGCCTCCTTTCGGCCGTGGACGAGTTCGAGCCCGGCCAGCCCATGGAGTTCCAGGTGATCTCGCGTCTCGACAAGGGGCTCGCGTTCGTGACGGTCGAATCGGAGAAGGTCGACCAGGTCGTCGCCGTCACGCTCGACAGGGGCCGGAACACGATCCGGCTCGGCGCGCCGCCCTCCGCGACCCGCGACTTCTCCGTCTGCGTGATGATGATGCAGGGGAACGCCTTCCACGCCGAGACGCGGAACTTCCGCCTCAAGGATCCGCCGATCGCGGTCGAGCCTTCGAAGAAGGAGTACAAGCCGGGCGAAGCGGCCTCGGTGACGGTGACCGCGCGACCCGGGAGCGAAGTGATCCTTCTCGCGGCCGAGCGCGTGACGACGTCGATCGACCTCGCGGCCTTCCTCGCCGACCGGCGCGGGATCTACTTCCTCTCCGATTCCTCCGCGGCGCTCGCCTTCCAGGGGCAGACGATGCAGATCGACGAGCAGGTCGTCTTCGCGATGGAACGGCTGCGGTCCCTGGAGGACAACAAGAATGTCCGCGTGATGCTCCCCAAGGAGGAGCCGCAGGCTGCCACGATGGGAGCGGGAGGCGGGGGCGGGGGACGGTACGGCGGGCGAATGGGCGGGCGGGAGAACCTGGTCGCGCGCGGGGGAGGGACGAGGGCGGACGAAAAGCGGGCGGGCATGGCCGTGGCGGAACCGGCGCCCCTCTTCTTCGGCTCGTCCACGGCGGACGCGGCCGGGAAGGCGACGTTCACCTTCGCGCTGCCCCAGGGATGGGGGTCCTACGCCGTGGTCGCGTGGGCGATCGACGGCTCGAACGCGATCGTCACGAAGTCCGCGGAGATCAAGGCCCGCGCCCCCGTGACGGTCGAGGCGCGCGCGCCCGGGAGCGCGGTCGAAGGGGAGAAGACGAGCGTCGTCGCCCTTCTGACCAACCATTCCGCGCAGGAACAGGAGGTCACGCTCTCGTTCGGCGGGGACGTCAAGGTGAAGGTCCCGGCCCGCTCGACGCTCGAGAAGACGTTCGACTGGACGGCCGCGCCCGCGGCGTCGTTCGCGATGAACGGGATCCAGCAGGAACTGAAGTGCGCGATGCGATCCAAGGCCCCGTCGGTGATGGCGGAGGCCGGCGGCGCGTTCACGGCGAAGACGGAGCTTGCGCCCGACGGGCCGGGGAAGATCGCGGTGCGGTATGCGGCCGGCCCCGCCGCCCTTTTGGAGAGCCTGGGCGAGGGCAACGATTCGCTCACGCCCGCGAGCGACGCGGCCGCGCGCCTCATCTCGCGGATCGCCCGGCACCGGTACGCGAGGACCGACGCCACGAAGCTCGCGGTGATGGAATTCCAGGCGCTCCGGGCCGCGGGGCTCCAGGACGCCGCCCGCGACGACGCCGCGTGGCCCGTCCTCCTGTACCTGGCCGAGGCCGAGGCGAAGTCGGCCGAGTTCGACGTCAAGCCCGACTCCTCGCTCCTCCGGCAGAGGTTCGCTCAGGCGACGAGCGACGACGTGAAGGCGCTCATGCTCTTCGCCCTCGGCCGCGGCGGCGAGGCGGAGTACGGCTTCGTCTACCGGCTCTGGCGCGGGGCCGACACGCTGTCGCCGCGGGCGCTGGCGTCGGTCTCGCTGGCGCTGCTCGGGACGAAGAAGTCGGACGAGGCGAAGGCGGTGATCGCCCGCCTCGCGAAGGCGGCGAAGGACGACCACTGGGAGGCGGTCGACGCCGGGACGCCGGACGCGTCGAACACGACGTACGCGACGACGGCGCTCGCGGCCTTCGCCCTCTCGGAGATCGAGCCGGCGAACCCGCTCCTCGCGAAGGCGCGGGCGTGGCTCCTGGCCCGCGCGCCGTCGACGCCCTTTGAGCGCGCGATGCTGGCCCTCGCGATGCAGTCGACGAACGAGAAGAGCGCCGTCACCGGGCTCACGATCGACGGGCAGGCGGTGAAGGGATTCGGAGAGATCGTCGTCGCGAAGGCGTCGATCGAGCCGGCGGGCGGAGGGACCTACTACGCCCTCGCGCGTCGCGAGACGGGCAAGGCGCCCGAGTCGCCGGTCAAGATCGCGGTCAGGCGCACGAACCGGTGGCCCGCGTACGTCGTCGAGGGCGTGACGGTCAGCCGGGAGACGGTCGCGACCGGGACTCCGCAGGAGAGCCCGTCGATGGCGAAGGTCGCCGCCGGCGAGAGCTTCCTGATCGAATACGAACTGACGGTGACCGGGCCGACCACGCGCTACGTGGTGGTCGAGCTACCTCGCGTGACGGGCCTGGGAGCGCTCCGGGTCCTTGTTCCCCCGCAGGCGGGCGGCGAGCACAAGATCCCCGCCTCCTCGGCGGTCTACGCCGACGCGCCGGGAACCTACCCGGAGATCGATATCCTGGCCGCGGGCGCCGATTATCGGGCGGGCTGGTCGATGACGCCCGGCGAGCGGCTCGGCGCGGGCCGCGTCCGCTACGGCAAGAAGCAGTGGAAGGAGGCGCGGGAGACGCTGGCGCCGCTCTTCGAGAAGGGGACGCTGACCGATGCGGCGATGATCGAGGCCGCGCGGATGCTGGCCTACTCGGCGATCGAGCTCAAGGAGAACGACATCGTCGTCCGGTTTTTCGAGGTCCTGAAGGAGAAGTCGCCGGGCGAGGTGGTGCCCTTTGACAAGATCCGCGCCGTCGGGCTGGCCTACGCCGCGACGAACGAGCACGAGCGGGCGATGCAGGTCCACTCGGGGACGTGCGACGCCTATTTCCTCCAGGAGGCGAACGTCGTGGGCGCGCTGGACGAGCTTGGGCGGACGCGGCAGGCCACCGAGGAGATGAAGCGCCTGCTCTCGGAGCAACCCGACAGCACGCTCAACCGCGAGATGCTCTACGGCATGGCCGTGCGGCTCTACTCGGCGTCGCGGGAGGCCCCGCTGGCGGAGGACAAGGAGAAGAGGAAGCTGACGCGGAAGGAGACGCTGGCCGAGTGCACGGCGGCCCTCGAGCGGACGCTCGCCTGGTTCCCGACGGATGCCGACGCCGACCGGACCGCGCTGACGCTGGGCTCGGCCTACCTCGAGGCGGGCCAGCACGCGATGGCGGAGCGGACGGCGCGGGCCGCGGCCGCGCGTTTCCCGAAGTCGAAGCACCTGGACGGGTTTGACTACACGGTCGCATTCGCGGAGTTCGGGCAGCGGAAGTTCAACGAGGCGCTCGTCCTGTGCGACCGCCTGGAGACGTTCGACTATGGCGCGAACGCCAACCCCGGCCCCGCGGTGATGCGCGAGCGGGCGGTCCTCATGAAGGCGCAGATCTTCCACGCGAAGGGCGAGCTCGAGAAGGCGCTTGAGAATTACAAGAAGCTCAAGGACACGTCGCCCGACGCGGCGCGCTCGGCGGCTTTCCTCGAGCGCGAGGCCATCGCGGTGCCCGAGGTGACGGTCGCACCTCTCGCGAGGCCCGCGGAGATCGAGCTGGAATACTCAGGCGTGGCGACGGCGCATGTCCGCGCCTACAAGGTCGATCTCACGATGCTCGCCCTCCGGCGGAAGGGCCTGGCCGACGCGGCCTCGATCGAGGTCGCGGGGATCAAGCCGGTCTTCGAGCGCGAGTTCAAGCTGGACCAGCCCAACGCCCGGCGGCGCGAGCGGCAGAAGCTGGCGCTCGATCTCAAGGACGCAGGGGCGTACGTCGTCGGCGTCAAGGCGGGCGACTTTTTCGCGAGCGGCCTGGTCCTCCGGAGCGACCTCTCGATGACGGTGCAGGAGGACGCGGGTGGGACGGTGCGCGTGAATGTCACGAACGTGGCGGCGGGCGGATTCGCCGAGGGCGTGAAGGTGACCATCTTCGGCACCCAGGACCAGCACATCATGAGCGACAAGACGGATCTCCGCGGGATCTGGGAGGCGGCCGGCGTCCGCGGCGCGGCGGTCGTGGTGGCGGAGAAGGACGGCCACGTGGCGATGTATCGCGGGCAGACGGCGCTGGCCGTGCAGCCCCCGAGGCCGGCGGTTCCGCAGACCAAGGCGAAGCCGAACCAGGACGCGGATGCGGCCACCCCGAACGACGCGCTCCAGGAGCAGCTCAAAGGATTGAACGAGCAGTTCGAGAAGAATTACTGGCAGAACAACCAGAAGCAGCAGCAGGGCGTTGAGGTGGAACGGACCAAGAAGTAGGGGGTGGAAGGAGGAAAGACATGCGGACCCTGATCGCCGTCGTCGCGGTCGCCCTCGCGGGCCTCGCCCAGGACAAGCCCAAGCCGATGAAGCCCGACCCGCAAGGGCCGAGGCCCATCGCCGCCCGCGAGACGCTCTTCATCGAGGACATGACCTGGATGGAGGTGCGGGACGCGATGAAGGCGGGGAAGGACACGGTCATCATCGCGACGGGCGGGGTCGAGCAGAACGGGCCGTACCTCGCGACGGGGAAGCACAACGTCATTCTCCGCGGCACGACGCAGGCCATTGCGGAGAAGCTGGAGAGCGCGCTCATCGCGCCGATCGTCGCGTTCGTCCCCGAGGGCGACATCGACCCGCCCACGGACCATATGAAGTACCCGGGCTCGATCAGCTTGACGGAGCCGACGTACCGGGCGCTGCTCGTCGACATCTGCGCGAGTTTCCGCACCCACGGGTTCAAGCACCTGGTCCTGATCGGCGACAGCGGCGGGAACCAGGACGGGATGAAGCAGGTCTCCGCCGACCTCAATGCGAAGTGGGCCGACGGGAAGACGCGCGTCCACTTCATCCCCGAGTATTACGACTACGGCGGGCTGGCGAAGTGGCTCGAGGGCGAGGGGATCAAGCAGGTCTCCGAGGGAATCCACGACGACTTCGCGATCGAGGCGCAGATGCTGCTCGTCGACCCGGTCTCGGTCCGCATGAAGGAGCGGATCGCGGCGGGGAAGTTCCGGATCAACGGGATCGACCTCGCCCCGGCGGAGAAGACGATCGAGTGGGGGAAAAAGATCGTCGCCCACCGCGCGGAGCAGACAGTGGCCGCGATCCACAAGGCGATGGGGAAGTGAACCGATGAAGAAAGTCGGGCTCCTTTTTACCCTGGTCTTTGGGCTGATCGGCGTGGGACTCCTGGCCGGAGCCCTCTACGCCCTCTCCTCGACGATCTCGTTCCGCTCGAACTCGAAGCGGGCGGAGGGCGTGGTGGTGGATCTCGACTGGAGAAGCGGCAGCGCGAGCCCCGTCGTGGAGTGGAAGGACCCCAAGGGCGGCGTCCATCGCATCTCCGGCGGGGTCTCCAGCAAGCCTCCCGCGTACTCAAAAGGCGAGAAGGTGGATGTCCGCTACGACGCGGCCAACCCCGACCACGCGCGCATCGACGGCTTCCTCGAGAACTGGTTCGTGGCGATGATCCTCGGGATTCTCGGGGCGGTGTTCGGGGGGGTGGGCGCCGGCTTCGGGATCTACGGCTGGGTGCAGAAGAAGAACCGCGACTGGCTGAGGGTGAACGGCCTGCGGATCCAGGCGAAGTTCACGGGGGTGGACATCAACACCAGCCTGCGGGTCAACGGGCGCAGCCCGTGGGTCCTGACCTCGCAGTGGCAGGACCCGAAGAGCGGCATGGTCTACGCGTTCCGGAGCGAGTCGATCTGGTTCGACCCGTCGCCGTACGTGAAGGCCGACACGCTCGACGTGCTGATCAACGCCGCGAAGCCGTCGATGTACTGGATCGACATCGCCTTCCTCCCCAAGCAGGCGAATTGAAGCGGTGCTATAATCCCTCTGGACCGAAACGGGGGGAGGCATGTCCGGCGGCGGTCAAAGCGGGCCCTGGTTCGAGGACTTCCTCAAGG
Source organism: Planctomycetota bacterium (assembly GCA_041482015.1). Lineage (GTDB taxonomy): Bacteria > Planctomycetota > MHYJ01 > MHYJ01 > JACPRB01 > JACQFK01. The sequence continues at coordinate 4,853 of JBGPCZ010000078.1, read as the reverse complement.
CCAGCGCGCCGTGGTATGGCGAGTTCGCCCAGGCCAACGCGGCTGCGGCCACCCCGGCGCCCCCCAAGCCCGCGTCCACGCCGCTTCCCGACGGCCGTCCCAACCGCCGCGCTCATGACCGCTTCGCCGTGGACGAGGCCGACGCCTGGCTCCACGTCGGGGCGGTGGCCCGCCTGCTGAAGCTGGCCCGGAGTGCCGTCCAGGGGCGGGTGGCCGACCTGTCGGTGGGCGGGGCGATGGTCCTCACGGGGACCAAGCTCGAGGTGGGGGCCCGGTGCCGGATCCGGATCCTGTTCGAGAAGTTCCGCGACGTCATCGAATCCGGCGGCGAGGTGCGATGGAGCCGGCAGGTCCCCAGGAAGGACTCGGCGTTCGTGGCCGGCGTGCACTTCGTCCGCCTGGCCCCCCCGCTGGGGCGGAAGATCGCGCTCATGCGCGAGTACTTCACCTCCATGCAGTACCGGGAGATCCGGGAACTCCGGCGCCGCGAGGAGGAGAGGGGATTCAAGTTCCCCTCGTAGACTTTGTTTTCAACCCTTCAACCCCTCGAACCTACTTCTCGTTCTTCGGCAGCTCGAGGGTGGGCTCTCCCCGGAGGTAGCCGAGCGAGGCCAAGGAATTCGTCGGCGCGATAAAGCTCCTTCCCCTTGTCGAGGAATTAGGGGGTTAAGCGGTGACAGGGGTTCGAGGGTCTGATAAAATACCCCTCCTTATGGGCAAGGCGACCCCCCTCGACCTCCGCCGCCTCAAGACCTATCCGATCGCGCGGCGGAAGAACCTCGTCGACTCGGCCGATTTTGGATTCCTGGCGAACCCCGGAAGGGCGGTCGACTTCATCAACTCGCTCCCCGACATCTACGCGGGACGCGACTTGCGCGCGCTGATCAACGACATCGTCCGCGCGCGCCGCGGCAAGCGGCCGGTCGTCGCCGCGATCGGCGGCCACGTGATCAAGGTCGGCTGCGGGCCGATCCTCGTCGACCTCATCCAGCGCGGCGTCATCACCGCCGTCGCCATGAACGGCGCGGCCGCCATCCACGACTACGAGCTCTCGCTCATCGGCCAGACCTCGGAGGACGTCGCCGAGTCGCTCCAGGACGGGAGCTTCGGCATGGCGCGCGAGACCGCCGAGGCGTTCGCCCAGGCGGCGCTCGTCGGCGCAGCCGGCGCGGGGCTCGGGCGCGCGGCCGGCGACCTGGCGCTCAAGAACAAGTTCCGGAAGATCTCGGTGCTCGCGGCGTGCGCGAAGAAGGGCCTCCCCGCGACCGTCCACCTCTCGATCGGCGCCGACATCACCCACATGCACCCCCAGGTCTCGGGGCGCGACATGGGCGAGGCCTCGCTCCTCGACTTCCGGCTCCTCGCAGGCGTCGTCTCGGGGCTCGAAGGGGGCGTCTGGCTCAACGTCGGCTCCGCGGTCATGATGCCCGAGGTCTTCCTCAAGGCCGTCTCCGTCGCGCGAAACTTGGGGCACACGCTCCGCGAGTTCACCACCGTCAACCTCGACATGATCCAGCACTACCGGCCGAAGGCGAACGTGCTCGCCCGCCCGCGCGGAAGGGCGATCGCGATCACCGGCCACCACGAGATCCTCCTCCCGCTCGTGCGCGCGGGGGTGGTCGCGGCGCTGGGGGGGCGCGCGATCCGCCCATGAACACGCGGCTCCTCGAGGTCCTCTCGAAGCTCCGGTCGCCCCGCGTCTTCGTGCTGGGCGACCTCATCCTCGACCGCTACGTCTGGGGTTCGGTCAACCGCGTCTCCCCCGAGGCGCCCGTCCAGATCCTCAAGGTCGACCGGGAGGAGTACCGGCCCGGCGGCGCGTCCAACGTGGTCCACAACCTCTCGTCGCTCGGCGCGCGCGTCTCCTGCGGCGGCACCGTCGGCCGCGACAAGGAGGGCGACGAACTCGTCCGGCTTCTCCGCCGGGGGAGGACCGCGGTGACGGCCGTGATCCGCGACCCCCACAAGCCCACGTCGCTCAAGACCCGGATGATCGCCCACAACCAGCAGATGCTGCGCGTGGACAGCGAGCAGACCGAGCCGGTCGCCACCGACGTCGAGCGCCGGCTGCTCGCCGCGGCGCTGAAGCAGGCCGCCCACTCGGACCTCGCGATCATCTCCGACTACAACAAGGGCACGCTCACGCCGTCGCTCTGCGAGCGGTTCATCCGCGCGGCGCGCTGTCCCGTCCTGGTGGGGCTCAAGAGCCGCGACTACCGGAAGTACGCCCGCGCGACCGGCGCGTCGCTCAACCGGGGCGAGCTCCACACGATCAGCCACGAGGAGGACGTGGACGCCGGCGCGAAGAAGGTCATCCGCGAGCTCGGGCTCCGGTTCCTCGTGCTGACCCTGGGCGAACGGGGCATGCGGGTCTACTCGAGGACGGCCCGGCCGATCACGCTCCCCGCCGTCGCGCGGCAGGTCTACGACGTGACGGGCGCGGGCGACACGGCGCTCGCGGCGTTCGGCCTCGCCTACGCGTCGGGGCTCGACCTGGAGAAGTGCGCGCTTCTGTCGAACGCCGCGGCGAGCGTGGTCGTCGCCAAGGTCGGGACCGAGACCGTGACGCGCGAGGAGCTGCGCGCCCTCGCCGCCGACGGGGAGGGCCACCGCAAGATCGTCGCGGTGCCGGAGCTCTCGAGGGCGCTGCGGGGCGAGCGGGCGCGGGGGAGGAAGGTCGTCTTCACCAACGGCTGCTTCGATCTCGTCCACGCGGGGCACGTCTCGCTCCTCCAGTTCGCCCGCTCGAAGGGCGACGTCCTGGTGGTTGGCCTGAACACCGACCGCTCGGTGCGCGCGCTCAAGGGGGAGGGCCGGCCGATCCTCCCTCAGGCCGACCGCGCGCGCGTGCTGGCCGCGCTCGAGGCGGTGGACTACGTCGTCTTCTTCGACGAGGACACCCCCGCGCGGCTGGTCAAGGCCGTCAAGCCCGAGGTCCTCATCAAGGGCGAGGACTACCAGGGGAAGGTCGTGGTGGGGCGGAAGGACGCGGGCCGCGTCGAGCTCGCGCCCCTCCAGAAGGGGATGTCGACCTCGGAGATCCTCCGGAGGATCCGGGCCCATGGACTTTAGGAAACGGATCGAGGACTCGCTTTCCGAGAGCGCGTTCGTCAAGCTGCTCCTCCTCCAGCGGCAGTCCGGCGCGATCGAGGCGATCGCAAAGCGGCTGATCCGCACGTTGAAGGCGGGCCGCACGATCTTCCTCTTCGGAAACGGCGGGAGCGCAGCCGACGCGCAGCACATCGCGGCGGAGCTCGAGGCGCGGTTCCTCCGCGAGCGGCGCGCGCTGCCGTGCCACGCGCTCACGACCAACACCTCGACGCTCACCGCGATCGGCAACGACTACGGCTACGAGCGGACGTTCGCGCGGCAGGTCGAGGCGTACGCGCGGAAGGGCGACTCCGCGATCGCGATCTCGACCAGCGGCAACTCGCCGAACGTCCTCGAGGGCGTGAAGGCCGCAAGGAAGGCGGGCGCCGCGACGATCGGGTTCACGAACGAGAAGGGCGGAAAGCTCAAGGGTCTCGTCGACCTTTGCCTCCACGTTCCGTCGATCGATACCCAGCGCGTCCAGGAGTGCCACCTCGCGGTCGGTCATGTCCTCTGCGACCTGATCGAGGCGTCGCTGTTCGGATAAGATTCACCACAAAGGCACAAAGAACACAAAGAAGAAAAGATAATCCTTTGAGTCCTCTGAGACTTTGTGGTGAGCGAGGCGGAATGTCGTTCGGCGACTGGTTCCGGTACTACTGCCTCGGCAACCTCTTCTTCTGGTGGGTCGCGTTCGTCGTGGTCTCGACGGTCGCCTATCCCTTCGTGCGGCAATTCCGCCTCTGGCAGTCGAAGCGGCGGTTCATGGAGAGCCAGTCGGCCCGGATGGAGAACCCCCAGAACGCGGACGTGCGATTTCAGCTCGCGACCCTCTACGCCGGGGGAAAGAGCTGGAGGCGGGCGGCCGAGCACGCGCGGGACGCCGTGCGCGTGGCGGGGGAGAATCCGCTCTACGACGGCCGGATCCCCTACCATTTCCTGCTCCTCCTGGGCCAGGCGCTCTACCATCGGGGCCTGTTCGCGGAGTCGGTGGAGGCGTTCCATCGGGCGCTCCAGGCGAAGGCGGAGCGCGGATATGCCGACGCGCGGTTCGGCCTCGGCAAGGCGCTCTACCGGAAGGGGGAGGCCGCGGGGGCGATCGACGCCTACCGCCGGTCGATCGTGGAGAACCAATCCAACCTCGAGGCATACTTCCGCCTCGCGCAGGCGTCCGCGGCGCTGGGGAAGGACTCTGACGTCGACGTCGCGCGGGCCGAGTTCCGGCGCGTGGCGGCGTCGCTCCCGCGATTCGCGGGAAAGCGGCGGTTCCGGTGGCGGCTGGCGTTTCTCCTGTTCCCGATCCTGAGGCGACTCGCATGAAGGCCGTGTTCCTCGACCGCGACGGCACGATCGTCCAGGAGCGGGGATACATCACCGTGCCGGACGACCTGGAGATCCTGCCGGGCGTCCCGGAGGCGATCCTTTCGCTCCGCGCGCAGGGCTGGAAGGTGATCGTGGTCTCCAACCAGGCGGCGGTGGCGAGGGGGCTGATCACCGAGGAGGAGCTGGGCGAGATCAACCTGCGGATGGTGATGATGCTGGGCGCGGAGGGCGCGACCTTGGACGGCGTCTACGTCTGCCCGCACCATCCCGAGGGGAAGGTGCCCGACTACGCGATCGAGTGCGGCTGCCGGAAGCCGAGGGCGGGGCTCCTCGAGCGGGCGGCCTCGGAGCACGGGCTCGACCTGGCGCAGTGCGTCATGATCGGCGACTCGCTCCGCGACCTGCAGGCCGGCCGCGAGGCGGGCGTGGCGGCGGCGGTG
>JBGPCZ010000077.1:0-27358 GCA_041482015.1 Planctomycetota bacterium | reverse complement strand
CGTGGCTCGCGGCGGCGATCACGCCGCGCTTCGCCCCGTGGGTGCGCAGGTGGCGCACCAGCGCGCGCGTGTCGAAGTCGCAGAAGCCGGGCACGCCGCAGGCGGAGAGGTAGTCGTCGAGCGTGCGCTCGTTCCGCCAGTTGCTCGCGATGCGGCTCGGCTCCTTCACCACGAGCCCCTCGAGGAAGGTCTTGCGCGACTCGAAGTCCTCGGGCGCGATGCCGTAGTTCCCGATCATGGGATAGGTCATCACGACGATCTGGCCGGCGTAGGACGGATCTCCCAGGATCTCCTGGTATCCGGTCATGGAGGTGTTGAACACCACCTCGCCCGCCGCGTCGGACGGGGCGCCGAAACGCCGGCCGGCGAACGCGCGGCCATCTTCGAGGACCAGCAGGGCAGCCGTCATGAGGGGGCCAGCCGCCGAGTCTAGGTCCTGCGCCGCGCGCGTTCAACGGCGGAGGCCGCGCCCGCGGGCGAAGGCGCGCGGAATTGACGCGGCGGGAACCCGGAGCGTAGAATCGTTGCCCTCGGAGCCAGCGTGTGGCCCGCCAGATCGGGGAGCAGCCGTGAAAGCCATCCGCCGTTTCTTCCGCAACCTGTTCGCCCGGATCGGCATCGCCGGGGGGCTCGTACACTTCTTCGCGCGCCGCAAGGTGTGGTGGATGACGCCGCTCGTGGTCGTGCTCCTGCTGCTCGGCGTGCTCGTGATCTTCGGCCAGTCGTCCGCGATCAGCGCGTTCATCTATACCATCTTCTAATTCATGAAGCCCAGCTCCCCGGCCGTTCAGCTGGGCTCGACGCGCCGTGAGGCGCCGCTCGCGCCGGAGGCACCCTTCTACAAGCGCCTGTGGCGCGCGTGGCAGTGGGTGGCGCGGCAGATCGGGAACCTCCTCTCGCGGGTCGTGACCAGCCTGGCGTACCTCGTCGTCATTCCGCTCTTCGCGATCGGCGTGAAGCTGTTCTCCGACCCGCTCGAGCTCAAGCCCGGTCCAGCGCACTGGACCCCGCTGCCGCCCAATCCGTCGAGCGTCGACGAGGCGCGCGGCGGCTTCTAGACCCGAAGAAGACATCCCCCACCCGTGAACATCCTCGGCATTTCCTGCTTCTACCACGACTCCGCCGCGGCCCTGATCCGTGACGGCGTGCTGATCGCCGCCGCCGAGGAGATGGCCGCGGTGCTCGAGGGCGCCGAGTCGCCGGCTCACGTCAGGACCTGCCCGCGCTGCGCGGCTGAGCTCGCGACGCTCCGCCCGCGGAAGAAGCCGACCCGCCGCCTCTCGATCCGGCGCGAAGCGACCGGCACGGGATGGTTTGTCGCGGCGGCCGCCGTCCTGCTCGCCGTCGTCGGCCTCGTCTTCCTTTCGCAGGACAAGCCCGCGAAGACCGTCGTCCGCGCGCCCGAGCCGCCTCCGGAGGAGGCGCTCGAGACTCCTCCCGTCAAGACCGCTCCTCCCGCTCCGCTCCCCAAGTCTCCCGAGCCGTCCGCGAAGCCGTTGGTCGCGCCGCCGCGCACGGAGATCGTGCCTCCTGCGCAAATCCCGGCGCCGGAGTCGAAGCCCGAGACTCCCGAACCCAAGAAGGAGGAGTCGCCCGCCCCGAAGCCTCCCGCCCCCGCGCAGCGCCCGACGATCGCGGAAGTCCCCGTGAAGAAGGACCTCGCCCTCTCGGTCCGGGGCGGCGCGATCTCGACGCTTGCGGACGGGAAGTGGGCGCCCGCCTCGCGCATCGAGGAGGGCATGCTTCTCCGCGCCGAGGGGAGGACCTCGATCGATTTCGCGAAGGCGCGCCTCACGTTCGACGCGGCGAGCCGCTTCACGCTCGGCCGGGACGAGGTCGCGCTCTCCGAGGGCGCGCTCGGGCTCGACGTCCAGCAGGGCTCGACCCTGTCGCTCGTCCTCGGGACCTGCCGCGTCGCGCCGATGGCGAACGCGGGGCGCGTCCTCCTCTCCGCGAAGCCCGACCGCGTCGTGGTGGACGAGGGCGCCGCGCGCTGGCAGGAGATCGTCCTCCACCAGGGCGTGGAGCACCAGGTCGTGAAGGACAAGATGGAACCGCAGAAGCGCCGGACGCTCGCCCCCGCCGCCCGCCCGCGCGAGACGCCGGGGTGGAAGCCCGACTTCAAGGACGTCGCGGTGAGGAGCCGGATCCGCGGGCGGATCGACACACTGCCCGAGGGCATCCACGTGGTCTCGGTGGCGAGCGACAACCGGACCCTCTTCCAGTCGCAGGCGGGGTTCACCGCGCCGGGCGAGCGCGGCTTCTTCGCGCTGAAGGCGAACACGGCGCTCCGCTTCCGCTACTTCCTCACGGAGCCGGCCTTCCTCCAGCTCGTCGTCAAGAACGGCACGAAGGACGAGAACTTCAACCTCGACCTCGACCCCGTCGTCCGCCAATGGACGACGATCACGATCCCCTTCAAGGACATCCCGGTCAACCAGGGCGGCAACCGCACCCTCAAGTTCGAGGCGGGCGACCGGATCTGGAGCGTCGGATGGTTCGTCGGCAAGCCGGGCTCCACGGCGGACCTGCACGTGGACCAGCTTGAAGTGGTGGAGATCGAGCGATAGGGCGGCTGGACCCTCCTTCGCCCTTCATGGAGAGGGGCGAAGGAGGGCGGGCCTCTCGTGGGTGAGGGTTTCCTTTTCGGGAGGCTGGGTGATGACGATCCTACTGGCGGCCGTATCCTTTCTTGCCTGCGCGCAGAACGACAAGACGCAGGCCAACGCGTACGACGATGCGTGGGAGACCGGGTGGGTGACCCACTGCCGGGCGGTCTACACCGCTTCTGCAAAGAACGCCTCCGCCTCGGCGATGGTGATCCACGTCGGAGATTCGATCAGCCACTCCAATCCGTACACCCAGTGGCCGCGGGGGGCGAACGTGGTGGCGACCGAGGATCAGAACATCATTGCGTGGTTCGGGGGGGACCAGGGGTTCCCCTCGGGGGTCAACGCGACCAGCACGAACGGACTTTATCTAACCGCCGTCGACATCGGGAGCCGGAGCATGACCTCCGCCAGCGGACTCAGCACGGACGAGATCCTGACCGGAATGAACCAGACCGGCCCCAACATGCCGGGGGCATCGGATCAAGCCACGGGTAGAACGAACGTGACCAACGGGACGATCACCGCCAACCTCCACATCGATTCCGTTGCCTGGGCCTTTTCGAATGCCAATTTCGCCGTGCTGATGCTGGGGACCAACGATATCGCCGCGCCGATGCCCACGAACACGTTCATCGCGAATCTCGGCACGATCGTCGACCGGCTGGAGGCCCGCGGGATCGTGGTCCTCGTCAGCACGATCCCTCCCCGGGTTGGGTCCGATGTGACGGGCTACAACTCCGCGATCCGGAACATGGCCCAGACGCGCGGTCTGCCCTTGATCGACTATTACGCCGAGATTCTTGCCCGCCAGCCGATCAATTGGAATGGGACGCTGATCGACAGCGCGGACGGGATCCATCCCACCTCGAGCTACACCTCGGGTACGACTTTCAACTCCGATAGCAATCCGTACGGAGGGGCTGGCGGAAACGCGGGCACCTTCACCACGGGCGCCAATGCCTCCAATATCGGCTACCTCCTCCGAAGCTGGCTCATGGTCCAGAAGCTGAAGGAAGTGAAGTCCTACGTCGTGGACGGGGTCAGCCCTCCCGCGCCGGGGCCCGGCCCCGCTCCAGCACCCGCGCCCGCTCCGGTCCCGGTCGCCTCCGCGTCCGGTAGCGGCGGAGGCGGCGGCCACAAGTGCGGCTGCAACACGATCGCCCTCGCTTCGGGGCCGCTCCTCGCGCTCCTGGCGGCCGCGGCCGTCGCGCTGGTCCTGATTCGTCGGCGCTGAGGTCACTTTTCGAGCGCCCGGGTCAATCTCCTTCGGGGAGCGGGACTCCCTTCTGGATTCCGTTCGCTCAAGGGGAGGGATGGCTCATGAAGACGATCGCACTCCTGGCGCTGCTCGCGGCGCCCCAGTCGGCGCCCGAGATTCCAAAGGACAAGCTTGAGGGCCTCCATGCCCTCATCAAGCCGCAGGCGGGGGAGTTTGCCTGGTACGAGGAGATCCCCTGGCTGACGAGCATCCAGGAGGCGCGCGAGAAGGCGGCGAAGGAGGACAAACCGATCGTCGTCTGGTGCTCCGCCGACGGCCAGCCCTGCGGCGCGACCTGACACCAGGGCTTCACAGGTCGCGTGCTGACCTTCTACGGCAAGGGCAAGGAATCGCGGATCGCGCTCATGAAGGAGAGCTTCGTCCCGGTGATCCTGGACGGCTACCTCCGGGGGACGGCGGCGGAGAAGGAATTCCTCAAAGGCTGCGCGACCGTGGGCAACGGCTTCACCTACATCTCGGCCAGCGGGAAGAAGATGGGCGGCGACTCCTACCTGGGGGCCAACGGGCTGGGCAAGGCCGTCGAGGAGTATCGGAAACTTCCGGAAGAGGACCGGAAGCCGAAGGTGATGAGACCGGAGGATGTCGGGAGCACGGCGAGCCTGCCCGTGCCGCCGCCCGCGGGAGGCCTGAGGGCCAACGTCTACTTCACCTACCTCGAGCAGGATGAGAAGGGCGACTATCGCCGGGCGCTCTGGCACGTCGAGGGGCAGCCGGGGACCGAGCCCGGCTCGGGTGCCGGGCGGAACCAGGTCCTCACGTTCGTCGACAAATTCTGGCTCACCGAGGCGGAGTGGAGGTCGCTCCTTCCCGAGAACCCGGTCAAGGGCACGGTCCTCGCGCTTCCCGCGGCGATCCAGAAACGGATCGTCCGGTTCTATGCCGACGACATGGCTCACCGGTCGACGGGTGACAAGGTCCGTTCTGAGAAATTCTCCCTCACGGTCGAGGAAGTTTCGGCCGACGGCGTGACGCTCCGGCTGGAGGGCGCCACCGAGACCGGCGTGGCGTTCGAGGAAGCCCGGCTCGACGGGAAGGACTCCGAGGCGCCGGGCCTCTGCGGGGCCGAGTACCGCTGGCTGGGAACGCTTCACTATGATGCGAAGAAGAAGGCGTTCGGCCGATTCCAGATCGTCGCCCTGGGCAACGGCTGGGGCGGCAACCGCAGGCAGGCCGCGACGACGAATTTCTACCGCGGCGGCGAGCACCGCCGCTGGCCGATGGGGATCGCCTTCGAGCTGCTGACGACCGACCGGCCGATCGACCGCATCCCCCCGCAGAACGCGAACCCGTATCGCGCCGGGGACGCCTACTTCGGCAGGGGGAAATGAACGGGGATATGATAAAGTAAACAATTTACTTTATCATATCCATGGCGCCCGTGCCGCAGGCGGACGAGGCCGGCGTTTTACAAGGTGGGTTATCTTCCGCACCGCTCCGGACACTAAGGCATCGGGAGGATCCACTCCGATGAGACGGTTTCTATTCCTTGTGGTGGCCGCTCTCGCCTTGACGGCGCCGCTCCTGGCCCACGAGCACGCCCCGCGCGTCCTCGGTCCCAACAACGCCGACGCGTACAGCATGAGGACGTTCGCGGAGTTCCCGCGCTGGCGCGACTTGAAGGGCGACGCGAAAGTCTACGAAGTCTTCAAGTACCTCGCCGACAAGCGGACCGGCATCTTCCCGATGGGCGCCGGCGCGTGGGAGGGTCGGGACAACGTCTACGACTTCGGCTTCGTCCGCGATCCCGTCAAGATGATCAACGTCTACAGCGCGGGCTATTGCGACATGCTGGGGCCCACGATGGCGGGGGTCATGAAGGACATGGGCGTCGGCCCCTCGCGCACGCTCAACCTGCCGGGCTGGGGCCACGTCGTCGCGGAGGTCTTCTACGACGGCACGTGGCACTACCTCGACCTCGACGTCCGCGCCGCCTTCCGCCGCGCCGACGGCACCCTCGCGTCGATGGAGGAGGCGAAGAAGGATGACTCCCTTTGGAAAGGCGGGAACAGCCCGCTCTTCTTCCCGCTCGACAACCTCGCGGACGTGCGGAAGGTCTACGCCTCGACGCCCGTCCAGGTCCGCCACGGCGTCAACATGGGCGGCTCCACGATGGACTACGTGCTCCGCCGCGGCGAGACCCTCACGCGCTGGTGGAAGCCGCAGGAGGACCGCTGGAGCCACCACGAGTCGTACAACAAGAGCCCGTTCCCCAAGGACCTGATCGAACAGGAGCCGCGCGGGCCCAAGTGCAAGCACCCGAGCTTCACAATCCACACGCACGGAAACGGCCGCTTCGTCTACGCGCCGAACCTGACCGATAAGTCGGGCGACTTTACGGACGGGGTCTACGACGCGAGGAACGTGAAGCCCGGGCCCGCGGGGTTGACGGGGGACGGGTCCGTCATCTTCGAGGTGCGATCGCCCTACGTGATCGTCCCGCGCGTCGGGAAGACGGAGACGACCGAGGACGACGTCGAAGCCTCCGTCGTGAAGCTCGACGCGACGGGGGTGACCCCGTCGGTGTCGGTCGACAACGGGCTCACGTGGGTCGCGCCCGCGTCACTCGATCTTACCCCGCTCGTCAGCGGCCGCTACGGCTATCTCCTCAAGCTCGAACTCAAAGGGGGGAACGCCGTCGTCCGGTCGCTCGAGATCACGACATGGGTGCAGGTCCATCCCGCGTCGCTCCCCTCTCTCCGCAAGGGGAGGAACGAGATGCGGTACGTCACCGGCGACCACTACGGGCTGGACGACCACGTGGTCGAGATCCGCACGAACTGGGGCGACCGGGCCGATTTCTTGAAGGTTCTCTCGGAGCCGCCGAAGGATTTCGACTACGCGCGGACGTCGAGCCGCGCGCGCGGGCCGTTCGTCGCGAAAGTCACGGCGCCGCCGGGGATGAAGGTCGCGTGGTTTTCGGGCGGCGGGAACTTCACGGCCCAGCAGGGGGACGGCGCGCCGAAGACCGCGAACACGATGGCGTGGGCCGCGGACGAGCCCGCGAACTTCAAGGAGTTCTACCGCGCCGACGTGCCCGTGGGCCAGAACCACTGGCACTACAACGCCGACGTCGAGGTGAAGCTCGACAAACCCGCGGGGACGGTCTACATTCGGTACGTCGGCGACCCGGGCGTCAACAACCTGCGGATCTTCGCGCATTGCGTGGAGGAGAAGCCCGCGTTGACGACGCCGGTCACGATCACGCATGCCTGGAGGGAGAAGGGGGAGCTGAAGAGGAAGACGGTCTCCCTGGAGAAGCCGGGTCCTTATGAGGTCACGGCGGACGACGATCCGGTCGACGAGTACGTCGAGCTCTCCGTCCCGAGCGCTTCACGCTGATCGGAGGCCGAGGATGATGAGACGAATCGCCGCGCTTGCGATCCCCCTTCTTCTGGCCGCCAGGACCCCACAGGACCCGGCCTGGGTCGAGCCGATGAAGCAGGTCCACGCGAAGTTCACCGGCGAGAAGGGGACCTTCGCCCATTTCGGCGACTCGATCACCATCACCATGGCCTTTTGGTCGGGGCTCCAGGGGGGCGGGAAAAACATGCCCCCGGAGACCGAGGCGGCCTTCAAGCAGGTCAAGGGCTTCATGAAGGCGGATTGCTGGAGCCAGTGGAAGGGGCCGGAGTTCGGCAACAACGGATCGATGACCATCCGCTGGGCCCACGAGAACGTCGAGAAGTGGCTGAAGAAACTCAATCCGGAGACGGTCCTCATCATGTTCGGCACGAACGACCTCAACGCGGTGCCGCTCGAGGAGTACGTGCAAAAGACGCGCGAGGTCGTCCAGCGCTGCCTGGGCAACGGGAGCGTCGTCATCCTCACCACGATCCCTCCCCGGAGCGGGATGCTCGAGAAGTCGAAGAAGTACGCGGAGGCCGCGGCGAAGGTGGCCGCCGAGCTGAAGGTCCCGGTCTGCGATTTCTTCGGAGAATGCCTCAAGCGCCGCCCGGACGACTGGGACGGGGCGGCCGAGAAGTTCCAGGAGTGGAAGGGCTACGACGTCCCGACCCTGATCTCCCGCGACGGCGTCCATCCCTCCAATCCCAAGGCTTTCAGCGGGGACTACTCGGAGGAAGGGCTCAAGAGCAACGGCTTCGTCCTTCGGAACCATGTTTCATTGATGAGCTACTCGGACGTGATCTCTCGCGTCCTCAAGCCCAAATGATCTCCCGGCGGCTTCCGGCCTTGGGCTTCGCCCTCCTCCTGGGCTGTGGCTCGGGCCCCGACCTGAAGCGCGAGCCCGCGGAGCGGACGGCCCGGTCCGGCATCCCCCTGGTCCTGGTCCCGCCAGGAAAGTTCTTGATGGGATCGCCGGTGGACGAACCGGGGCGGAAGCCGGACGAGATGCTTCACGAGGTCACGCTCACTCGATCGTTTTACCTCGGCAAGTTCGAAGTGACCGTCGGCCAGTTCCGGAAGTTCGTCAAGGCGACGGGATACCTGACGGACATCGAGAAGAGCGGCGGGGGGAACGCGCACGACGCGAACGCGGTGTGGAAGCACACGCCCGGCACGTCCTGGCGGAGCCCCGGCTACGCGGGACCCTTCGAGCTCACCGACGATCATCCGGTCGTGCACGTGAGCCACGCCGACGCACGGGCGTTCTGCGCCTGGCTGCAGGAGACCGCGCCGGAGCCCGGCTGGACCTACGGCCTTCCGACCGAGGCCGAGTGGGAGTGGGCCTGCCGCGGAGGGAGCGGGGACCGGTACTGGTGGGGGCCCGAACCCGACACGACCGGCCGCGTCGCGAACGTCGGCGACCTCTCCCTCAAGCGCGTCCATCCGGAGTGGCCCCGGGCGACGATGCCCATGGACGACGGCCACGCCTTTGTCGCGCCGGTCGGGAGTTATCGGCCGAATGGTTACGGACTGCACGACATGCTGGGGAACGTCTGGGAGTTCTGCTCGACGCGTCACGGCGCGTATCCAAAGGGACCCGTGACCGATCCCGGGGATCTTGGGACGCAGGAAAGCTACGATGTCCGCGGCGGCGGCTGGAGCAACGAGCCCAACGACGTCCGGTGCGCCGCGCGGAACAGCGACCCGCCCCATTTCGGCCACAGCAACCTTGGATTCCGGGTGGCGATGCACCGGGAGGGCCCCGAGCGCCTCGTGCTCGACCTCCTCGAAGAGCGCGTCCGGGACTCGCTCGCCGCGATCGATCACCCGATGGACCGCGCGTCGTGGGAGCGCGACGTCCCCCGGCTGCGCAAGCAGCTCCGCGGCTCGCTCGGCATCGACCGGCTGCCCAAGCCCGGCGCGAAGAACGTCCGCGTCGCCGGGACGATCGACCGGGGAACCTACACGATCGAGAAGCTCGTGTATGAGACCTTTCCGGGGATGGAGGTGCCGGCGCATCTCTACGTGCCGAAGTCCGAGGGGCGTCACCCGGCGATCCTTTTTGTCCCCGGCCATTGGTGGGCCGACAGCAAGTCGAAGACGGACTTCCAGGCGTTCTGCATCACGATGGCGAAGTGGGGCTTCGTCGTCCTCACCTACGACCCCTTCGGCCAGGGCGAGCGCGGGATCTCGCTCCGCGATCACCGCCGCACGGAGCTGCTCCCGGTCGGCGTGGCGCAGCAGGCGATCGTCGACTTCGAGTCGATCTCCGCCCTCGAACTCCTTTTGTCGCGCCCCGAGGTCGATCCCCAGAAGATCGGCATGACGGGGGCTTCGGGCGGCGGCTTCAACAGCTGGATCGTGCCCTCGATCGACCCGAGGATCGCGGTGACGGTTCCGGTGGTCGGGACGAGCGAGTTTCTCGAGCAGGTCCAGGCGGTGCGCGAGCGCGACTGGTACGACGCCAAGGAGCACTGCCACTTCGTCCCGGGGCTGCTCCGGTATGCGAACAACCACGAGTTCGTGGCGATGGTCGCGCCGCGGCCGCTCATGTTCATCGCCGCGCACAACGACCACAGCTTCCGCATTCCGGGCAACCGCGCCGTGGCCGAGTACGGGAGCAAGCTTTACCACGCGCTGGGCGCCCCCGAAAAGGTGGGCTACTTCGAGGACGAAAAGGAGGCCCACGGATACCAGAAGGGGAAGCGCGAGGCGGCCTACGGCTGGTTCCTGAAGTGGCTGAAGGGCGAAGGGGATGGGAAGCCCGTCGCCGAGCCCGCGCTCGAGGTCCCGCCGTGGGACTTGGCCGGGCTGCGATGCTTCCCTGCGGGCGAGAACCGCCCCGCGGGTCCGGGCCTCGTCGCGCTCGCGCGATCTCTCGACCCGGGACCCGTGGCCAAGCCGGACGTGAGGTCCGACGCGGTGGCCCAGGCGCTCGGGATCGGCCTTCCGCCGCGCCTGACCGGCACGTCGAAGCTGGAGCGCCTCGAGGGCGGCCGGGTCCGCTGGACGATGCGCGACGGCCTGGAGATCCCGGGCGTCCTTCTGGCTCCATCGGGCGAGTGGAAAGGGGCGCTCGTTGCGGCCGCGGACGCGGGGAAGGATTCCATCCGGGAGCATCCCGCGGTGCGCGAAGCCCTGGGCGCGGGAATGGCCGTTCTCCTCGCGGACGCGCGGGGGATGGGCGAACTCGCGACGGCGAAGCCCGGATGGACCTTCGCGGTGAGCCTTCTCCTTGGCGAGAACTTCGTCGGGCGGCAGGCGATGGACCTTGTGGGGGGTTGGCGCGCCCTCTACGCGCTGCCGGAGCTCCGGGGAAAGCCGGTCGCGCTCTTCGGATCGGGCCCGAACGCCTCCATGGCGGCGCTCTACGCCTCGATTCTCGAGCCGCAAGTGGCGGGACTCGTGACCGAGCGCGGCTTCACGACCTTCCGCCAGTTCATCGACCGTCCCAAGACCCTTCCCGGCTCGTACCGCCTGCTCAAGGCCGGGCAGGAGGCGAATTACCGGGTCGACCGCGAAATTCCGGCCGGGCTCATCCCGTTCAACGTCTTCAGCCGCTTCGACCTGCCCGACCTGGTGAAGGCGCTCGCGCCGCGGCCGGTCGTCTCGTTGAGCACGATCGACGGCGACTTCGAATCGCATCCGGGGGATGCACTGGGGGATTTCTTTGGACGACTCGCGGCACGGGACGTGACGCCGAAGCCGGTCGGCGCGAACGCCAGCCGGCCCGTCGAGCGCGGCCGCTTCCCGAACAAGGTCCACGCCGCCGAGGACTACGAGACCGACATCGAAAAGCGCTGGTGGATGGCGGGGCGGCTCGAGACGGAAAACGTCTCGCCGGGCAGCACGCGCGCCTGCCGCGGCACGCTCGCGCACGACTTTGACGACAAGATGGGGGATCCGTCGCGGATCTTCACGGCGGTCATCTTCAACCCCGTCCCCGGACCGCCGATGGGCAGGAATCCGCGGCTCTCGTTCCGGTACTGGCTGAAGGGATGCCACCAGCTGCGCGTGCAGATCTACAGCCTCAGCAAAGGCTATCACCGGCACCTGACGCTCGAGGACCTGCCGCAGGGCGAGTGGCAGTCGTGCGCGGTCGACATGACGCAGGCGCGACGGCCCGATGGGAGCGGGGGCCCGCTTTCCGGGGACGAGGACGAGCGGATCGACGACATCCAGTTCTACACCGACCCCGGGGCCGAGTTGATCATCGACGACATCGTGCTCTACGACGCGGCGCTCCCCGGCGAGAAGGAGCCGTTCCCGAAGCGCGTGATCTTTTCCGGGTGGTTCGACACGGGTCGCCAGGGCCGGGAGTGGCCGGGGACCTTCGAGATCGTGAACCACGAGAAGCCGCTGACGGGGAAGGCGGCGCACTCGGTGGAGGGGGCGATCCTCCTCGGGCTCCGGGGAGAACGGGAGGTCGGTGATCCCGCGGCGCTCCGCTTCCAGTACCGGTGGACGGGAGCGGCCCCGTTGATGGGAGTCACTCTCCTGGGTTCGAAGGAGGCCAAGTCCTTTGCGGGGCAGGGGGGGAAGGACCGTTGGGCTTCGATGACCCTGCCGATCCGCTGGGGCGGGCGGTTCCACGCGATCGAGTTCCGCACGGACCCGCCGTCAGAGCTGTGGGTCGATGAGGTGATCTTCTATGAACCCGGAGGAGACAAGTGACGCCATTCCTTATCATCGCGGCGCTTCTCCTCCAGGACGCCTCGACGCTCAGCTTCAGCGAGCGCGAGGCGAGCTCCTATCCCGGCACGCTCCAGGGCCGTGAAAAAGTCGAGGTGGACCTGACCGCGCTGCCGAAGGGCGTCACGATCTACCGCGCGGTCTTCCGGCCGGGCCGCGACGAGAACGAGGCCTTCGCGGCGCGCGACAAGGGCGTCAAGGTCACCCTCGCGGGCCGCGACGAGCCGCTCCCGCTTCTCGCGCCGCGCTACGCGTCGTTCGATGTCACCGACGCGGTGAAAGCAGCGATCGAGAAAAGGCAGGTCACCTTCGCGATGGCCGAGTTCCGCGGATACCGGCCGATCGGGACGCGGCTCGACGTGACGTGCTCGGCGAAGGCGAAGAACAAGGTTCCCCGCGTGACCGGCCTCATCGCGCGCCACCGCGCGGGGCAGACGATCCTCACGTGGACCGAGACCGGGACGCCGCCGCCCGCACAGTTGACGTTCGCCGGGTGGCGCGGTTTGCACGTGGAGCCGGAGCTGGTTTACCGGATCTACCGGAGCGACCAGCCGTTCGCGGGGGGCGCGATCGCGCCGGCCGTGCTCGTCGACGAGGTGAAGCCCTACTCGGGCTGGGATCCCGAGTTCTACGGCGTCTCGCCCAAGGACGACGCCGTCGTCCCGCGCTTTGTCGTCGAGGACGGAAAGGATCCCGTCGCGCCCGGCACGGGCGTCTACGCGCACAACCCGAAGCAGGGAGGCAAGGTCTACTATGCCGTCAGCGTCGCGGTGAACGGCGAGGAGGATTTCTCGACGTTCGACGCGGGGAACGCGACGAAAGAGGCGGTCGACGAGGCGGTCGGCCCCGGCGAGCCGGTCCTCCAGCGCGTCGTGACGCCGAAGTCGTTCACGTACGTCGACGGCCCGACGCTCCACTACTTCGTGCGGTGGGAATCGCCGCCCACGTCGAACCTCCCCTCGCGTCCCTTTGACTATCTCGTCGCGATTCCGCCGAAGAAAGTCGAGCCGTCGCCGGTGGGCCTGCACCTTCACTGCTGGGGCGGGAGCCTGGAGGGCGGCTACGGATGGTGGTTCGACGCCGCGCAGGGCGCGGTGCTCGTCTCGACGAACCAGGTCCCTTATGACTGGTGGACCGGGTACCACGAGGCGAACGGGACATGGAAGCCGTGGAAGGAGGGCGTGGTCCGCGACACGACGCAGGCGCGCGTGATGTCCTTCCTCGACTGGGCGGGCACGAAGTGGAAGCTCGACCGGACGCGCGTCTTCACGGCCGGGAGCTCGATGGGCGGGTCGGGCTCGCCCAACCTCGCGCTTCGCCGTGCCGGGCAGGTCGCGTGGTCGGTCTCGTGGGTCGGCGTCCACACGCCCGCGCGGTCGCCGCAGTTCAAAGGGAGCTACGAGCGCGTCTTCGGCAGCGTCGACTGGAAGCTGCCGTACCAGGACGGGAAGACGGCGGCGTTCGACTACTTCGACGACGCGCGGTTCGTGCGCGAGCGGCCGGCGCTGGACGCGCCCCTCCTGTGTTTCTCGAACGGGAAGAACGACGGGGCGATCGGCTGGCCGCAGGCGCGCGACTTCTGGCAGGCGCTGCAGGACGCGAGGCAGCCGCACGTGTTCGTCTGGGGGCAGGGCGGCCACGGCCAGCGCGCGATGCTGCCGGGGCCGAATCCGAACGAGCGCGAGCTCGGGGTCGACGTCCGGCTCGACCGGACGCTGCCCGCCTTTTCGAACTGTTCCCTGGACGGCAAGCCGGGCAACGGCGACCCGGCCGACGGCGATCCCGAAGGCCAGAGCAACCTCCACCTGTATTGGGACGAGGCGGTGGCCGACGAGGCGGGGAAGTGGGTGATGGTGCTGCGGCTGAACGCGAAGGCGCCGAAGCTGGAGTGCACGGTCGACGTGACGCCGCGGCGCTGCCAGAAGTTCAAGCCCGCGGCGGGGGCGAAAGTCACCTGGAAGAACGTCTCGCTTGCGGACGGGAGCGAGGTCCAGTCGGGCGAGGGGAAGGCGGAAGAGTCGGGACGGGTGACGGTCCCGAAGGTGACGGTGACGAAGGGCGGGAATCGGGTGACTCTCCAGGTGGTGAAATGAAAAAGATGATGCTGTCGGTCGCCCTGCTGGCGGGATGCGCCGGGGCGGCCCCGAGCCTGATGACCCGGGACGGCGTGCTCTTCCGGGACGACTTCTCGCGCTATCCGACGGGGCTCCTGTCGTATCCCGTGGGCCAGCAGAACCCGGCGATCCAGGAGTACCACTGGCTCTCGAGCCGCGGAGTGGATCTCGAGCCGTGGGAGAACCCGCTCGTCTACATGGACGCGTGGGCGAAGGGCGAGGAGGAGGACGGGAAGCCGTACCTCGAGATGCATCTGGGCCCGGACAACATTCGCATGAACGTGAAGCACTACGCCATGCAGTTCGTCACCGGCGCGCCCGAGTGGACCGATGTCGCGGTCGAGGTCTCGGTGAAGCCCCTCTCGAAGGACGACATGGCGGGGCTCGTCTTCCGCTATCACACGAACCGCCATCACTACGTCTTCGTGCTCGAGGGCGGGAAGAAGGCGCGGCTGGCGGTGCGGCAGCCGCTCGAGAAGACCTACCGGGTCTCCGACTGGCGCGAACTCGGGTCCGCCGACTTCGCGTACGACACGAAGACCTGGTACCGCCTGCGCGTCGAGAACGAGGGAGCGAAGATCCGCTGCTTCATCGATGGAAAGCTGGTGGTGAGCGCCGAGGACTCGGAGATCGCCGGGGGGAAGGCGGGCGTGACGGCGAACGTCCCCTCGAGATTCCAGGACTTCCAGGTCCACTCGAAGGACCCGGCCGCGCTGCTGGATCGCATGACCCGGAGGGTCCTGGAGGAGCGTGATGCGCGCGCCGCGAACCCGAAGCCCGTCCTCTGGAGGAAGTTCGAGACGAAGGACTT
Organism: Planctomycetota bacterium; assembly: GCA_041482015.1. Taxonomy (GTDB): domain Bacteria; phylum Planctomycetota; class MHYJ01; order MHYJ01; family JACPRB01; genus JACQFK01. The sequence goes on along the minus strand of JBGPCZ010000077.1, from coordinate 12,505 downwards.
CGGGTGCGGCCGGAACGTCCGCTTCGGCGACCTCGACGGCGACGGCGTCCCCGAGATGCTGTTCTGCCAGATCGTGGCGAAAGTCGACACGGGCAACTTCGTCGAGGCGAGCTGCCTGACCGCGGTGAAGCTGGATGGCACGGTGCTCTGGCAGGTCGGGAAACCCAATCCCCGGAACGGGTTGCTCACGAGTGACACGCCGTTCCAGATCCACGACGGCGAGGTGTACCTCGTGAAGGACTTCAAGCTCCAGGTGCTCGACGGGAAGACGGGCAAGGTGAAGCGGTGGATGTGGATGCCCGAGGTGCCGGAGGAGTACCGGAAGAGGAAGTTCGAGCTCAAGGAGCGGCCGCACGAGCTGAACGCCGGCGACTCGATCTCGTTCTTCGACCTCTCGGGGAAAGGGAAGCGCACGGAGATCCTGCTGAAGGACCGCTACCGCTACTTCTGGGTCTACGACAAGGACTTCAAGCCGCTCTGGACCGGCGCGGGGCAGCTCGGCCACTTCCCGTTCCCGTTCGACGTCGACGGCGACGGCAAGGACGAGGTCTTCATCGGCTACGCGATGTGGAAGCCCGAGGGGACGCAGGTGTGGAGCCACGACACGGACCTGCTCGACCACGCGGACGGCCTGGCGGTCGGAAACTTCTCCGGGGATCCCAAGGGGGAGATCCGCGTCTACGCGGTCGGGAGCGACGAGGGGTTCGTTCTCTTCGACCTCAAGGGGAACATCCTCAAGCACCACCGGGTGGGCCACCCGCAGAACATGACGGTGGCGAAGCTGCGGCCGGAGATGCCGGGGCTGCAGATCGCGTCGATCAACTTCTGGAAGAACCCGGGGATCGTGACCCTCTACGATGTCGACGGGAACATCCTGCAGCAGGAGGAGCCGATCCACTGCGGGAGCCTGATCCTGCCGGTCAACTGGCGCGGCGACGGCCAGGAGTTCCTGCTGCTCTCCGGCGATCCCAAAGAGGGCGGCATGGTGGACGGCCATCTGCGACGCGTCGTGATGTTCCCCGACGACGGCCACCCGACGCTCGCGGCCGCGGTGATGAACGTGACGGGCGACGCGCGGGACGAGGTGATCCTCTGGGACCAGCAGCGGGTCTGGATCTACACGCAGGACGCGCCGTTCAAAGGGGAGAAGATCTACGCCCCGGTGCGGAACCCGACGTACAACGAGTCGAACTACAGGGCGCAGGTGTCTCTTCCCGGGTGGAAACCGTAATTCGCTAACGGGGTCGATCGAATGGAAGACCACGGCCTTACCCGTCGCCAGGCCCTCCTCGGCGCTGCCGCGGCGGGCGCGGCGCTGGCGGCTTCCGCGGAGTCCGCTCCGCCCCGGCGGGAGGAGACCCTGCGCATCGGCGTCATCTCCGCGAGCATCGGCGGCAAGCCGCAGAAGACCAACGGGCACACGTGGCACTTCGCGCAGTACCTGCACCCCGAGTGCAACCTCGACGCGATCAAGAAATACCTCGATCCCGGCAGCGCCGACTTCTTCCGGAAGGTCGTCCGCAATCCGAAGCATGCATTCAACGGATGGCCCTTCCCCGACACGAAGCTGACCCACTACTACGATGCCGATCCGTCCGCGATCGCGCCGTTCACGGAGGCGTTCCCCGGTGTGAAGCCGGCCCGCTCCCTGAAGGAGCTCGTCGAAAACGTCGACGCCGTCTGGCTGGGCGACGCGTCGGGCCGCGGCGACGATCACTTCGACCTGGTCGCGCCCGCCCTCGAGAAGGGCCTCCCCTGTTTCTGCGACAAGCCGATCGGCGGCAGCGTCGAGGGGACGCGGAAGATCCTGGAACTGGCGCGGAAGCACAACGCGCCGATCATGTCGTCGAGCCTGTTTCGCCATGAGTTCGGCATGGAGCACGCGCTCCGCCTGCGAGACTCCGGCGAGTTCGGGAAGCTCGAATACGTCCTCGCGAGCATGGCCGGCGGCTACTCGCCCGAAGGCTGGTTCATCTACGGCCAGCACCCGGCGTGGACGGTCATGACCCTCTGCGGTCCGGGAGTCGAGGCGGTCAGCCTCTACTCAAAAGAGGCCGCCGCGCACGGTCTCGTCACGTACGCCGACCGCGCGCCCGCCGAGATCTGGTACGGGCGGCCCGACATCAGCGGCTCCTACTGCCAGACCCTCGTGCACTTCCAGAAGAAGCGCTACGAGTTCACGCCCGCCATCGAGGGCGACTTCTGGCACGGCCACCACTACGAGATGTACCGCATGGCCGACACGTTCCGCCAGATGGTGAAGACGAAGAAGGAACCGATCCCCCACCCGGAGATCCTGGAAGTGACGGCGATCATCCACGCGGGGGCGAAGTCGCTGAAGGAGAAGAGCCGGCTGGTGGCGCTGGCGGAAGTCCTTTAGCCCGGCTTATCGCGTGGGCGGCGCCATGGAGCTGGGCAGGGGGTTGCCGACCGGCGGGAGCTTCTTCCTCCGGACCTGGCCCTCGGTCTTCCGGCGCACGATGATCTCGTCCTTGCCCACGGTCGGGTTGGACGGGTCGGTGATGTCCAGGAGCAGCCCGCGGACGACGCCGTTGGCGTCCTTCATCCACATGATCACCTTCGTCCCCGTGCCGGTGATCGCGATCACGTCACCGTGGCTGTAGGGAACTTCGAGCGTCTTGGCCATTCCGCCCCTCCTTGAACAGAGGTACTCTATCCCACGAACCAACCTTTGACAAGGCGCGCCCCGGGTGGTTCGATGGCGCCCATGTCCCGGTGGCCGGCCCTCCTTCTCCTGTGCGGGTGCGCGATGCCGCAGGACGTCTCCCCGAAGCTCGCCAGCCTCTACGACGTCTACCTCGCGGACCGCGCGAAGCTCGACCCCGAGTGGGGCACCTCCATCGGCATCCACGACCATGACGGCCTCCTGACCCGGTACGACGACGCGTCATGGAAGGCCCGGATCGAGCTCGTCGACCGGTATCTCGCGCTCGTCCCCGACGACTCGCTGGACGCCCGGCTCTGGCGCTCCGACCTCCTCTCTCAGCAGCATGAGTACCGCCGGCGCGACGCGCGCGCCGACATGCCGTCGCTGCCCCTGGGCGCCGTCTCGGTCCTCTATGACATGCTGGTCAAGGACTACGCGCCCCGCGCGGAGCGCCTCGCGAACATCAACCACCGGCTGCGCGGCATCCCGGCGATGATCGGCGAGGTCCGCGCGATGCTCCGCCGGCCGCCGCGCGCCTGGACGGAGTCGGCGATCGAGGACACGCAGGGGACGATCGAGTTCCTCGACGAGCTCAAGGATGCCGACGCGGCGCTCGTCGGCACGGCGAGGACCGCCTACCAGGAGCATCTCAAGTTCCTCAAGGAGACGCTCCTCCCGCGCTCGGACGGGCCCTTCGCGATCGGGAAGGAGTCTTATGAGTTCCACCTTCGGAACGACCACTTTCTGGGGTATGGCGCCGACGAGCTCGAGAAGATCGGCCGGCGCGAGTTCGACGCGACGATCCGGATGCTCGAGGCGATCGCGAAGGACTGGCCCGACGTGCTCGAGAAGATGAAGCACGACCATCCGAAGGCGGACGAGCTGGTCGCGGCCTACACGAAGGAGTGCGCCAAGGCGCGGCAGTTCCTGGTCGACAAGGACCTGGTCGGGATCCCCGCGTGGGAGAAGCTCGAGGTGGTCGAGACCCCCGCGTTCGCGCGGAGCTCGGTCCCCTACGCGGCCTACTCGCGGCCCGGCCCGCTCGACGCCGCGCGGACCGGCCACTTCTACGTGACGCCGGTCGACAAGTCCCGGGACGCCGACGCGCAGGAACGGCAGCTCGCGGCTCACAACGTCTACGACATCCCCGGCACCGTGTGGCACGAGGCCTACCCGGGCCACCACCTGCAGTTCGTCTACGCGAAGGACATCCGGTCGAAGATACGAAAGCTGAACGACGCGTCGATCCTTTCGGAGGGCTGGGGCCTCTACTGCGAGGAGCTCGCGTACGAGACCGGCTACTTCACGAATCCAAAAGAGCGGCTGATGCAGCTCAACTGGCGGCTCCAGCGCGCCGCGCGGGTGATCCTCGACGTCTCGCTCCACACGGGGAAGATCACGTACGACGACGCCGTGAAGTTCCTGGTCGAGAAGGTCCGCATGAACAAGGAGCAGGCCGAGGGGAGCGTGACCGACTACACGAAGATGCCGACCTACTTCCCGTCGTATCTCCTCGGGATGCTCGAGATCCACCGGATCCGCGCGAAGTTCAGGGAGAAGCTCGGCCCGCGGTTCACGCTCCGCGGCTTCCACGAGCGCTTCCTCGCCTTCGGGAACGTCCCGCCGTCGCTCATCGAGGGCGAGCTGGAGCGGGAGTGGAAGTGAACCAGGCGCAGAGTCGCCGAGAACCTTCAAGAGTTGTCGTGGGTGAAGGGTGACGGACGAAGGTCGATCCGCAGATCACAAGGGTCTCCTGGCCGAGAGGACCTTGCCCGATGGTCGCACGGAACTCACGACCCCATCCCCGAGAATGCGCCTGAGGTCGGCGGGGACGCTCCTCCTGGGCTTTGGGTTCGTGGCCATTTCGATAGGAATCGCCGTCGCCCGGGTGAAACTGCACCTCCTTTACGGGGTGCGCTGGGCGGAACTGCTCCTTGCCCTCGGGATGTTCGTGGTCATGATGGCGCTTGTGGGCCTGGTGCAGATCTACACCTCTCTCCGGACGATCTGGTCGAGGACGGGATTCACGGTGAATCCTTCAGCCCGAGCCATTCTCGTTACGGTGAGGACTCCGATCGGTGTGAAGGAGAGGCAGGTGTCGATCGAGGGATTCGCATCCGTCCGGGCAAAACGTGGAGAGGTTCTCCTGCGGAAGCCGGATGGGCTCGAGACTTCATTGGGATGCCCGGGCAGGGAGGACGCCGCGGTCCTGGCCTCGAGAATCTCTGAACTGACCGGGCTCAGGCTCGGCGTTCCGCTCAGCGCTTCAAAAGGTCCTGCAGCCGTGCCTTGATCTCCGGGTCCTTCGCCTTCTCCATCGCGGACCGGATCTGCGCCTCCGCGGGCAGGCCGATCGCGCGGAGCTTCGCGGCCGCCGTGGCCCGCTCGTCCAGCCCTTCCGCCCCGAGGCCCTCGATCAGTCTCGCCACCTCCTCGCGCCGCTCCTCGTCGAGACATTCGAGCTGGACGACGAGCACGCGCCGGAGCTCCTTCGGGACGGGCGTGATCTCGATCGGCAGGAGCCGGTCGTACGCCTCGCGGGAGGCGACCATGAGGACGCGGGTGCCGTCGATCGAGAAGAACTCCTCTCGCCAGATCTCGACGAGGCCGTCCGCTTCCTTCGGGTAAAGGCCGGATTCCACCAGTGTCTTGGCCATCGTCCCGGGCGTCCCCTTCTGGATCGAAAGGTCGGCGGCCGCCCCGGCCTTCAGCTCGGGCAGGTACGCAAAGGAGACCTCGCCCTCCTTCACGCGCACGGCGAAGAGGTGGCGGAAGGGGTCCGGCGATGAGTTCTTCAACCGGACCTTGCCGCCCTTCTTCCAGTCGACGTCGACACCGGGGTCGTAGGTGACGAGGGCGTCGTAGAAAAGGAACTTCTCGGCCCTCTTCCCGGAGGCGACGGGCGTTGCGTCGGTCTTCCGGGCGGTTTCCCACCACCCTTCCGCGTCCTGGAATCCCTGCTTTCCCGGATCGATCTCGAGGGCCTCCCAGCGGAGGGACCCGTCGCGCGCCTGGATCTCCTTCAACTTGGGGCCGCGCTTCCCGAGCCGGTTGGGACCATGGTAGTCCGGCCGCGGCGAGTAGGTCGCGCCGGGAGGCCACCACGCGGCGGGCGCGCCCGTGGGGACCGACACCCGCACCGACGCCGTCATCCGCTTCTTGGAATAGAAATAGAGGATCGGCTTTCGGACCGAGACGAAGTCGCCGTTCAGGTCGATGTTGTTGCCGACGAAGCGGTCCCACGTGAGGACGAACGGGGGAAGACCCGGGTCGACTTCCGTCGCGCCGCTGCGTTTGCACCCGGCGGTTCTCAGCGACGAGTGCGACGTCCCGCCGATCACGGTGACGACGCCCCATTCGTGGACGACCAGGCCGTCGTCGTCCTGCGGGCGCATCCCGAGAGCAGCCAGTCCGCCGGCGCCGGCGGCGATGAAGTCGCGACGGTTGATCTTTTTCATGATGCCTTGGACGCTCGAAGGCGCGCCGCGGTTCGCGCGGAATCCGCGCCGACTCTAAAGTTCTGCCGCGAATCGCCGATATAGTCTTTTGCCTTTGCGGAGAGAGTGGAGGGTTCCTCACATGGTGAAAGACCTGAACGACCAGGGCCTCGAGCAGCGCGTCCTCGAGTCCGAGGGGCTCGTGGCGATCGCGTTCCTGGATTACTGCTCGATCCCGTGCGACCACTTCCGGCCGGAGCTGGACGCGGTGAGCGAGACGCTCGAAGGGAAGATCGAGTTCTGCAAGATCGACGTCTCCGAGAACCCGTCGATCACGGACGAGCTGGGCGTGCAGGCGGTCCCGACGCTGCTCGTCTTTCGCGACGGGGAGGAGGTCGCGCGCTACGAAGGCCCGTACAGCCGCGAGGCCCTCAACGAGCGCCTGACCACTCTCATGGCCGGAAAGCCGCCCGCCTGAGCCTATAAGGCCGCGGGGCGCGGGACGCGGAACGGAGGAAACACTCCTCCCCGGGTCCCGCGCCTCGACGACCATTCCTTGTCAGTCCCCCCGCCCCCCGCCACAATGTCCGCGTGCAGGTGAAACGTCTTCTCGCGTGGTTCCGAAAGGGGGCCCGCGACCTCCCCTGGCGCCGCACCCGCGATCCCTATGCCATCTGGGTCTCCGAGGTCATGCTCCAGCAGACGCAGATCGCGACCGTCATCCCGTACTACGAGCGATGGATGAAGCGATTTCCGACGGTCCGCGCGCTCGCGAAGGCGGAGCTCGACCTCGTGCTCAAGGCGTGGGAGGGCCTGGGCTACTACGCGCGGGCGCGGAACCTCCACAAGGCGGCGAAGTCGATGAAGGCGCTTCCTCGCGCCGCGGAGGACTGGCGCGCGGTGCCCGGCGTGGGGGCGTACACGGCGGCGGCGATCGCGTCGATCGCCCACGGCGAGCGCGTGGCGGTCCTCGACGGCAACGTGCGCCGCGTCCTGTCGCGTCTCGAGGCGGCGGAGGTCGCGGAGGCGCCGGCGCCCCGCGGGAATCCCGGCGACTACAACCAGGCGTTGATGGAGCTCGGGCAGCGGGTCTGCACGCCGCGCGCGCCGAAGTGCGACGAGTGTCCGATTGCGTCGGACTGCAAGGGGCGGGCGTCCGGCGACCCGGAGCGGTGGCCGTCAAAGAAGCCGAAGAAAGAGATTCCCCACCAGGAGGTCGCGATCGGCGTGATCTGGAAGGGCGACCGCGTCTACGTCCAGCGTCGCGAGGAGGAGGGCCTCCTGGGAGGTCTCTGGGAGTTCCCGGGCGGCAAGCGCGAGCGCGGCGAGACGTACGAGGGGGCGCTGCGGCGCGAGATCAAGGAGGAGACGGGGTTCTCGGTGGACGTGGGGCCGTTCCTGACATTGGTGAGGCACCGCTATTCGCACTTCTCAGTGGAGCTGCACGCCTATCATTGTTTCCACCGGAAGGGACAGGCGCCCGGCCGCTGGGTGACACTCGACGAGATCTCGGCGCTCGCGATGCCGAAGGCGAACCTGCGGATCCTGGACGAGCTGCGCCGGTCGGGGAAGCCGCTCGCGCTGGTCACTCGGTGAGGCGGGCGAGCGTCGCCTCGCGCAGCGGCGGCGTGAGCGCGAGGACGCTGAACGCCAGGGCCTCGCGATACACCCTCTGGGCCGGGTGGGACATCAGGTTCCCCGCGCCGGCGCTCGCGACGATGGCCGCGTGGGCCGCGCGGCCGGCCAGCTCGATCGCGGCGGCGCGCGCCTTCAGGCCTTTCTCGAAGTCGGTCTTCTCCTCCATGGCGCGGTAGGCGTTCTCGCGCACCGCGGCGAGTTCCTTCTCGAGCCGGTCGGCGGCCGCGGTTGCGCCCGCGTCGCGCAGCACGTCGATCCCGGCCTGCGCGCATCCGAGCGCGAGCGGCGACTGGAGCGCCACGGCGATCTTGTCGTTCTCCTGGATCCACGTGGCCGGGTGGACGTCGACGGCGTCCGACTCGGGGATGAAGAGGTCCTGCACCTCGACGGTGACGGTTTGAGTGACCGACATCGCGGCGAGCTGAAGGGGTGCGGAGGGGCGGAGGTGCGGCGACCCGGCGAGTTCGTGCGCGGCGAAGAGGATCCGGCCGTCGGGGATCGTGGCGGCGGTGACGCAGTGCGAAAAGAGCCCCCAGCCGGTGACCCACGGCAGGTGGCCCGCGAGCCGCCATCCGCCGGGGCACGGGGTCGCGGTGACGGCCGGCGGTCCTTTGCGGCGGAGATGGGAGAAGGCGATGGCGGAGGTGGCTTCGCCGCGGGCAAGCCGCGGGAGGAGCCGGGTGCGGAGAGGCGCGTTGCCGCTTCGCGCGACAAGGCCGCAGGCGCTCTGGTGCTGGCTCTCGAGGAACGCGAGGGCGCCGCTCGCGCGGGCCGACGCCTCCTGGATGCGCCGGAACTCGAGGGGCTCGAGGCCAAGCCCGCCGGACTCGCGGGGGACGCGCATCCCGAGGAGTCCGCGGCGCCCCATCTCGGCGAGCGCCTCGCGGAGGGCCCCGACGTCCTGGTCGATGGTGCCGGCGCGGGGCCGGACCCATTGAGTGAAGAAGTCATGGGCGGACGCGATTGTCATGTTTCGGTTGCGCTCGTGCGGGGAATCCTTTCCCCTTGACCGTCCAGAGAGCCCGCCTATAATCGTCTGGCCGCTTCTCGAATTCCCCGGTAGCTCAATGGTAGAGCGAGCGGCTGTTAACCGCAAGGTTGCAGGTTCGAGCCCTGCCCGGGGAGCCATTCCACTCGGCCCGTTATCGCGAGCCTGCTCATGGCATGCCACACCTGTTCACAGGCGGCGATCTTCACTGGATGGGGCGTTGCGATGAAGGTAAGACCCCCGCTATAATTGGGCCATGACGAAGAAGGAATTGAGAGAACAGGCGTTGGCACTGCCCCCCGATGAGCGGGCGCAGCTCGCTCACGAAATTATCGCAAGCCTTGACGGACCCGCCGACGAAGGCGCCGCCGAAGCGTGGGTTCGCGAGATCGAGCGTCGCGTCCGTGAAGTCAAGAACGGGTCCGTGAAACTGGTTGACTGGAAGGACACCCGAGCCCGCATCTTGAAGCGACTTTCGGCCGGGAAATAGTGCCCCCCATCCGCTCCCACCCCGAAGCCGATCGAGAGGCTGAGTCGGTTGCCGACTGGTACGAATCTCGTCAGGAAGGTCTTGGACGAGACTTTCTTGAAGAGCTTGAAAGAGCCTTCACCCTGATCGCTGAATCTCCGAACACATGGTCGCTCTGGCCCGGGATGCCGGAAACTCACGGTCTCCGGCGATTCCTGCTCTCTCGCTTCCCGTATGGGGTTGCCTACGAAGTCACCGAGAGCGAGATCGTGGTCTACGCCGTCGCCCATCTGGCGCGAAAGCCTGGGTCAAGATCAGCCAGATCCGTACGCTCTCGACCGACCGGCTTGGGACCAAGCTTGGGCGCCTGGTCGAAGAGGAGGTCAATCGCGTCGTCGAAGGGTTGCTCGATATCGTCGGCCCCTAGCGGTCCCTTCCAAGATCATAAGACTCCGGCGGGCGTAGTATCCATCGGGGAGCCGCCGAGGGTCGCCGATCATGCAAAATCCGCCAAGTATCTTTGTCCTCGCGGCCACTCTGTTCCTGGCGGCGTGCGCCGCGCCGCCCGGCGCGACCGGCCCGCTCCGAGTCCACCGGGACAACCCGCGCTACTTCACCGACGGTTCGGGCAAGGCGATCTATCTCACGGGGTCGCACACCTGGAAGAACTTCGCGACCGACGGCGGGACGACCGACCCGCCGGTCCCTTTTGACTACGGGAAGTACCTCGATTTCCTCGCCGCGTACAACCACAACTTCTTCCGCGGCTGGACGTGGGAGCTCGCCCGCTCGACCCACAACATCGGCCCGCGAGTCTACTTCTGGGACCCGTTCATCTGGAAGCGGACCGGCCCCGGCAACGCCACGGACGGGAAACCGAAGTTCGACCTCGACCGGTTCGACCCGGCCTACTTCGAGCGTGTCCGGTCGCGGTTGATCCTCGCGCGCGACCGCGGCATCTACGTCTCGATCATGCTCTTCCAGGGATGGGCCGTGGAGATGGCCCGGAACGGCCAGGACGGGTTTCCGCTGGAGGGCGCCAACAACGTGAACGGCGTCGACGCGGGCGGCGGCTTCAAGGCCCATACGCTCGAAATCCCCGCCGTCACCGCCCGACAGGAGGCCTACGTCCGGAAGATCATCGACACCGTGAACGACCTCGACAACGTCCTCTACGAGATCTCGAACGAGAGCGGGGGCTACTCGACCGCCTGGCAGGTCCACATGATCGAGTTCATCCACCGGTACGAGGCGACGAAGCCGAGGCAGCATCCCGTGGGGTTCACCGTGGAGTACAAGGACGGGTCCAACGCGCGGCTCTTCGCGAGCCCCGCCGACTGGATCTCCCCCAACAACGCGGACGGCTACGACTCCAACCCGCCCGCGGCCACCGGGAAGAAAGTGATCCTGAACGACACGGATCACTCGTTTTACTGGACCGGGCTCAAGAAGGCGGGGCTCGACGCGCAGCGCGCGTGGGTCTGGAAGAACTTCGTCCGGGGAAACCAGCCGCTCTTCATGGATCCCTACCTCGACAAGAGGGACGAACGGAACAGCCCGGTCGGGACCGACCCGCGCGATTCGAAATTCGGCCTCCAGGTCGATCCCTACTGGGACACGATCCGGAAGGCGATGGGCCGGACCCTGACCTACGCCCGGAAGGTGAACCTCGCGGCGATGACGCCGCAGAACGAGCTCTCGTCGACGGCATACTGCCTGGCCTGCGCGGGGTCCGAGTACGTGGTGTACCAGCCCGCGCCGGGGAAGGAGTTCACGGTGACCCTGGTGGCCGGGACGTATGCGTTCGAATGGTTCGATCCTGCCGCCGGTACGGTCGCGTCCACCGGGACGCTGACGGTCGGGGCCGGAAGCCGCGCGTTTACCGCCCCGTTCGCCGGCGACGCGGTGCTCTACCTCAAGGCATCGCGCTGAACGTCACTTGCCGGCCGACTCGATCGCGGCCACGACCGTGGCGGCCACCCCCTCGTGGCCGGGCGGATCGAGATGCACCTTGTCGTTGCAGTAGAGCTTCGCCCGGTCGCCCTCGGCGACGGCGTGGAAGGCCTTCTCCGTGTCGCCGAGCCCCGCGTGCCGCTCCGACGCCGCGGCGCGCGCCGCCACGCCGAGCTCGTCCCGCGTCGTCCACTTCTCGAGCGACGGCACCGTCGTCATGAAGAGGACGTCCGACTTTCCGTGTGTCGCCCGGCGGACCCGGTCAATCGCATCCCGGCACGTCTCCCGGAACATCTCGCCCCGCATGCCCGACTCCCAGTCGTTCGCGCCGAAGCAGACGGTGACGAGGTCGGGCTCCGGCGCCTCGGCCAGCCATCGTGGGATGAGGGCCAGGTTCTGGCGGAGCTCGGTGCCGCCGATCGCGGGATTGACGATCTTCGCGTCCACCTTGTACTTCTCCTTGAGCTTCTTCAGAAGGAGCGCCGGCCAGTTGACCTGGCGGTTCGCCCAGTGGCGCGTGTCGGTGAGCGAGTCGCCCATCGTCACGATCGTCACCGGCTTTCCGGCCTTGAGCTTCGCGAGCACGCGCTCCAGCGGCGCGCCCGTGGGGAGATACAGCCCCGCGTCGAGCGCGATCTTCGGCTCGAGGCGCATCTCGTCGATCGCGTAGGAGTGCGCGGGGTAATCCTTCCAATACCACCACTTGCCGAACCAGGGGCCGGAGAGCTTCGAGGGCGCGTTGCCCCCTTTGGGGTCGAGCGGCTTCGAGTTGACCGACGACATCACGGGCACGAGATCGCGCCACGCGACCGTGATCTTCCGCCAGTCCGTGCCGTCGATCGGGAACATGAAGTCGTACCGGGCGGCATAATCCTCGTTCCAGATGAACTGGATCCCGCCGAAGTGCTTCGAGCCGTCGCCCTTGACCCAGAAGGAGAAGCCGGCGGCCTGGTCCCATTCGGCCGTGGCCCGGATCGGCGTGATGCAGAAGGCTCCCGAGGAGCCCTCTTCGAAGCTGAACTTGACGGCCTTCCCGACTTTCCCCTCCACGATCTCCGAGTGCGCCTTCTTCTCCGGGTCGCGAACCTTGAGGTCGTCCATGGAATGGATGAGAGGGCCGTCGGCGGCCTGGAGGGCGAGCAGGAGGACGGCGGTGAAGCGGAGCATGGATATCCTACGGCTCCGGCCTCCGTTAAGTGGAGGAGAGCGTATTAGTCCTACAGCGTAAGGTCCATCGTGATACTACGTAAAGTCGCCATTCAGTTTCGAATTGTGATCCCCCTGACGGGTCCCGCGGCGACGCGATCGAGCACCTCGGGTCGCGCGCGGCGACCGAGCGCTCCCTTCCAGTG
>JBGPCZ010000076.1:0-27815 GCA_041482015.1 Planctomycetota bacterium | reverse complement strand
GCCCGCGGACAACACGCGGTTCAGCCTGGACATCGCCGTCCAGAAGGCGCGCACGGCCGTCGCGTACAGCGACGGGACCGCGACGGCGGCGCTCGGCGAGCCGATCGCGGGGCTTCCGCCCGGCACGGCGGTCACGACGCGCGCCGTCGGCTTCATGGCGCAGCCGTTCTATCCGCCCGGGATCGACGGGACGCCGCCCGGCCCGCTCTTCGGGGTCCAGGACGCGCTGCCCGGCGGCCTCGGCGCGGGGATCCCGGGGCTCGATCTCACGCCCGGCGTCACGGGCGACGCGACGGACGGCGACGGGATCACGATCTTTCCGGGCGGGATCCCGCTCTACAAGGGCGGCGTGCTCGTCGGCGCGATCGGAGTGAGCGGCGACGGCGTGGACCAGGACGACATGGTCGCGGCGGCGGGCGCGACGGGCTTCGAGCCGCCGGCGGCGCTGCGGTGCGACAACTTCACCGTCCGCGGCGTGCAGCTCCCCTACGTCAAGTTCCCGCGCAACCCGTTCGACGGAGTTCGCTAGTACTTCCAGGCCTCCATCGCCTCCGGCAAGCTCCCCGCGCCCACCAGCCTGTCCGCCTGGCCGTGAAGTCCGTAGATCGCCTTCGCGTATTCGAATGACGCGGGATTCCTGCCGAGGATGACGAGGCGGCGCGGGGCGAAAGCGGCCGCGACTTCCGGGATGTCCGTCACCCGCAGCACGTTCAGCAGGGCCGGGCCCTGTCGGTGGGAGTCCGGGGGATCGACCAGGATCGCCTGTTGGATCCGGCTGTCGAAGAGGCCGGCGTAGAGGCCGAGGATCCCCGTCTCCCCCTTGCCGTGGACCGTGATCGATGACATCGGGACCTTCTCCTCAGCGACGGCCCACTCGACGGCGCGGAGGATGTCCCAGACTTGCATGGAGGCGACCGTCCGCCCGATCCAGGAGGAGGACCGCTCCAACTCCGCGCGCTCGAACGGGGTCACCGGGCGCTCGGTCAGGCGCGGATAGAGGATGAGAACCGTGACGCGGCCCAGGAGGGGCAGCAGTTCGTCGAGGTCGAGGGGATGGATCGTGTCCTCCGGGCGCTTGACGCAGAGGAGAAGCGGCGTTTCGGCCGTGAGCGTGCGCGGCTTGAGGAGCCGCGCGCGGACCGGGACCCCGGGCTCGGTCTCGAAGGTGACTTCCTTGTAGTCCGCGTACTGCGCGGCCCATCCGCCCTTGTCCCTTCCGACCTGCGTCTCAAAGGGGATCTTCTCGCGGGGAAATGCGCGGAATACGTTCTCCTTCAGCTCCTTCACCAGCGCCTCCCGACGCGCGGACCAGTCCGCAAGCGTCGTCCATTTCCCGGCCCGGGCGGCGGGAATGAAGAGATCGTGGATCCTGGAATTGACGGCGTCGGGGGGCCACTTCTGAAGGCAGGCGAGGTCCTGGGCGGACTCGCGGCGCTCCTTGTTCGCGGGCTCGATCTCCAGGGGAGCGGCGTCGTTCTTCAGCCAGCGCTGCATCCACTGCCGCGCCTCCTTGAGGAAGAGCGGGATGTCGCTGTGGCCCACGTCGTCGTCGACCTCCTTCGCGCGGTCCGGCCCGCCGTGGAGGTCGTAGATCTTTTTCACGTGGCGGAAGACCTCGTGGTAGCCGTCGGGCGGGAAGTCCGGGTCCTTCCGCCCGCTGCAGATGAGGAGCGGGCGCGGGGCGATGAGCGCGCCGACGACGGGGAAGTCCTGGAGGAACGTGTTGTGGACGTAGATGCAGTCGCACTGGCCCGACGCCACCCAGTGGGCGGCCTGCGAGCCGAACGTGTAGGTCGAGCAGACCGGCGCGGCCGCCGCGATCCGCTCATCGACCGCCGCGGTGAACCACGTGACGGCGCCGCCTCCCGAGATCCCGGTCATGCCGATGCGGCTCTTGTCGACCTCCGGGCGCGACTCGAGCCAGTCCACGCCGCGCATCGCGTTCCACACCTCGACCCCCACCGGCGTGTAGCCCATCGAGAGCCAGTTCCAGAGGTTCTGGTCGTGGATGCCGTGATGGATCCCCGCCACCTCGCCGAACTCCAGCGTGTCGAGGATGAGGCACGCGTATCCATGCTCCGCGAACCAGATCGCGCGGTCCTGGTAGTTCCACTTGGCGCCGAGGGGATGCGGGGCGTGACCGCAGGCGTAGAGCACGGTTGGGAGGGGCGGCGCGGGCTTCCTCGGCAGGTAGAAATTCCCGGTCACGTAGAGCCCCGGCAGGGACTGGTAGACGACCTTCTCGATCCGGTAGTCCGCGCGCTCCAGCGTCCCCTTGATTTCCGCCTTGAGCGGCGTCCGTCCCGGCAGTGGATCGAGCCCGAGCATGGAGAGGAGCTCGCGCCGCAGCGTCCCGCGCCGCTCCTTCCAGTCCTCGAGGGTGCGGATGTCCGCCAGGCACCGGGCGGAGATCTCCGCGGCGGTTTTCTTCAGGTGCTCCACGACGCGCGCGTGCCGCCCGGCGGCATTGTCCTGGCGGGCGGGGACGAGGAGGACGAGCCCGGCCAGGGCCGAGGCAAGAAGTTTCATCGACGGTTCTCCGTGGAATTCACTTGGTCGCAGTGGGGTGGATCGGGCCGATGTACTCCGTCGCCGCGACGACCTGGTCGATCCAGTGGGACTGGTCCTTGGGCGATCCCGGATGGAAGTATGCCCCGACAAACAAGAGGTTGAGCATGAGGTCCGCGTGATCGGCGTCGCGCAGCGGGAGGCCGTCGCCCTCGCTGACGAGCTTCCCGTTGACCCAGAGCTTGATCGCGCCGTCCTTCTGGCCCGGCTTCGACAGCTTCACCATGACCTCCACGCAGTGCCACTTCATGGGCTCGATCTTGTCGGGCTTCGCCCGGTTCCACGGGAGGGCGCTTCCGACGACGGGATTCGTCCCGACGTTCTTCTTGATGAACGCCTCCCACTCTTTCACCTGCTGGCGCGGGCTCCCGACCCCGACGAGCGTGTCGGCGCCCATCGTGAAGTCGACCAGCACGTGGAGTTCCGTGTCGGTCGGCGCCTTGAACTCGCCCGAGAATGCATAGAGGCCCGTGTCGTGGGGTCCGTACCCCTTGGGCCACTCCCAGGCCTTCTCGAACATCCGGTAGTACCGGAGATAGATGCACTCGCTCGGCTTCAGCAGCCGGAACATTCCGCCCGCGCTCTTCTTGCCCGTCTTCAGGTTGTACTGGAGGCACCGCTTTCCGCCGGCGGCCGGGACCTGGTCGGTCAGCTCCATCTCCGAGCCGGGCTCGAATTTCACGCCGGCGAACCAGCCCTCCGGCTTCATCCAGCCCGCGGTCTTGGGCTCGCTTTCGAAGTCTTCCACGAAGAGGACGCGCGGGTCGCGTTACAGCCCCACGTCGCCCGGGTAGAGCCACGAGAGCCCCTCCCTGGGGACCGGTTTCGGGGCCGCCTGGCCCCAGGCGATCAGCAGCGCGACGGCGAGGGGGCGGATGAGCATGGGTGGTCCTCCGCCTGGTAGAAAGCGGGTCGGCGCGGGGTGTGGGGGGGAAACGCCGACTATTTCACGACGTCGCCGACGCGGAGCCGGCCCTCGGCCGGCCGCTCGCGCGACTTGTCGTGGTAGAGGTGGCACGTCGCGCAGGTGTAGGCCACGCCGCCGGCCGGCCCGTGGCAGCGGACGCAGAGCCCCTGCGACGGCATGAGGACGTCGGACGTGAGCCGGCTCCCGTCGGCGGCCGCGTGACACTCGAGGCAGCGCAGCTCGCGGTGGGCCTCGTGGTTGAACGTCGCGTGCGCGAACCAGCGGCGCGGGGCGCCGTCCGTCCCGGGCCGGAGGCCCGTGCGCGAGACGACGGGCGGCGCGGCGGGGAAGTTCGGGCCGAGGTCGGTCTTGTGGCACTTCATGCAGCCGTCGGGGTCGGACGTGTAGAGCGGGATCTCGGCCTCGGTCACCTGCTCCGCGAGCGCGTCGGGGCCCTTCGCCGTGGCGGCGAGCCGGCTCCGGAGGAAGTCGCGGACGACGTCGGGCGCACGGTGGGGCACGTGCTCGTCCTTGAGCTTGACCGCGTGGCAGTCCATGCAGTGCGTCTCGTAGAGAAGAGGGGCCATGTACGCGCCGGGGGGCGTCGGGGTGTGGCAGTAGGCGCAGCCGAGCGCGAGCGTCCCGTCCGCCGCGCCTTCCACGCCGCGCTTCCCGGAGATCTTCTTGAGCTGCGACTGGATGAGCTCGCGCTTCGGCGCGGTGTCGGGGTGGAGGTGGACCGCGTGGTTGAACGAGACGACCGATGGGTCCGGGGCCTTCTTCTCGAGGAGCGCGAACTCCGGGTGGCCGCGGTCGAATCGCTCGATGCGGGCGTGGATCGCGTGGCCGGCGCCGACGGGGCACGCCGCGGGATGGGGCTCGCGCCCGTTCGTCTTCAGGTCGGCGTGGCACGTCGTGCAGTTCCGGTCGCCCACCCTGGCGAGCCGCGGGGCGTCCTTGTGCTCGACGTGGCACTGCGAGCAGCGGGCGGCGGTCTCGTGCCCCTTGGGTCCGCGCGCGAATCCCGTCGCGTTCAGGTGGTGGACCGGCCCGTCGTGGCACTTCAGGCACGCCTGGTCGAGCTTCTCCTGCCATCCCGCCGGGTCGGTGTAGCGCATGGCCCAGGGCGTCGCGTGGCACGAGGTGCACTTCGTCTCGAGCATCGAGTGGCGCGCCGCGAGGGCGCCGCTGTTGTAGATCCGCTCGTCGCCGCGCGCGGCCATCGCCGCGATCCAGGCGGCCGCCGCGACGGGCGCCGCGATCGAGAGGATCCGCCTCCACCGCCGGAACGGGTGCAGCCGGCGGAAGTAGGCGAGGTCGATCCTCTTGGCCCGGGCCTTGGCGTCTCTCAAAAGGGCCATCAGGAAATCCCAAGAACCAAATCCCAATGAAATCCCAAAGCCCAAACACCAACCGTGTCACACCGGCCTCCCAACGCGACCGCCTCCCGGGTCCCTTGGGATTTGGGCGTTGGGATTTTATTGGGATTTGGGAGTTTGGATTTTCTCATCAGTATTTCACCGACTGGAACGCGTGGACGGCGACGAGGAGGAGCAGCGAGTACGAGAGCGGGATGTGGACGAGCAGCCAGCCGTGGAGCCAGCGGTGGATCCGCTCCTGGGCCGCGATTTGACGGCGCTCCTCGCACATGACCTCGAGGTCCTTCAGCAGTTCGTGCAGCGCCGGGGGGAGCAGCATCCGCGTGGACGAGAAGGCGGCCGATGCGCGGAGCGGGTTCGCGAACGGGCTTCCGCGCACACCGGCCCCGAGGAACGGGCGCACGCGGCCCAGGTAGAATTCCTTGAGCGGCAGCGAACCTTCGACGGGCGAGGCCGGGGGCGCCGTCTTCGACGCGGGGGTCGTGCCCGCCCTCGCCGCCTTCTGGGCCGCGGCGACGGTGACGGGCTCGGCCGGCGGCGCCTCGACGCCGAGCGGGCCCGCGACCGCCGAGACGAGCTGGTCGGCCTCGGCCCGGAGCTGCGCCAGCACGTGGCCGATTTCCTCGTAGATCGTCTCCATCGGCGCGCGCGCCGTCATCACCCGCGGCAGGATCTGCTGGAGGATCACGCCCAGGATCCCGCTCACGGTGACGAGGCCGAGCAGGACGAGGAGCGAGACGGTCAGCGCACCGCCCGTCCGGAAGCCCGCGTGGAGGAGCGTGAGGGGGACCGTGAGGAGGCCGAGCCAGAGGTGGCCGCGCATCCAGTGCTCCGGCCGTC
This sequence comes from Planctomycetota bacterium, assembly GCA_041482015.1. Classification (GTDB taxonomy): domain Bacteria; phylum Planctomycetota; class MHYJ01; order MHYJ01; family JACPRB01; genus JACQFK01. Next base: position 22,121 of record JBGPCZ010000076.1, on the reverse strand, counting down.
CGATCCGCCACGAGGGGACCCGTCGGCGCGCGCCCAGGAGGCCCGCGAAGAGCATGAGCGCGAAGGCCGCGATCCCGAACGAGAGTCCCACCGCGGTCCCGCCGCCCGGGCCGTTGACCGACCGGAGGTGGTACGGGACGTACACCGCGGCGGACGCCACGGTGAGCCACGCGGTGGCGTGGATCCAGGGCCTATGTCGGGCGTCGAGGAGCATGGTCCTTGGGAAGGCCCGCGATCCGGGAGGTGAAGAATTCCTGCGGCTCCACGCGGATGGCGGCGCTGTGGGGGCACGCATAGACGCAGCTCGGCTCGCTTGCCCCGGCGCAGAGGTCGCAGGTGACCGCTTTCGACTTCATCTCCGCCTTCTTTCGCCCCGGGTTCTCCGGGTCGTCCACCTCGGTCTCGACCGGGTGCATGTTGATGTTTCCATAGGGGCACTGCTTCGCGCAGAGGCCGCAGCCGATGCACCAGTCCTCGATGACGATCTCGAGCGAGTCCTGCCGGTGGATCGAGCCGACGGGGCAGCCCACGAGGCAGAGCGGGTCGGCGCAGGAGCGGCACGAGGTCGGGACGAGGTACTGGTCGAACCGGATCCCCTCCCGGACGAGGCGCGTGATGCCGTCGTGCGAGTCTGCGCACGCGCGGACGCAGTCGTCGCAGCGCGTGCAGCTCTCCAGGTCGATGAGGAGCAGGTTCTGCGCCTGCATGAGCCCGTTCTCGAGCATCTCCTCCAGCGGCAGCGCCGCGGTCGCGGCCGCCTTCTCCGTGTCGGCCTGGACGCGGTGGAGGTCCTTCTCCATCGCGGCCTTGACGCGGATCGACGTGTCCATGAGCGTGACGATGTCCGCCTTGTTGATCTTGACCAGCTCGACGTGGTCGACGGCCGAGCAGGTGGCGGAGCGGATGCCGGAGCTCAGGATGCCGGCCGCGCCGAAGTAGTCGCCGCGGTGGAGGTAACGCATCACGAGGTCGCCGCCGGGGAAGCGCTGGGTCACCTTGACGAACCCGAGGCGCACGAGAAAGGCGGCGTCCGCGGGGTCGCCCTGCTTGATGACGACCTGGCCGGGCTCGAAGCTCAGGAACTCCACCTTCTGGCAGAGCTCGTCGATCCGCGTGTCGCTCAGGTCCTGGAAGATCGGCATGCTCCGGAGGTGGGTGCGCACGGAGCGCCGGCGGTAGTCGGTGTCGAGCTTCTCCTTGAACGCCTTGGAGCGCTTCCCGATGAGGAGGAGGATCGTGCGGAGCATCTCGAGCATCTCGCAGTCCCCGGTCGCGCGGACGGTGGCGGAGCGGGGGTAGAAGTTCAGGCACGTCATCTCGCCGAAGAGGTCGCCCGCGCCCATCTGGGCGATCGGGCGCTCCGCGTCGAGGTCGACGGGCGCGTCGATCGGGATGAGCTTGCGCGCGCGGGTGCCCTGGCGCGGGTCCTCAGGGTCGCCCATGAGGAAGGAGTTGAACTTCCGGACCCAGCGGCGGAGGCCCTTCTCGCGCTTCCCGGACTTGACGTGCGCGATCGGCGATCCGATGTAGACCTCGACGGCCCCCTTCAGGATGTAGAAGGCGGTCGACCCGTACTCGCCCTCGCGGCAGATGATCTCGCCCTTCTTGAACTTGCGGAGGACGACGGCGCCGGGATACTTTTCCAAGGTCGCCTGCTGGATCTCGGCGAAGGGAGCGTACGTGAGGAGCTGTTCGCCGGTGAGCGGCTCTCCGTGCGCGAGCTGGATCTGGGTGATCGCCTTCTGGGCCGGGGGGGGCGGGTGCGGGGAAGCGGGCGCGTTCATGATGGGCCCACCTTATCCGACGTTTCGCGGGACGTGTCAACCGTTTTTTTGGAGATAGAGAGATAAGAGGAGATAGGGAGATAAGAGGAGATGAAGAGATAAGAAGAGATAGAATGGAGCCGTTGAAAAGAGCGATGCTCCTCGGCGTGGCGCTGGCGTTCGCCGGGTGCAAGCCGGCCGCTCTTCCGCCGGCTCCTTCGAGCCCGGGCTGCGAGGTTTCCTTCTCCCCGCACGGGGGATGCACCGGGGTGGTCGTCGCGGAGCTCGGAAACGCCCGGGCGTCCGTTCTCGTGCAGGCCTACTCGTTCACGTCGGCCCCGATCGCGAAGGCGCTGGTGGAGGCGCACCAGCGCGGCGTCCGGGTCGAGGTCGTGCTCGACCGGAGCCAGCGGAGCGAGAAGTATTCGTCCGCCGACTTCGTGGCGCACGCGGGGATCCCGACGCGGATCGACGCCCGGCACGCCATCGCGCACAACAAGGTGATGGTGATCGACGGCCGGACCGTGATCACGGGATCCTTCAATTTCACGAAAGCGGCGGAGGAGCAGAACGCCGAGAACCTGCTCGTCCTCCGGGACGTTGCGCTGGCGGAGAAGTACGCGGCCAACTGGAAGGCGCACGCGGATCATTCGGAGCCCTACGCCGGCCGGGGGGAGGAGACCGACGCGCCTCTCCTCAAGCCGCGCTGACAGGCGGATGAGTCGTGGTGGTCCGCGAGCTCAGGAGAGCAGCAGCGCGAGGTCCTCGCGGGTGAGGTCGGCGAGCAGGCTCTTGTCGGCGCCCAGGATCGCGTCGGCCAGCGCGCGCTTCGACTTCTGGAGCTCGAGGACTTTCTCCTCGACGGTGTCGCGCGCGACGAGCCGGTAGGCGAAGACCGCCTTCGACTGGCCGATCCGGTGGGTCCGGTCGATCGCCTGCGCCTCGACCGCCGGGTTCCACCACGGGTCGAGGAGGAAGACGTACTCCGCGGCCGTGAGGTTCAGCCCGAGGCCGCCCGCCTTGAGGCTCACCAGGAAGAGCCGGCAGTCCGCGTCCTCCTGGAACCGCTGCACCCGCGCTTCGCGGTCGGTCGTGTTGCCGTCCAGGTATTCGTACACGACCCCCCGCGCGTCCAGCCGGTCCTTCACGATCGAGAGCAGGCTCGTGAACTGGGAGAAGACGAGCGCCTTGTGGCCTTCGTCCAGGACCTCGAGCAGCTGCTCGAGGAGCGCGTCGACCTTCGCGCTCGGCGCGCCGCGAAGGTTCTTGTCGATCAGGCCCGGGTGGCACGCCGCCTGGCGCAGGCGGAGGAGCGCCTCGAGGACGTGCATCTTCCGGCGGTTGAAGTCGGTGGCGGATTTTCCGCCGAGCAGCGCCGCGCGGTAGTGCTCCCGGAGCTCGTCGTAGCGCTTCCGCTCGTCGGGCTCGAGCTCGACCGGGATCGTCTGCTCCGTGCGCGCCGGCAGTTCCGGCGCGACCTGCGCCTTCGTGCGCCGGAGGAGGATCGGGCGGAGCGCGCGCGAGAGGAGCCCGCGCATGGTGTCGCCGGGGTCGTCGCCGTGCTCGATCGCCTGGCGGAAGACCGAGAGCTTGCCCAGCATCCCCGGGTTCAGGAACTCGAGGAGGCTCCAGAGTTCGCCCAAATGGTTCTCGATCGGCGTGCCCGAGAGGGCGAGCCGGTGGTCCGCCTTGATGAGGCGCGCCGCCTTCGCCGTGGCGCTCACCGCGTTCTTGATTGCCTGCGCCTCGTCGAGGATCGCGACGTCGAAGCGGACGTCCTTGAGCGCCGGCGCATCGCGGCGGAGCGTCCCGTAGGTCGTGAGGACGAGGTCGGCGCCGTCGATCGCCTCCGTCTCGCGATCGAGGCCGACGTGCTCGATCACCTTGAGAGACGGCGTGAAGCGGGCGGCCTCGCGTTTCCAGTTGAAGAGGAGCGATTTCGGGACAACGACGAGCGCGGGCCCCTTGCTCCGCGCGCGGCGCGCCTCGAGCCACGCGAGGACCTGTACGGTCTTGCCGAGTCCCATGTCGTCGGCGAGGCAGCCGCCGAGGCCGCTCGACTCGAGGAACTCGATCCACCCGAGGCCGATCTGCTGGTAGGGCCGGAGCGTCCCGCGGAACCCGGGCGGCGGCTCGCGCGGCTCGATCTTCTCGAAGCTGCGGAGGCGGTCGCGGGCGCGCTCGAACGTCGCGTCGGCGCGCGAGTTCTCCTCGGCCTCGAGGAGCGCGTCGAGGAGGAGCGCCTGGCCGGGACGGTAGCGGAGCGCGTCGCCCTCGGCCTTGCCGGCCTCGAGGACGAGCCCGCGGCGGCGGAGCCACTGTGCGGGAAGGAGGCCCATCGTGCCGTCGCCCAGCGTGACGAACGCCTCGCCCTTCCGCACCGCGGCCAGGAGGGCGGGGAAGGGGACGACGGCGCCTCCGTACTCGACGCCGCCCTCGAGGTCGAACCAGTCGATGCCGGACGAGACGGAGATGCGAAAGCGCCCCGGGGTCTTGAAGAGGCCCTTCTCGCCCTCGATTTGCCAGCCCTGCTCGACGAGGGGCGGGACGACCTTGGGGAGTCTTTTGGCGACGAGCTGGAAGTCGGCGGTGGGGTCGCCCAGCGCATAGCCGGGCTTGCGGAACTGAAGCTCGACGAGCTGGGAGACGAGCTTCTCCTCCGCCTCCGGGTCGCGGCGGACGAGGCGCCGCTGGTCGGGAAGGTAGAGCCCGGGGCGGCGGTCGGCGCGGTCGAATTTCGTTTCGCCGTAGTCAAAGGAGACGCGGACCGCGAGCCTCTCGCCGTTGGTCTCCGGGGGGACGGTGAGGCGCAGGCGGGGGACCGGCGGGGCGGAGGTCACCGTGGGGCGCATCTCGTCGGGGAGATCGATGCCGCGGTCACCATCGGGGGATTGGAAAAGTTCCTCGAGGAATTTCCCCGCCTCGTTCTCGGGGACGACGAGGGGCCCCGCCGAGCGGAGGAGCGGGATCCAGCGATAGTCGGCCTCGATCCGGAAGGAGGCGGCCCTGCCGTTCGCGAGGACGATGGAGTCGGGGATGAAGAGGTCGGGCCGGGCGAGGTCGAGCGATTCGCCGTTGCGATCGAGGCGTCCCCAGAGGGCATGGGCCTTGCCGTCCTTTTGGGGGTCGAGGGAGAGCCGGACGATCCAGGGGCCCTCGTCGTCCCACGCGACGGGGGCGGGGAGCGTGACGATCTGGTCGGGGCTCCAGAGGAAGAAGCGGCCGGTGCGGCAGAGTTCGGCGAGGAGGATCTCCGCCTGCGCGGGGGTGGGGCGGATGCGGTCGACGGTGTCGTAGTAGCCGTACGCGACGGCGCGATCGCGGGAGCCGAAGACGAGCTCGAGGAGCCGGCGGTCGCGGGGGTCGGGGAGCGTCTCGACCATGGAGCGCGAGAGGGTGCAGAACCGGGGCGTCTTCCACTCGCCGGACTTGTACCGGCTTCGCATCGCGAGGCGGACGACGAACTCGCCGGAGCGGCGGGCCTCGGGAAGGTCGGCGAGGTAGAGGATCTCGCCCTCGCGCGGGGATTTTCGATCGCGGGGCGGCGCGTCCAGGCGGAGGGCGCGGAGGGCGGACTTCCAGGAGAGGCCGGTGCGATCCTCTCCGGAGTTGCCGAGGAATCCCTTGTGGGCGGCGGCGAGGAGGGTGGCCCAGAGGTGGGGGCAGGCGCCCAGGTCGCCGAACTCGGCGCAATCGCAGTCGCCGCCGAACCGTCCGGAAGCCAGGAAGAGGGAGACGCGGGCGGGGTGTCGGTCGAGGACGCTGGCGTCGAGTTGCCGGCGGGTGATCTTCCGGACGACGACGGCGCCCGCGGCGTGGAGGCGTTCCCCGTCGGCGCGGACGGGATCGGGGAATCCCCCGGCGAGATCATCGAGCGGGATGGTCGGGTTCATGCCCCTCTCTCAAAGACCAACAGGCCGGCCATTCTACGAACCCTGCCGTGGCCGCTCAAGGCTGCGACGCTTCAAGATGGTTGATACGCTTCACTCTGCAAAGGGTGACATGCGTGGAGGATAGGCTCTCCCTGTGTCACTAAAGGGCACGCCTGGCGCGTCCGCAATCTCGAGCGCACGCGGATGGAGGGGGTGATACTATCGGTGTGATGAATCGACGCGCGGTCCTGGGTCGCCTCTTCCTGTTCCTCCTCCTGCCGACGGGGCTCTCCGCGGGCGCGGACGGGGAGGATGCCTGGACGGGGGTCGAGCGGGTCGTCGCGATCGGCGACGTCCACGGCGACTACGAGCAGTTCGTGGCGGTGCTCCGCTCGGCCGACTTGGTCGATGCCAAGGGGAATTGGTCGGGCGGAAAGACCCACCTGGTCCAGACCGGAGACCTGCTCGACCGGGGTCCCGATTCCCGCAAGGCGATGGACCTCGTCATGAAACTCGAGGAACAGGCCCGGACCGCCGGGGGGGAGGTTCACGCCCTCATCGGCAATCATGAGGCCATGAATCTCTACGGCGACCTCCGCTACGTCTCTCCCGGCGAATACGCCGCGTTCCGGGATGCCGACTCCGAGAAGGCCCGCGAGGCCCTATACGAGGAGCACCAAAAGCAAGCCCAGGTCCCGAAGTTCGACGAGGCCTACCGGAAACGGTGGGAGTCGGAACATCCGCTGGGATACGCCGAGCATCGCCGCGAATTCAGCCCGACGGGAAAGTATGGGAAGTGGATCCGCCGTCACAACGCGGTGATCCGGATCGACGAATCGCTGTTCCTCCACGGCGGGATCTCGCCCAAGTTAGCGGACCTCGGCGTCCGGCAGATCAACGAGCGGGTTCGCGAGGAGCTGGAAGCCTTCGCGAGGCTGGAGAGCGGGATCGTGCAGGACGTGGACGGCCCGCTGTGGTATCGCGGCCTGGCCCAGGGGGAGGAGAAGGTCCTGGAGCCGCACGTCCAGGCGGTCCTGAAAAACCTCAAGCTCGAAAGGATCGTGATTGGCCACACCTTCACGGACGGCGCGGTCACGCCCCGTTTCGCCAATCGGGTCTTGATGATCGATGTCGGGCTGGCGCGGCTTTACGACCCGAAGCTGCGGATGTCCTGCCTCTTGATTGAAAAAGGCAAAGCGGCGGTCCTGCATCGCGGCAAGAGGCTGGAGCTCCCTTCGGATCCCGGCCCGGACACGCTGCGCTATTTCAAGCAGGCGGCGGCACTGGATCCGTCCCCCTCCTCCCTGGGTAGGAGAATCGCCGACCTCGAGGCCCGGTTGGCGGCGCCCGCCCGGAAATAGATCCGTCCGAGGGTGGCCCGCTTCATCGAGCCGCGCCGGGTCGTCGCTTGGGCGCCGGTGGCGGCGACGGAAACTTCTTGGCGCACCTGAAAGACTCGATGGAGACTGCGCGTCCGCGGAAATTCGAATGGGGGGGATGCAGCGATGGTGATAGAATCCAGAATGGACCGCAATGACCCAAACATGCCTGAAGTGTGGAAAGAAATGGGAGGAAGCCGCCCCGGATAACTTGGCGGGAGGCTCACGCCTCTGCCCCTCGTGTGGACCCGATCCGGCCTCTGAAACCCCCGCAAGCACCTTTGCCGCCACGCGCCTGGCCCCGCCCCCTCCGCAAACACGAGGCGCTTCGATCGAAAGGACCCCGCAAGAAGCCCATGCCGCGTCCGCGGATCCGGCCAATTGTTTCGGGGACTACGTCCGCGTTCAACTTCTCGGAGCCGGTGGAATGGGCGAAGTGTGGCGGGCATGGGACCGGAAGCTTCACCGATGGGTGGCCCTGAAATTCCTCAAGGGCGACAATGCCGGGGAGTTGGCCCGGTTTGAGCGCGAGGCGCAGACGGCCGCCATGCTGAACCATCCGAACATCGCCTCGGTGTACGAGGTGGGTGAGCACGAGGGCAGGCATTTCATCGCGATGCAACTGGTGCAGGGACAGACTCTCGCCGCCTTCCCTCGCCATGACCTCCGGCTACAGGCGGATCTCCTGCGAGATGCTGCATTGGCGGTGCATCATGCCCACGTGAAGGGCGTGGTGCATCGGGATCTGAAGCCCCAGAACATCATGGTGGAGGGGAAGCCCGACCCCCAGGCTGGAAGGAAGCGCGAGGAGGCAGGTCATGCGCGGGCCTCAGGCCTTCGAGTCTACGTCATGGATTTCGGTCTCGCGAGGCAGACAGCGGTCGATTCTTCGCTCTCGGTCTCAGGGACCGTACTGGGGACGCCGCAGTACATGCCGCCGGAACAGGCGCGAGGGGAAATCCACCGAGTGGACGTCCGTAGCGATGTGTATTCGCTCGGGGCGACCCTATACCATCTCCTGGCCGGCCGGGCGCCTTTCAATGACACGAACGTCTACGAGCTCCTCAACAAGGTGGTCCAGGAGGAGCCCGCTCCCCTGCGAAAACTCAACCCGCGGGTCGACCGGGATCTTGAAACGATTGTGATGAGGTGCCTGGAAAAGGATCCCTTGCGACGATACTCCACGGCGCTTGACCTGGCGGAGGATCTGTGGAGATATCTCGGACGCGAGGCCATCCACGCGCATCCCCCCTCGTTGACGTATCGCATCCTCAGATTCGCCGGGCGACGGAAGGCCCTCCTTGCAACAGGCTTGGTGGGTCTTCTCGTGGCAGGGGCAGTGGCGGGGATTCTGCTGCCCAGGGTGATGGCGGAGAGTGAGAAGAAGGCCAGGTTGGAACGGGCCAGGCCACACCTGGACAAGGGTCGGCTTCTTCGTGAACGACTCGACGGACTCCTGATGACGCCGGACTGGAAGAGGGAGGCGTTCACGAATCTGGCGGGGCAGGCCCGGGCCAGGATCGACGAGGCTCTCACGGCATATCCGGACTACCCGGAGGCTCTTCTCGAGATGGCAAGGATCCACGCCATGGAGGGGTCTCAAGAGAAGGCGGAAGAGTATTGCACGAAGGCCATACGGGCCAGCCCGCAGTTTGCAACCGCTTATCTCGAACGAGCCCTTCTCCGGTTGGAGCCCTATGAGATGCTCCGTCACGAATCCGGTGGGGTCGTGCGGGAGGAGTCGCCCGCCGCCGTCGAATTGCGAAGGAGGATCGAGCGGGATCTCGACCAGGTCAAGGAATGGTCCAGGAGCGACCCTGAGCGGCAGTTCGCGGAAGCCGTGTTCCGCTTTTCAAATGGAAAGTACAGGGAGGCGGCAGAGCAGTTGCAGCGGTACGCACGACTGGGCGAGGCCGACCCGCGCGCGTGGTACTGGGCGGCCCACGCCTGGTTCCACGCGAAGCCGGGATCCCAGGAGGCCATCGAGGCGCTCGACCAGAGCCTCAAATACCGAACGCGGGAGGTTTCCTCGCTCATCCTGCGGGCCGGTACGCGCGCGCTGAAGGAGGATCTGGACGGTGCCCTGGCCGATTTCAGCGAAGCCCTGGCGATCGATCCGCGGTCAGCCGCAGCCTATGCAGGGCGCGGCGCAGTGCGCGTGCAAAGGGATTTGGACGGGGCCATCGCCGATTGTACCCAGGCCCTGACGCTCAATCCCCGCATCGCGGACGCCTATAACAACCGCGCCGAAGCGCGCCGACTCAAGCGTGATCTTGACGGAGCCATGGCCGATTGCGATGAAGCGGTCAGGATCAGTCCGAAGAATGCCATGTACTATTGGACCCGAGGGGATGTCCGCCGGGACAGGGGTGACATCCCGGGCGGCGTCGTCGATTACGAGAAGGCGCTCCTCGTCGCACCGCTCGACTGGCCCTATCGAGGAGCTTTGCAGGTGGAACTGGCGAAGTACAAGAAATAGGGCCAAGGTGCCACGCCCGAAAAAGTTTGTCACAGCTAGTTACGCTGCCTTGCCCCGTTCGCGGGTGAAGAGCCCGGAGAGTTTCGCGTTGCTCCGCTTGTCCTTGCGGACAAGTGGAGCGGCCGACCGGATTCGAACCGGCGACGTCCACCTTGGGAACTGCGCTGGGGGAGCCGAATCGGCGAGTCCGTGCGAAATCCACGGCACACAAGGCATCGACGCAAGCGAAAAGCACCGAGCTCGCCTCACGAACGTCACAGCCGCGTCACAAATGACAGATGCGAAGGGTCCGTGGTGACACGACCCCACCGTGAACGTCAAGTGGCGGTCGTCGAGACTTCATGAAAAAGGAAGTCGGTATTCCCCTCCCCCGATTCTTCCGCGCGACCAATGAAGTTGTACTTGATGCCGGAGGTCAGACCGCTCACCGTTACGCCCGCAGTATTCTTGGACGTGGCGAGAGGCGGACCGGTGATGATGGTGGCGCGGGTGTCCCTCCGACCCCCGGATGTTCACTGTCGCATCACCGAAAGCCTGCTGTACTGCGCTCGGCTGAAGGCTCAGTTGTTCGGCCAGGGGGTTGCGCGCCGTGAGCGTACGGGTACGTATTTTCGGAAGTATTCAATGCGTCGGCACTCTAACCATTGGATTCATGAGGACGTTCATCCTTCGGAGGGCGTCGAGTTGGTCCCCTCGATACTCCTGCGCAAAGTCCTGAGCCAGAGGTTGCCGACTTTGGTTGCTTCCTTCTTGGCGATCCTCTTGCTGTCGGTTTGCCCCCGAGCTCTTTTTGCGTCCACGTCCCTCGGCGGTCCGTCTCCTGAATCGAAGCGTCCCAAACCTCCCAGAAACATTATGCCCACGAGGTCCAACGAGGTCGCCCGGATCGCGAAAAAGCCAGCGCCGCCCAGAAGCTCCCGGGCGGACGTGCGAGGGATGACGGCCCCGAAAGACCATCCCCTGACGCTTCAGCGCGGGCTTCCGGGGCATGCATTCATGGAGCTGTCCAAACCCGAATACCTCAAACCCTTCACCGCGGCGTTCCCCCCAAATCATTCCTCCCCTCCCGCGGTCCTGCCTGGGTAGGCGAAGCTCGCCTCGCACGGAAACCTGGTCGGACCCTTCCGGGATTGGGATTGACCCAACCCCAGGAATTCTGAGATCGCCGGGGTTGACCGCCGGGCCGACCCGCTCCAGGCTTCTTCTCCCGTGAGGCAGCGCCGTTTAGGGACGGATCGACAAAGCAGGAGGTCGTGATTCGTCGGAGTGAAGGAATATGAGAAGCATGCTCATCGCCGCTCTTGTCGTCTTTGCCCTTGGAGGAGGAGCCGCCTGGTATGTCCATCATCGTGCCGACGGATCCCCTCGATTCAGGCTGGCCCTGGTGGCGCGGGGCAACCTTCGGGTCACCGTGACCGCCACGGGAACGGTCCAGCCCTTCCTCCAGGTTCAGGTGGGCACTCAGGTCACGGGAACCATTCAGAAGCTCTTCGTCGACTTCAACAGCCGCGTCGAGAAGAACCAGAAAATCGCGCAGATCGATCCGGCTCCCTACCAATCGGCCGTGGAACAGGACCGGGCCAACTTGATCCGTTCACAGGCGGATGTGGGACGGGTCCAAGCTGGCTTGATCCAGGCGGAGAAGGACCTTCTGCGATCGCGGGAGCTCGCCAAGCGGGACCTGATCTCGGTCTCGGATCTGGATGCCGCGGTGGCGGCGTACGATTCGCTCGTTGCCCAGCTCAAGGTGGCGGGGGCCACGGTGGACCAGAGCCGGGCGACCCTGAACATCTCGGAGGTCAATCTCGGGTATACGAACATCCTCTCACCGATCGATGGGATCGTCATTTCCAGGAATGCGGACATGGGACAGACTCTGGCGGCCAGCCTGAGCGCCCCGACAATCTTCGTCATCGCCGATGAGATGAAGAAGATCCAGGTTCAGGCGAGCGTCGCGGAGGCCGACATCGGGCGGATTTCCGGCGATCAGCGGGTCAGTTTCGCGGTTGACGCCTATCGAGACACGGTGTTCAAGGGCATCGTCACCCAGGTCCGCCTACTCCCCACGACGGTCCAGAATGTCGTCACCTACACGGTCTTGATCGACGCAGACAACCCTGAAAGAAAGCTTCTGCCGGGAATGACCGCCACCATCTCATTCGAAGTGTCCGAGCTCAACGATGTCCTCAGGATCCCCAACGCTGCACTCCGGTTCAGTCCAGCCACGGAGAATGAGCCCCCGGCATCGAAATCCAGCGGCCCAGGTACGGGCCACGGACGGATTTGGATCCCTGGCCCTTCGGGTCCTTCGGCGTTGTCCGTGACCGTGGGTGCCACCGACGGGATGTTTACGCAGATGGTGAAGGGAGACCTCCACGAGGGTGAGGAGGTCATCATCGGCGTTCTTCAGGAAGAGACGGCTTCTCGATGAGCAATTCCTTCGGCGCACGTCCGGGCCAGGGGGAAGCGCGGAGAGGCACTGGGCGTACTCGGCGTCCTGAATGCGCAGGACCCAGACGCACATCGGTGAACAAGGACGAATCGGTGCATGTGCATGCTGCGAGGGCCCTCGGGAGCTTCCTGGCGAGGGAGAAAACTGAGAAGACCAAGCCTCTCTTCGAGGTCCCCGACGGGATGCCTGTCATTCCGGGAATCGCGTCTGTATGATTTTCAAGAACCTCGAATCAAGCGAAGGAGCCCATCATGGTCTCATCAGGACGTTTTGGAGCCCGGCTGTTCCTCGCCGTCGCCCTTCTGGGCGCCTCCTCTTCAGGGTGGACCCAGCAAGGCGACCTCGAGGGTGAGGACAGCTTGAACTGGCCCAAGGAGATCGAGGGGGCCGGATCGAAGATCGTGATCTACCAGCCTCAGCTTGAGTCGCTCCAGGGAAACCAGCTCACTGCGCGGGCGGCGGTCTCGGTGACCCGCCCCGGGGCGGACACGCCCGTCTTCGGCGGACTCTGGTTCGAGGCGAGGCTCCTCACCGACCGGGACCGCCGGACGGCGACTCCCGTCGACGTCAAGGTCACGGAGGTGCGATTCCCCGAAGCCCAAGCGGGCGACGTGGACGCCCTTCGCAAGACACTGGGTCTCGAGGTACCCCGCTGGCGACTCACCCTTTCCATGGACCATCTCCTCTCGGAGCTCAAGGTCCTCCAGGAGCAAAAGATCGCGGTCGAGGGGCTGAAGAACGATCCACCTCGGATCGTCTACCGTTCCCACCCCACCGTTCTCCTCACGATCGAGGGCGAGCCCTCCTGGCGCGACCTTCCGGGCACTCCGTACCAGCGGATCGCTAACAGTGCCTTTTTCGTCCTCAAGGAGACCACGACCGGCACCTGCACCCTCCACATTCCTCCTTTCTGGTGGATCGCGCCGAGCGCCTCCGGGCCGTGGCAGGAGTTGGCGGCTCCGTCCGCGGCGGCGGCGGATGCCTGGAGGAACGAACCCAAGCCCGACCTCCCAGCCCCCGACCCTGGACAGGAGGCTCCCGAGCGGCCCGAGGTCTTCGTGGCCGACCAACCCACGGAGCTCATCTGGACCCAGGGCCCCCCGCAATACGCGCCGATCTCCGGGACGGGTCTCCTGTACGTGAAGAACACGTCAAGCGATGTCTTCATGGAGATCCAATCCCAAGTCTACTACGTGCTTCTTTCCGGCCGCTGGTACCGCAAGCCGGCCGGCAAGGGGAAGGGGACGTGGAGCTACCTCCCTCCAGAGCAGCTTCCTCCTGATTTCGGCCGCATCCCGGTCGGGAGCCCCAAGCAGCATATCCTGGCAAGCGTGGCGGGGACCGCACAGGCCCGCGAGGCCGTCCTCGACGCCGAGATTCCCCAGACCGCCGCGGTTGCGCCGGGAGAGGCCCCCGATCTTGCCGTCTCCTATGACGGTGCGCCGCGGTTCGAAGCGGCTGAAGGATGCGCGGTGCAGTACGCCGTCAACACGCCGTACTCCGTCTTCCTCGTCGGAGGCCGCTACTTCTGCTGCCAGGACGGGATCTGGTACGAATCGGCCATCGCCGATCGCGGGTGGATCGTCTGCGTGCGCGTGGCGCCGGAGATCTATCTCATCCCGCCCAGCTGCCCCCACTACTTCTGCACCTACTGCCACGTGTTCGGGTCGAGCCCCGAGGCCGTTTACGTGGGATTCTATCCCGGCTATCGCGGGTGCTACGTCGGCGGGCACACCGTGGTCTTCGGCACGGGCTGGCACTATCCGATCTGGCACGGCTCGCTATGGTTCCCCCGCCCGGTGACCTGGGGCGTGGGCGTGAGATACAACCACTACTCAGGAAGCTGGAAGATCGCGCTCGGGGCGGGCGGGCCCTCTGCCTGGATGGGGCTTGCCGTCCACCCCGACTGGAAGGGCCATTCGGCGCCGGTCGGAGTCGGAGGATGGTGGGGCGGAGTCGGCTATGCGCACACCCAGGTGGACGTGCACCACAACCTGAGCTTCGTCGCGCACGCGTCGCGCGGCGCAGAGCTTAACCTCTATGCCCGGCGCCCGGAGAAGCTGGCCCCGGTCCACTCCCGTGCCGCCGAACGGGTAAAGGCCCCTGAGCCCGGGAAGCGGGCGCCGAACGACGTCTTCACCGACCGGCAGGGCAACGCCTACCGGCGGCCCGCCGAAGGGGAGTGGGAGCAGCACACGCCCCAGGGCTGGGCGAAGCCGGCTCTGAAGCCTCCTCCGGAATCCCATCACGATCTGCCCCGGATGGAACAGCATCACCAGGAGCTTGAGCAGCACAGCCAGGCGCGGAATGAAGGGATTCAGAGGGCCCAGAATTACCAAAAGAACACGCCGCCTCCGAAGCCTCCTCCGCCACCTCCGAAGCCGCCGCCGCCTCCTCCTCCGCGGAAAAAGTGATAGGAGGACCTATGCGTTTGGAAAGAGCGCAACCGACGTTCATGGTAATCCTGACCGTCCTCTGCCTTGAAGTCAGCCCTCCCTCGAAAGTGTGGGCTCAAGCGGTCCCCAAACCGCAGGAGACCGGCACGCAACTTCAGTGGGTTCGGGAGGAGGTGCAAGGAGAGACCATCATCCAACTTACGATGGAAGGGCTTATCCCTTCTGATTGCAAGAACACGCTATGTTCCATGACCATGGATTGTTTCTACTTTGTGACCGATGGCGGCCTCCTCCGGAAGATCGCCCTGCCCTCCTACAAGGAGGAGCGGCAACTCGAGTTCAAGAGGTCCATCGGATCGCTCTGGCTCTCCCGCGAGGGCTTGGTCCTGATCACCGGAGATCCCAAGGCGGTGACTCGGGACACACAGCTCTGGCTGATCGATCCGGTGACGCTCGCGGTCAAGAGGATCCTTCCGGCCGAAGGGGTTGTTTCGGGAGCAACTACTCCTGGGTGGAGTTACATGCTGACGATATCGGGGACGAAGGGCGATCCGTCAGGGACCGAGAAGCTTTGTCTTTTCGATCTCAAGACCGGAAAAATCGCCCGCCAGTATTCCCTTGCGGACATCGCAAAGGAAGCGGCGGGCAGGATCGAGAAGATCAAGCTTCTCGGATCCCTGGCAAGCCAAGGGAACGACCTCAAGGTTTCTCCCGATGGGAAGTACCTCTTCACGAGGCCCAGAGACGGTTCGCTCTGCCGGTTTCAGATCAGGGGTGTTGAGCTGACCTACGAGGAGATGGGGCCGAATCTCCTGGGCGAATGCGATTTTGCCTTCAGCGCGGATTCAATGTTCGTTGCGATTTCCGCGATGAAGGGGTCGGCGGCCAAGGATCATCCGGATCCGGGACAGTGTGGCGTTTACATCTACAAGATCGAAAACTTGCAAAGGCCCGTCGTATCCCTGCCGGACATGGATTTCCTCGGATTTGGAAAGGACAACCGATTCTTGGTGCGGACAATGAGCCGCGGATCTGCCGGTCAATTGGTCATGTATGATTCTGCTGGAACCCTGGTAAGGAAACACAGTTGGTGCCTGCCGGATTCCGATGCGTCAAAATCCCCCGTCAGCCAATGCTTCGTTCATCCCCAGCGTTCCCGACTTTTCGTCCGGGACGGTTCTGACGTGAAGTGGTACGAACTCAAGGAACGCTGAGGGACTGCTGGATGCGCACGCGGGATTCCTCCAAAAGCTGTTCACGGAGGAAGTCCTCAAGCAGAAGGTCCGAGAAGTGCTCGAAGGCTAGTCACACGCCTATCGAGTGAAATGTCGTGCCCTACCACCGCGCGAGGGTGAAGGAGGAGGGTAGGATCAAAACCGGCGACGTCCACCTTGTCGCGGTGGACGTCACACCAACGTCACAAGATCGATGTCTACTCTGTTTCGGCACAGACTCCCCTTGCGAGGTGTTGACCCTCAAGGGGATTGGAGCGGGCGACCGGATTCGAACCGGCGACGTCCACCTTGGGAAGGTGGCATTCTGCCGCTGAATTACGCCCGCCTGTGCCTGGGTTTGCGCGGCTGAGCCCCTATTCTTATAATCGCGGCCGTGGCGATCAAGAGAAACCTCCCCGTCCTCGCCGGCCTCGGGCTCGCCGCCGCCGGCGTCATCGCCCTCGCCGTCGCCCTCCGCCGCACCGACGACGAGCTCGTCCGCGAGGCCGCCGCGAAACACGCCGCGCCCCTCGGGCCCGTCATCGACATCCGTGTCCACGGCCCCGTCGCCGACATCACGTTCGCCTCGCGCCCCATCCTGTTCGCCGAGTTCAAAAGCGACCGCGGCGCGTGGAGTTTCTCGAGGGACCTCGCCGCCGATTTCCAAGACGCCATGAAAGTCCCCGCGACCCAGGGCGAGGTCCTCCAGCGCCTCGCCCAGCGGCTCGCCGACCGGTTCAACATGAGCGTGAAGCTCAACGAGGGCCTGGGATACCGGTACGTGCTCAACCGCAACGAGCAGGGCTTGCTGCTGGGCCAGGCCTTCGTCGACTTCGCCTATCCGAAGCAGGGCAACCGGCAGCAGCTCGGCGGCTACCGCGAGTCCTTCCGCTTCGAGGCGGGGAAGTGGGTCCCCCAGCTCGACGGCGCCCTCTTCGACCGCGTCCCCCCGCCACGGCAATGAGCGACCTCCGCGACCTCCTCGCCCTCTACCACCGCGATCGCGGCGGATCGCTCGGCGAGACCGAGGCCGGCGTCCGCGAACTCTCCCCCATGTTCAACGGCGTCACCCCCCACAAGCCCGGCTACCTCGCGGCCGGCCGCCTCCGCCGCGCCTACGTCCACTACTACCTCCCCGTCAACGCCGAGAAAGTTTCGCGTGTCCTCGCGGAGCTCGAGGCCTACGCGCCGCTGCCCGCGAAACCAAAAGTCCTCGACTTCGGATGCGGGCCCGGCACCGCGGCCATCGCGCTCCTTTTGAAACGGAAAGAGGCCGACGTCACCCTCGTCGATGTCGTCGACGAGGCGCTCGACGATGCCGCGTGGTTCTGCCGCGCCCTCGGCGTCGAGCCCCGCCGTGCCCACGAGCCGCCCGCCGGCGCGAAGTTCGACCTCATCCTCGCCGCGAACGTCTTCTCGGAGCTGTCCGAGGTCTATCTCGAGGAGTTCCTCGCCGACTTCGGGCACCTCGTCGTCCTCGAGCCCGCGCTCAAGCTCACGACGCGGCGCCTGATGGAGTGGCGCGACCGCGTGGTGGCCAAGGGCTACAAGATCGCCGCGCCCTGCGTCGGCCAGGCGCGCTGCCCGATGCTCGAGCGGAACGACCTCTGGTGCCACATGGACATCGCCTGGCCGCGGCCCGCGGGCGTCGCGGAGATCGACCGCCGGATCGGCCTGACGAAGGAGTCGCTCAAGTACTCCTATATCGTCGTCACGAAGTACGGCCGCACGCTCGCCGATCTCGGCGGCACCCACCGGGTCGTCACGAACCTCCACAAGGAGAAAGGCAAGACGTGGACGATGCTCTGCGGGAAGCAGGGGCCGCTCTGCCGCGCCGAGGTCCTGGCGCGCCACCGCTCCGACGCGACCGCCGACTTCTTCCACGCGGACCGGGGCCACGTCCTCAAGATGGAGGCGACCGGGGAATTCGCGCGGTCGGAGGGCCCGGTTGAACGTATTCTTTACTGACTTCGCGCCGTTGCTATAATGCCCCTCGTTCCAAGTCAGCAGCGCGGTCGGGGTGCGGACAGCGGGGGGGGTTCCGATGAAGGTGAAGTGCTCCCGGGGGCAGCTCGCGGAGGCGTTCGGCGTCGCCTCCATGGTCGTCCCGCAGCGCACCACGATCCCCGCCATCACCAGCGTCAAGATCACCGCCTCGAAGGACAAGGCCGGCGGCACCGTCGAGCTCGCCTGCACCGACCTCGAGTTCGGCCTGAAGTACACGATCCCCGCGACTGAAGTCAAAGAGGAAGGCACGCTCGTCCTCCCCGCCGCGCGCATGAACGGCATCCTCCGCGAGGCCAGTGACCAGGACGTCACGATCGACTCCGACGGCAATCTCGCCCACATCAAGCTCTCCGACGCCTCGTTCAAGATCGTCGGCATCGACCCGGCCGACTTCCCGACCGTCCCCACGTTCGACGACAAGGGCTCCGTCAAGATCGCGACCGAGGACCTGGGCGCGATGATCCGGAAGACGCAGTTCGCGGTCTCGACGGAGGTCGTCCGCTACGCGCTGACCGGCCAGCTCTTCGAGATCAAGGGCAAGGAAGTGCGGATGGTCGCGAGCGACGGCAAGCGCCTCGCCTACATCAAGAGCAAGTCGTCGGGCAAGGACGGCGCGTCGAAGGACGTGCGCGTGATCGTGCCCACGAAGACGATGAACCTGCTCGACAAGGTGCTCTCCGACGAGGACGACCACGTCGCGCTGAACGTCGAGGAGACGCAGGTCAAGCTGAAGACGAAGCGGGCGCTCATCTTCTCGCGGCTCATCGAGGGCCACTTCCCGGACTACGAGGCGGTGGTGCCGTCGAACCTGGACAAGAAGCTCACGATCCCGCGGGAGGGGCTCCTGTCGGCGATCCGGAAGGTCTCGCTCATGACGACCGACAAGACGCGGGCGGTCAAGTTCATCGTGGGGAAGGGGCGGATCGTCCTCTTCACGCGGACCCAGGACGTGGGCGAGGCGAAGGTCGAGCTGCCGGTCGAGTACAAGGGCGAGGAGATGGAGGTCGTCTTCAACCCCGACTATGTTGCGGATTATTTGAAGGTGGTGGCCGACGAGACGGTCGAGCTGCACCTCAAGGACAAGGCCTCGGCGGGGGTCTTCCGGGCGGGGAAGGACTACGTGTACGTCCTGATGCCGCTGACGATCACGCTCTAAGAAAACCACAGAGTCACAGAGGCACGGAGAAGAGCAAACAAAGGGGTCGCCCCGGGGGTGGCCAAGAGAGGGGGAATGTGGTAGAATCAGGTTTTCGCGAGAGGACGAGGGGAACGGTGGGAGAGGAACGGAAGCGGGGGCCGCGGCTGCTCGGCGACCTGATCGCCGAGCTGATGAAGAAGACGGCGCGGCCCCGCCGGAAAGAGATGTCCGAGATCGCCGTGGCGTGGGCCCGGGCGGCGGGTCCCGACGTGGCGAGAAGGTCCGAGCCCGTGGGGTTCAAATCGGGGGAGTTGACCGTGCAGTTCGAGTCCCCCGTCCTCCGGCAGGAGGTCCAGGCGTTCCGCCGGGCGGAGATCCTGGCGCGTCTCCAGGCGGCGCTGCCGGGGCAGCGGATCGCGGCCCTGAAGTGCATTGTGAGGGGGTAGCGAGAGACCGGTCGCCACGGCGTTGAGTTCGACAAACGCAAGGGGTGCCCGATGGGAGAGAGTGGGCATCCTTTTTTTATTGGATTCCGATGACCGAAGAGATCAAGCCGCCGGCCATGCCGGATCCTGGAAAACCCGGGCCTGAAGGACCGGAGCCGGCCAGGCCCAAGCCGGTGAAGCCCGAGTCCGCGAAGCCGGGGGCAAGGGCGGAGCCTCCGAAAGCCGAGCCGGCGAAACCGGGCGGCTACGGCGCGCAGGACATCAAGGTCCTCGAAGGCCTCGAGGCGGTCCGCCAGCGCCCCGGCATGTTCATCGGGGACACCGGCCCCCGCGGGCTCCACCACCTCGTCTACGAGGTCGTCGACAACTCGATCGACGAGGCGATGGCGGGCCACGCCAAGACCATCGCCGTCCGCATCCTCGCCGACGGCTCGGTCTCCGTCGTCGACGACGGCCGCGGGATCCCCGCGGGCATGCACGAGGAGGGGAAGAGCGCCCTCGAGGTCGTCCTCTGCACCCTCCACGCGGGCGGCAAGTTCGACAACAAGTCCTACAGCGTCTCGGCCGGCCTCCACGGCGTGGGCGTCAGCGCGGTCAACGCCCTCTCGGAGTTCCTCGAGGCGACCGTCTGGCGCGATGGCGGCGAGTGGTTCTTCCGCTGCGAGCAGGGCATCCCGAAGGCGCCGGTGGAGAAGAAGGGCGAATCCCCCAAGCGCGGCACGAAGATCCACTTCAAGCCGGACAAGACGATCTTCAAGGACACCGTCGACTACTCGTTCGAGACGCTCGCCAAGCGGCTCCGCGAGCTCGCGTTCCTGAACCGGGGCATCCACATCACGCTCACCGACGAACGCTCGGGGAAGACCGAGGACTTCAAGTACGAGGGGGGCATCCGCGAGTTCGTCTCCTACCTCAACAAGGGGAAGGGCCGGCTCCACGAGGAGATCATCTACATCGAGCGCAAGCAGGGCGCGGTCTACGTCGAGTGCGCGCTCCAGTGGAACGACCGCTACGACCCGACCGAGTTCTCGTTCGCCAACTCCATCAACACGCACGACGGCGGGACGCATCTTTCGGGGTTCAAGACCGCGCTCACCGGGACGCTGAACAAGTACGCGCGGGAGGCCAATCTCCTCCGGGAGAAGGACTCGCCCCCCTCGGGCGAGGACTACCGGGCGGGACTGACTGTCGTCGTCAGCGTCCGGCTCCCGAACCCGCAGTTCGAATCGCAGACCAAGGTCAAGCTGACGAACACCGACATCGAGGGCGTGGTCACGACCGTCGTCAACGAGGAGCTCAAGGACCACCTCGAGCGCCACCCCGAGGTCGGCAAGGCCGTCTTCCAGAAGGCGATGGCGGAGTCGCAGGCGCGCGAGGCGGCGCGACGCGCGCGGGAGACGGTCCGGAAGGGGGCGCTGACGAGCGGCGACCTGCCGGGCAAGCTCGCCGACTGCTCCTCGCGCGACCGCGAGAACACCGAGCTCTACATCGTCGAGGGTGACTCGGCCGGCGGATCGGCCAAGCAGGGGCGCGACCGGAAGTTCCAGGCGATCCTGCCCCTCAAGGGCAAGATCCTCAACGTCGAGAAGGCGCGCATCGACAAGATGCTCAAGCACGAGGAGATCCGGGTCGTGATCAGCGCGATCGGGACGGGGATCGGGGAGGGGGAGTTCGACCTCTCGAAGCTCCGCTACGGCCGGATCATCATCATGACCGATGCGGACGTGGACGGGAGCCACATCCGGACGCTCCTGTTGACCTTCTTCTTCCGCCACATGCGGCAGCTGGTGGACCGCGGGCACGTCTACATCGCCCAGCCGCCGCTCTACCGGGTGCAGGAGAAGAAGAAGGAGCAGTACGTCCACAACGAGAAGGACATGATGCGCGTGCTCGTCGAGCGCGGGGTGGAGAAGGCGGCGCTCGAGGGGCCGGCGAGGAAGCTCCAGGGCGCGGAGCTCAAGACGCTGATCGAGGCGGTGCTCCGGATCGAGGACGCAATCCCGCTCGTCCAGCGCCGGGGCATCTCGATGGAGAAATACCTGCAGCACTACGACGCGCGGTCGGGGCGGCTCCCGGTCTACCGCGCGCGGTGGAAGGGGAAGGACTTCACGTTCTACTCGCAGGAGTCGCTCGACGCGTGGATCGGCGAGCAGGAGGCGGCCGAGAAGCGCGAGATCGAGGTCTACTCCGACGAGTACGAGGGCCCGCGGCCCGAGGCGGTGCCCGCGATCCTTTTGAACGAGTTCCACGGCTCCGGGGAGATCGAGGGGGCGGTGAAGGAGATCCTCAACCTGGGCTTCCCGATGGCCGAGTACTTCAGAGCGGAGTCGCCCGAGGGGAAGGCGAAGTACCGCCTGACCCACGAGGCCGACGATGTCCCGGTGCACACGCTCAAGGACGTGCTCAAGGGGGTGCGCAAGTTCGGCCAGAAGGGGATCGACGTGACGCGGTTCAAGGGCCTGGGCGAGATGGACGCCGAGCAGCTCTGGGAGACGACGATGGACCCGGCGAAGCGGACGCTCCTCAAGGTGACGATCGAGGACGTGATCGAGGCCGAGCGGATGTTCACGATCCTCATGGGCGAGGAGGTCGAGCCGCGGCGGGAGTTCATCGAGAAGCACGCGCTCGAAGTCAAGTTCCTGGACGTATAGGTCCGGAGTCCGAGGTCGGAACTGCACCGTGAGCCAGACAACGAAGAATGCGTGCCCGAAGTGCGGGCTGAAGTTCCGGACGGGGGGGCTCCTGCCGATGGCCGAGGAGCAGCGGCTGAAGAAGGCGGGGATCATCAACTTGGGCGAGCCACCCGAGCAGATCGACTGTCCCAAGTGCCAGGTGAAGCTCAAGGTCGTCGAGGTCCGCATGGGGACGTTCTTCACGGTCCAGTGACATGGGCCAGTTCGAGCGGTCCGGGAGCTTCCAGAATCGCGAGCGGTTCCTCGAGGGCGTGAAGCTGAAGCTCGACAAGCTGATGGGCG
>JBGPCZ010000075.1:0-27882 GCA_041482015.1 Planctomycetota bacterium | reverse complement strand
TCGGTCGCCGCGCGCGACCCGAGGTGCTCGATCGCGTCGCCGCGGGACCCGTCAGGGGGATCACAATTCGAAACTGAATGGCGACTTTACGTAGTATCACGATGGACCTTACGCTGTAGGATTAAGTCGCCAGATTCTACGCGCCCTTCAGGGCACGTCCAACACTTTCCACCAGATCTCGCGCCCGATCCTCACCCCGTAGCCGACCTTCCGGCCGTCAGGACTGAAGACGGGATCGCTCTCCCGGCCCGATACTTCGACCCTCCGGTCGCCGACGACGATGTATTTCCGGCTTCCGTCGTCGGCCGCATAGGTCACCGTCCTCCCGTCGGGGCTGAACACCGGAGACCCGACGAGGCTGAACGCGTCGCCCGGTTTCCCGTCCACCACGACCCGGACCCGCGAGGCTTCGACGTGCCAATAGCCCGCGGACCGCCCGTCCGGGCTCAGAAACACGAAGGACGGTTGATGATCGAGCGGTGTCCGGCGGTCGCCCACCACCAGGGACCATCGCCCCGCCTGCTTCGCCCCGTAGGCGACCACCTTCCCGTCGGCGCTGATCGCGGGGTCGCTCATGTACTCGCAGTCCGGGCCCCGCTCGCCGTCGACCACGACGAAGCAGCGGTCCCCCTGGTGGGCCCGATACGCCACGCGCTTTCCGTCGCGGCTCAGGACCGGCGGGCCGACCCGGTCGAATTCCTCCCCCCGGCGCCCCTCGACGGCGATGCAACCCCTTTGCGACCGGCTCGAGGTCAACCGGCACGACACCACGCCCCCCGCCTCGCTGAAGCAGAGCGGCCAACTTACGATCCAATCGGGGCCGTACCTGGAGAACTCCGCCTCGTCCAGCACGATGATCTGCCGTCCTCCCTCTCCCGCGACGAACGCCACGCGTTCCCCTTTCGGGCTGGTCGCGATTCAGCAGACGACGCCGTAGGGTTTGCCCTTCCACGCGCCGCAGACGGCGCGGCTCGCATCGCCCCGCCGTTCCACCCAGGCCGCGTTTTGACCGTCCACGCTGAACGCGACGGGAATGACGACGCGGGCGTCTTCGGAGATCGTCGCCAGGAGGCGCTCTCGAAACGCCGGACCTCCGTCGGCCGGGCGGGCGACGCAACCGCACAGGACCAACAGGAAGATTCGCGGGAAGGACACCGGGGCATGGTAGCACCGCGTGGACGCCCGGTCCAAGACCCGGAGTTTTCCTAACTAATCAGGAATGGGGTCGGGGCTGACGACGAGGTCGTCCGCCCAGCTCTCGAGCCGGCCGTCGGTGAAGTGGTCGAGGCGGATCGTCGTCACCGCGCTCTTCGCAACAAATGAGAAGCGCGCGCGGTGCCACTGTTGCGACTCGACGATCGCCCAGATCTGCGGCAGTTCCTTCGCCGTCGTGACAAACGGGTAGTAGACGATCGCCTTCCAGCGGTCCTGCCCCGCCCCCTCGGGATAGGCGCCAAACCGGATGCCGCCCCACGTGGGTGGCGTGGTGACGTGCTCGATCCTCACCCACCCGCCCACGTAGTAGGTCTTCCCCGGCACCGTGCGGATCCTCTGGTCGAAGCCGCCCGGCCCGACGAGCCGCGCGCCGTACTGACCGGAATGGCGGAACTCGCTTCCGATGTCCAGCCGGCGATTCCGCTGGTTCTCGCGGTCGCCCCAGCCCTCCAGGTCGCCCGCCTCGAAATCGCCGTTCCGCAGGCCCTCGGTGAACTCGCTCGGCACCGGCTTCGATTTCAGCTCGACCCCCGGCGCGGCCACCACGAAATTCCCCGCCGCGACGTGGATCTCCTTCTTTTCAGCGCGACCCGTGACTCGCACCGCGCCCTTGTCGACGTCGACCCGCGTCCGGTCCGGCGCGGCGGAAACGGTGAAGACGGTCCCGACCACGCTAACCTCCGCGTGCGCCGAGGCGAGGACCATCGGCCGACCCGGCGGCTGCGGCGCCACGTCCGCCTCGATCGTCCCGTCCAGGATCTCCAGCCGCTTGCCCGACTCCGACGCCGAAAGCCGCAGACGCGTCCCGCCGCGGAGCTCGACCGTCGTCGCCTCGCCCGCGTATCTCACGCGCGCCGCCGACGAGTCGTCGGTGCGGACCACGTCCCCGGCCAGGAGTTCCATCCCGCGCATCGCCGCGACCGAAGTCCCGCTCCGCTCGACCCATACGGAGTTCTCCGCCTCGACGATCGAAGCGAACGAACCGCCCCCGCGAAGGAGCCACGCCGCGCCGACGGCGACGACGAGGCACGCGGCGGCCGCGACGGCGGGGATCCACCGGGGGCGACGGGATGCCGATCGCAGGGGAGTCGCATGGAGCCAGCGGAGCGCCGAGTGCTGACGGATGAGGCGGGCGAACGTCTGGCGCGCCTCGGGATCGTCGCGGAGGATCTTCTTGAGCTCGTCCGCCCCGCCCTCCTCGCCGTCGAGGTACCGGCTGGCCAGGTCCATGAAGCGTTCGTTCATGCGCCCCCCGCCATCGACCGCTCGGCGCAGTCCAGGAGGGTCTTCCGGATGCGGACGAGCCGCATGTTGACGGCGGCCAGCGTCTGGCGGATCCGCGCCGCGAGCCTCGCGAGCGACGTCCCCTCCTCGTACCGCGAGCGGAGGAGCGACCGGTCGCCCTCGGGGAGGCTCTTCACGCAGTCGGCCAGCGCGCGCGACTCCTCGGAGAGCGCGTCCTCCTCGTCGGCGAGCACGCCGGTCACCTCGTCGAGCATCTCGAGCGGAATCGTCGACTCCTTCCGCGAGCGGAAGTAGTGGAGGAGTTCGTTCCGCGCGACGCCCATCGCCCAGGGTAGGAACGGCGAGTCGCGCCGGTAGCCGTCGAACTTTTTCCAGAGGATGAGCGTCACCTGCTGGAGCAGGTCCTCCGCGCGCTGGAAGTCGCGCACCGCGGCGAGGATGTACCCGAAGAGCGCGCGCTGGTGCGCGAGGTGCAGCTCCAGGAACTCCGTCTGCGGGTCCTTTGGCATCGCTCCCATCTTACTTCAGGTACGGGGCTTTTTCGCCGGCCGCGCGCCCGGGGGCGACCAGCGTCCCGGCCTTCGCCCGCGCCGCGATCGCCTCCTCGTCGCCGATCATGTCGTCCTTGATCCGGTCGAACATCTGGCCGTGCGCGTTCTCGCTGTAGCCGCGGGCGGTGCGCGGCCGGTCCTTCATGTACGTCATCCACGCCCCGTCGAGCGCCTTCCCGAGTTTCTCGAGCGGCTCGGCCGCGGGGATCGCCGCGATCTCGGTCGGGAGGTCGGCCTTCATTCCCTCGCGCACGCGCTTGACGGCGATCCGGCTCTCGCCCTTTTCACTCCCGCGGATCCATATGAACTGGCGGACGTGCCAGCGGAGGAACTCGGAGTTCCCGAGCGCCGCGGGCATCGGCCCCTCGATCCACGCCTGCGGCATCCGCGCGTAATTCGCGATGTCTGTGACGCTCGCGGGCCACATGCCCTTGCGCTCCGCGGGCCAGAGGAACCACTCGATCTTGAGCGGCACCGCGGGCCTCTTCGCCGGGAACTTCGCGGAGATCTCGTCGAGAATCTTCGGCGTCAGGACGCGGTTGTAGCGCGACGCGAAGGCGTCGACGCCGCCGAACTCCTTCATCGGGACGCCGTCGAGGTCGAGCATCGTCTGGCACCCGGTCCCGGGAATCTTCCCCAGCTTGTCCTTGTACTGCTTGCCCTGCTCCCAGTCGATGCGCAGGCCGACGAAGTGGTGCGCGAGCCGCGTCCGGACCTCCGTGTTGAAGAACACCCGGTTCTCCTCGAAGGCGTAGCCGGGTCAGAAGACCCCCTTGGGGCAGCTGTCGCCGAGCTTCGTGTAGGTCGTGCCGTCGGGCACGAGCGAATAGCCCATCGAGAAGATGGGCTTGCCCGTGGCCTTCGCCATCTCGACCGCCTGGTCGATCGTGGGGACCCAGAAGACCTCGTCCGCCTCGAGGACGGCGCGCGAGTCGCTCTTCTCCTGCTTGCCCTCCGTAGCTCCGACGTTCGCCCAAACAAGATGAGCGAAGGAGGGGGCTGCCGTGACCGGAAGCCCGGACAACCCCGCCATCAAGATCCCGAGTCCGACGCGCTTCATTCGAGAGTCCTCCGAAGGTCAATGGGACTCTCCTCATTGGGGTGGAATTGAACGAGGAATGCGTCCGTTAAAGGGATGATGGCGGACCGGGCGGGATTTTGGAGAAGCATCGGGCGGGCCGCCCTCCTCCGCTGCCCCCGCTGCGGCGTCGGACGCCTGTTCCAAGGGTTCTTCTCGATGACCCCGGCCTGCTCGAGCTGCGGCCTGGACTTTCATCCCGAGCACGGCTACTACGTCGGCGCGATGTACGCCAACTACGGCGCGACCGTGGGGATCGCGCTCCCCATCTCCCTCCTCCTGCTGTCGCGCTTCACGGCCGCGCAGCTCCTCGGCCCGGTCCTCGCCTTCGGGCTCCTCTTCCCCGTCTTCTTCTTCCGCTGGTCGCGGGCCCTCTGGCTGGCCGTCGAGACGCACCTCCGGTCGGCCACGTTCGACCGGTAGGGCTACTTCAGCGCGTTTTCGACGATGCGCTTGACGTACTCGGTCTTCTCGCCGGACAGCTCCTTGAAGGCCGCCCGCACCGCCTCGTTTTTGGCCGCGAGCGGCTCGAGGCCGAGCGCCGCCGGAAGTCGGACCCACTCGCTCTCGTGTTTCAGGCCGCGCGCGAGGACCGGGATGGCGTCGTCCGCGCGTCCCAGCGCGCAGAGCGCCTCGGCCGCGGCGAACTGGACGTTCGGCGCGGGGTCGCCCAGGAGCTTCAGAAGCGCGTCGAGCGCGGGCCGCGCCTTCTCGCCCAACGCGATGCACCCCGTCGCCCCCCAGAACCGCACCGCGGCATCGCCGTCGTTCAGGAGTTCGAAGACCTTCGGATCGCCGCGGTTCGCCAGGTCCGCGGCCTCCATCAACCGCTCCAGCGGATACCCCTTGGGATCCGCGCGGACGGCCTCGTGGGGCGCCTTCACGCCGAATCGCGTGCGGAGTTCGTACTCCGGAAGGAATCCCAGGTCGACAATCTCGAGCTGCCAGCGGCGGAGCTCGCCGCGCAGGCATTCGAGGGTCGCGCGATGCGCCGGATCGTCGGCCAGGTTCCTGATCTCCCACGGATCGGCCTGCGTGTCGTAGAGCTCCTCGAGCGGTTTCTTCTGGAAGAAGCGGTCCTGCACCTCGTTCAGCTTCCCCTCGTCGTGCAGCCGCTGCCACGCCTTCATCGTCGGCATCTCGTACATGTAGGCGATGTGCTGCGCCCACGGCCGGTGGGGCATGTAGTTCCGGAGGTAGTGCCAGCGCGCGTCGCGCACGCTCCTCAGAAGGTCGTATCGCTCGTCCATCCGGTCGCGGAACCCGTGGACGAACTCGCGCGGCGCGACGGCGGCGTCACCCAGGAAGGGCTTCCCCTGCATGTGGGCGGGGATCTTGACGTTCGCAAGCGAGAGCACCGTCGGCCCGAAGTCGACGAAGCTGACGAGGCGGTCGGTCGTCGAGCCGGTCGCGCCCGGCGCGAACCGCTTCCACTTCTCCGGGAAGCGGACGACCAGCGGGACCTTCAGGCTCGACTCGTAGAGCCACCGCTTGCTCCGCGGCATCCCGGCGCCGTGATCCGAGAAAAAGAAGACGATCGTGTTCTCCGCGAGGCCGTCGTCGTCGAGCTCCTTGAGGATCGCGGCGGTCTCCCGGTCCATGAGCGTGATCATGTCCGCGTAGCGCGCCCAGTCCTGCCGCACCTCGGGCGTGTCGGGATGATACGGCGGGATCGGCGCCTTCGCGGGGTCGTGCCGTTCCTCGGCGGTGAACTTCTCGGTCCGCTTCCGGTACTGCGCCTCGGGAATCCGGATCTGCGATTCGTGGGAGGTCAGGTTGTTGAAGACACTGAAGAAGGGCTGCCCGGGCTTCCGGTTCCGCCAGTGGGCCTTCTTGCTCGACTCGTCCCACGACTCCTTGCGGTGGACGAAGTTGTAGTCGGTCTTCTCGTTGTTCGAGCAGTAGTAGCCCGCGTCGCGGAGGTACTCGGGGAAGCAGTGAATGTAGTCCGGAAGGGTCCCCTTGCACCGCATGTGCTGCGTGCCGACCGACGGCGCGAACGTGCCCATGATGAGCGTCGAGCGCGACGGCGCGCAGACGCCGATCGGCGCGAAGGCGTTCATGTATCGGATGCCCTGTGTGGCCAGCCGGTCGATGGTCGGCGTCACGGCGTAGGCATCGCCGAAGCAGCGAACGTTCGGCGTGATGTCCTCCACGCTGATCCAGAGGATGTTGGGGCGCGCCGCTTCCTGCGCCGGACGCGCCGGACGCGCGGCGACGCAGAGAGCCAGAAGCGGAAGCAGTCGGATCATATCCCTCTAACAGCCCGCGCCTACGGGAGGATGCGCGCGGTCTTGATGAAGTCGAGCTTGGAGAAGTCGCGGTCGAGGTAGGCGTTGCCCTCCTTCTCGATCCGGTCCTGGTCGGGCCCCTTGCCGTGGGGCGCGCCTTCGCCGTAGCCGGAGAAGAGAGCCTCGACGACTTCCATCCCCTCGATGACTTCTCCAAAGGGGGAGAAGCCCATCTTGTCGAGCTTCGCGTTGTTCCCGTAATTGATGAAGAGCTGGGTAGTCCGCGTGTTCGGCCCGCCCGTCGCGTACGTGAGCCGGCCGCGGGTGTTCGACTGTTTCACCGGGTCGTCCTTGATCTCCGACCCGTCCCACTTCTTCGTGACCGCGGGGTCGCCGTTGATCCCGAACTGCGCGACGAAGCCCGGGAGGACGCGAAAGAACCGCGCGCCGTCGTAGAAACCGCCGGCCACCAGCTCGCGGAAGCGGTCGACGCCGAGCGGCGCCCAGTCGCGCACGATGCGGACGGTGAAATCGCCCTTCGACGTCGTGAACTTGACGCGGAACTCCCCCGCCTGGGACGCCGGCGCGGGGGCCGGGGCGGGCGTGCAGGCCGCCAGCGCGACCGCGAACGTGAGGCTCCAGCGAATCATGGCGCCCGCATCGTAAGCGAGCGGCCCGCCGCTTGTCGAGGAATTGAGCGCCACCCTACCGGAGGGGCAACGAGATCGCCACCTGGTTCCCCTTGCGGAGGACGACGAACTGGAGGACGCTGCCGGGATTCTTGTCCATCCAGATGTGCTGGGTGAACTCGTTGTAGCTCATGTCCTTCGTCTTCCCGTCGACGGCGACGATGACGTCGTCCACCATCAACCCCGCCGCCTTCGCCGGGCCGGGGTTGTTCACCAGCTTCACCTTGAGCGCGATCGCGTCGGGCCCGAGGCCGAGCTTCTGGCGCTCGTCCGGCTTCGCGTCGGGCGCCCAGAATCCCGTCTGCGGGCTCAGGACGTTGACCGACTCGCGCCACGAAAGATCGCGCTTCCGCCACTCGACGCCGCTGACGGACATCGAGGCGGTCGCCGGCGAGCCGTCCCGGTCGAGGTCGAGCTTCACCGTCCCCTTGTCGACATTCTGGAGGATCCACGCGATGTCCGCGGGCGTCAGGACGCGCTGGCCGTTCACGGCCTTGATCCGGTCGCCGACCTTGACGTCCGCCTTGGCGGCCATGCCGGTGACGGCGTTGACAAGCGTGTTCTTGTCGTAGTCGAGGGTGATCCCGAGGTTATCGGCGAGCGGGAAGACCCAGAGCTTGTCGCGCTTCCACGTGCCCAGGTCCATCTCGTTCTTCCGCGTGTAGGTCCACGCATGGTGGCAGTGGGCGCAGCCCTTCGGGGCCTGGGGGTCCTTCTTGAAGGAGGCCAGGTCCTGGATCGTCTGGGGCTTCCACGCGGGCGGCGCCTTGGCCGCCTCCTTTTTGTGGAGGTCCAAGGCCTTCTTCATCGTGTCGAGGAGGCCGGCGATCGAGACGGTCTTCTCACCGTCGTGCTCCTTGCGGACGCCGTACCGGGCGTAGATGTAGCCCTGGGCGTTCATGAAGAAGCCGGCCCAGGTCTGGTCCCAGTCGAACTTGAAGAGGTTGATGTCGACGTCGAGCATCGAGATGATGCGCAGGCACACGAAATCCGCGCACACGGCGCGGACGTCCGGATCCTTCTGAGCGACCTGGTCGTCGAAGTTCCGGCAATCCCTTCAAGGTTGTCAGCGGAAGACGACGAAGAGCGGCTTCCCGGTGTTGCGGGCCTCCCGGAACGCCTGGGCCGTGTCGGTGAACCAGCCGGGGTACGGCCCCTTCTGCTGGGGCGTGAACCCCGAAAGGACCGCCAGGGCTCCCAGCGCGAGCGCGTGCTTGATCGCCATCTTACCCACCTCCATCTTCGAGATACCCGTGGAGGGCGGGGGCCGGAAAAGTACGAGGAAATCGATTCGAGGGCGCTACGATATTCGCATGCCCAAGGTCCTCGTCACGCGGAAGATCGCCGACGACGCGATCGCGATGCTGAAGAAATCCTGCGAAGTGATCGTCGGCCCCGACGAAAAAGGCTGGTCCAAGGCGGAACTCCTGAATGCCATTCACGGGTGCGACGGCCTGCTCCCGGTCGGTCACGCGAAGGTCGACGCCGAGCTGATGGACGCGGCGCCGCGGCTCCGTGTGATCGCCAACTTCGGCGTGGGCGTCGATCACATCGACCTCCCCGCCGCGACCGCGCGCGGGATCTGGGTCTCAAACACGGCGGGAAGCCTGACGGAGACGACCGCCGAGCTCGGCTGGGCGCTCATCCTCGCGACCGTGCGGCGGATCGCGGAGGGCGACCGGTTCGTGCGCGACGGGAAGTGGAAGGGGTTCGGCCCGTTCTTCTTCCTCGGGACGGAGCTCGTCGGCAAGACGCTCGGGATCGTGGGCGGCGGACGGATCGGGCAGGCCGTCGCGAAACGCGCGCCCCCCTTTGGAATGAAGGTCGTCTACTGGAGCCGCGCGCCGCGCCCTGAGTTCGCGGCCGACGCCTACCGCACATTCGACGCGCTGCTCCAGGAGAGCGACATCGTGGTCCTCACGGTGGCGCTCTCGCCCGAGACCCACCATTTGATCGGCGCGCCGCAGCTCGCGCTCATGAAGCGCTCGGCCTACCTCGTCAACATCGCGCGCGGGACGATCGTCGACGAACCGGCGCTCGCCCGCGCGCTCGTCGAGGGCCGGATCGCGGGGGCGGGGCTCGACGTCTACGAGAAGGAGCCGGAGGTCCATCCCGACCTGCTCCGGTGCGCGAACGCGGTCCTCGTCCCGCACATCGGGAGCGCGACGATCGAGACGCGCACGCGGATGGGAAAGATCGCCGCCGAGAACCTCCTCGCCGGCCTCGCGGGCCGCGTGCCGCCGCTCGCGCTCAACGCGGCGGAAGTCCGACGGTGAGAAGCCTGGCGGTCCTCTTCGGCCTCGCCGCCTGCGCCACGCCGCAGGAGACCGAGTCGAACCCGCTCGCCGGCGTGATCGACTTCCACTGTCACTCCGGGCCCGACGCGCTCCCGCGCTCGGTGACCGACCTCGAGATCGCGCGGATCGCGAAGCGCGCCGGGATGCGGGGGATCGTCCTCAAGAACCATTTCACGATGACCGCCGACCGCGCGGCGCTCGCGATGAAGGAAGTCGACGGGCTCGAGGTCTTCGGCGGCATCGTCCTCAACCGCGCCGTGGGCGGGATCAACGCGGAGGCCGTCCGGAAGATGACGCACTTCGAGGGAAAGCGGGGCCGGGTCGTCTGGCTCCCGACGTTCGACGCGGAGAACCACGTCAAACACGCGAAAGAGGACCGGCCCTTCGTCTCCGTCGTGAAGAATGGCTCGCCCGTCCCGGAACTCGCGGAAGTCTTCAAGCTCGCCGACGAGAACGATCTCGTCCTCGCCACGGGCCACTCGTCGGTCGACGAAAGCCTGGCGATCATCGACGCCGCGAAGAAGGCGGGAGTGAAGAAGATCCTGGTCACCCACGCGATGGCCGACCCGATCGACGCGACGGAGAATCAGCTCCGGAAGCTCGCCGCGACCGGCGCCGTGATCGAGTGCGTCTGGGCGACGCACATCGCAGGGCCGAACGCGCTCTCGCCTTCCGGCCGGACCCAGAAGCAGGTCACGGTCCCCGAGTACGCCAAGGCGATCAAGGCCGTGGGCGCCGAGCACTTCATTATCTCGAGCGACCTCGGCCAGTACCTCAACCCGCTCCATCCCGACGGCCTCAAGGCCTTCATCGCGGGCCTCAAGGAGCAGGGGTTGACCGAGAAGGAAATCGACCTCGTCGCGCGCAAGAACCCCGCGCGTCTCCTGGGCCTTGAAAAGTGATAAGCGGAGTGCGGCGCACTCGGCTTATCACCCGGATACAAGGCCTCCCAGGCCCTCTGGAAGGGGGTTTAGGGGGAGAGCGACGAAGCTAGACCTTCGGCGGTGATAAGCGGAGCGCGGCGCACCCGGCTTATCACTTTCTCCACACGCGGCCGGCTTTGACCGTCGCGACCGGGACGAGTTTTCGGTGGCCCATCCGTTTCGCGCCGAGCGCGTCGGCAAACTCGAAATCGCCCTCGGCGAGCGACCAGACCGCGACGTCCGCCTCGGCCCCCTCCCTCAGCGTTCCAAGCCCCTTTGGAAAGCCGAACGCGCCGGCCGCGTGCGTCGAGGCGCGGGCGATCACCTGGTCGAGCGTCAATCCCATATGGAGGAACTTGGAGAGCGTCGTCGCGAGGTCGAAGACCGGGCCGTCGACGCTGAACCGGTGGACGTCGCTCGAGATCGTCCCGGGCAGGAGCTCCTGGCCCATCGCCTTCTCGGCGACGTCGAACGAGAAGCTCCCGCGGCCGTGCCCCACGTCGAGGTGGACGCCGCGCGCGACCGCCGCGCGGATCTCGGGCACCACGCGGCCCTCCGCATCCAGGATGCCGCCGGCCCTCCCGTGAAACGTGTGCGTGACCACGTCGCCCTTCCCGAGCATCGCGAGAAGATCCCTCAACGGAGTGTGGGTGTCCCCGATGTGGATCATGAGCGGCAGCTTCACCGCATCGGCCGCCTCGCGCGCAATCGCAAGCGCCTTGAGGTCGTTCTCCCCCGCGATCTCCTTTGAAAGCCGGATCTTGATCCCCAGGATCACGTCGCGGTGCGCCTCGATCGTC
The DNA here is from genome assembly GCA_041482015.1 of Planctomycetota bacterium. GTDB lineage: Bacteria > Planctomycetota > MHYJ01 > MHYJ01 > JACPRB01 > JACQFK01. The sequence goes on along the minus strand of JBGPCZ010000075.1, from coordinate 16,853 downwards.
CGGATCGCGACCTTCGGGTCGGCATAGCGAAGCTCGAGGAGCTCGCCGTGCGGCGTCTCCGGCGTCATTGACGCCTGGCCGATCACCGAGATGTTCAGAAGGGCGAAGATCCGTGTGTCGGAGAGCGGGATCTGCCGGCGGAATTCGGGGAACGTGTGCGCGCCAGCCGAGCCGGCGTCGAGGACCGTCGTCACCCCCTTCGCGATGCAGTTCGGGTCGGCCGGGATGCCGAGCGGGGCAACGCCATCGTAGACGTGGACGTGCACGTCGATGAGCCCCGGCGTCACGATCTTTCCCGAAGCATCGAGCACCCGCCGCGCCTCCGCCCGGGGGATCGACGCCGCCACCCGCGCGACCGAGTGACCCGAGATCGCGATGTCGCACGGCACCGAGAGTCCCTGCGACGGATCGACCACGCGGCCGCCCGAGACGAGGAGGTCGTAGCGCCCCGACGACGGCTCCGGCGAGGAGATCCCGCCGCATCCCTCGCCGAAGGCCACGACCAGCGATCCGATCGCCGCGCGCCGGAGGAAATCGCGGCGGGTGTGGGGATGGGGATGCGGAGGGTGGTGATGATGCATCGCTTCTGAACTCTACCGCAATCCGCCGCTGTTTAGAAGGATGTGAGACCGCTCCTTCTCGCCCTGGCGCTCCTCGCGGGCCAGGATCCGAAGTCGCCGATTCACTACGTCTGGGCGACCGCCCACCACGTGCTCCCCGAGACGACGAGCGAGGAGTCGGGCTACTTCTCGCTCTGCGAGGGCCTCGACGGAAAGATCTACGTCGGCGCCGCCAAGTACGGCGAGAACTCCTTCCTCGTCGAGTTCGATCCGAAGACCTCGAAGCAGCGCGTCGTCCTCGACACGAACCAGGTCTGCGGTCTCTCGGCGAAAGGATACGCCGCGCAGGCGAAGCTCCACACGCGGAACTTCGTCGCGCCGTCCGGGAAGATCTACGTCGGATCGAAGCAGGGCTACGCCAAGAAGGGCGACACGTCCGAGTACCCCGGCGGGTACGCGATGGTCTACGATCCCGCAACCGGGAAGTCGGAGAATCTCGGGATGCCCTTCCCCAAGCAGGGCGTGATCGACATCGTGGCCGACGAGTCGCGCGGGCTGCTGTACCTCGTCACCTGCGAGGACCAGCACTGGATGCTGGGGGACCTCAAGACGCTGAAGTACCGCGAGCTCGGCCCGATGCTCACGCCCTACGCGATGACGCTCGTCGATTCGCAGGGCCGCGCCCACGCGGTCACAAAGGATTTCAAGCTCGCGACGTACGACCCCGCGACGGACAAGGCCACGGTGCAGGACATCGTCGTCGACGGCGAGGCCTGGACCCGGCCCAACGGGAGCTCGATCCCGACGTGGCAGCTCGCGGCGGACGGTCGCACCGCCTACCTCGTGCTCATGAACGACGCGCGCCTCGTGCGCATCGACCTTCCGACCGCGAAGGCGACGCGCCTCGGGACGATGGTCGCGGGCGACCATCCCGATTCGCGCTGCGGCCTCTCGATCGCGCCCGACGGCCGCGTCTGGGCCATCATCCGCATCGACAACAAGACCGGCTTCGGGACCGGGTACCTCCACCACCTCGCGCGGTACGATCCGCGGTCCGGCGCGATCGACGACCTGGGTGTCATCGCCGTCAGGAACCCGGACTTTTACGACTTCGCCGCGAAGAAACCGTGGAGCCACGGCTTCCACAAGCTCCCCGACGGGACCCTGACGATCCTTCACGCCCACATGGCGCTCATCGCCGCGCGCGACGGGACGACGTACGTCACGACCATCTATCCCTTCACGCTCCTCAAGATCGGACCCATAAGAAGGAAGGTCGCGGCCGTGGTCACGATCTACCATCACAACTCGCACGCCGACGTGATCGCGAGCCGCCTGATGGAGACCGACACGCTCGACGGCAAGGGGCGTCGGCCGGACCTCGATCTAGTCTCGCTCTACACGGACCAGATTCCAGCGAAGCCCGCCGACATCGGGCAGAAGCTCGCCGCCGACCACGGCGTCCGGATCTCGAAGACGGTCGAGGACGCGCTCACGCTCGGCACCGGGCAGCTCGCGGTCGAGGGCGTCCTCCTGATCGCCGAGCACGGGAACTACCCGCGGTCGGCCACGACGTCGATCCAGTATCCGAAGCGGCGGCTATTCGAGGAGATCGTGAAGGTCTTCGAGAAGAGCGGCCGCGTCGTCCCGGTCTTCTCCGACAAGCACCTGTCGGACAACTGGGAGGACGCGAAGTGGCTGTACGACACGGCGAAGCGGATGAAGATCCCGCTCATGGCGGGCTCGTCGCTCCCGACCCTCTGGCGTCGCCCCGAGGCGAACCCGGCCCGGGGCGAGGAGATCGAGGAGGTCGCGGCGATCTCGTACCACACGCTCGACGCGTACGGCTTCCACGCGCTCGAGATGCTTCAGGCGGTCGTCGAGCGGCGGAAGGGCGGCGAGACGGGCATCAAGTCGGTGCAGTGCCTCGAGGGCCCCGCGGTCTGGGAGTCGAAGCTCTACGACCCGAAGCTCCTCGAGTCGGCGTTCCGCCGCCAGGCGGGGTCCCCAGAGCTCAACGACAAGGCGAAGAAGGCGGTGAAGGACCCGATCCTCTTCCGGATCGAGTACGCGGACGGCCTCAAGGCGAGCGTGCTGACGCTGAACGGCGCCGCGCGCGAGTGGGCGATCGCGTGGCGGACGAAGTCGGGCGCCGAGACGTCGACGCGCTTCGAGACGCAGGAGGCGCGTCCCTTCATGCATTTCGCATGGCTGCTCGACGGCGTCGAGCGGATGATGCTGACGGGCAAGCCCTCGTGGCCCGTCGAGCGGACGCTCCTGACGAGCGGCCTCCTCGACCGCCTGCTGATTTCGAAGTCAAAAGGGGGCGAACGCCTCGAGACCCCGGAGCTGACCTTCCCCTACACCGTCGATTGGGAGTGGCGCCAGCCCCCGCCCGCCCCCCCCGGCCGCCCGATCCACGACAAGTGATAAGCGGAGTGCGGCGCACTCGGCTTATCACCCTGATTGGAGGCCTCCCAAGCACCCTGGAAGGGGGTTTAGGGGGAGAGCCCCGAAACCTAGACCTCCGCGGTGATAAGCGGGACGCGGCGCACCCGGCTTATCACTTCGTGCGTGACAATCCCGACGTCCGTCGTTATATAGGGAAGTCGAAAGGAGAATCCCATGACCCGCTTGCTCGCCCTGTCGATCCTCTGCCTCGCCGTGTCCGCCGCCGCGGCCCAGGACAAGCCGAAGCCCGAATTGCCGAAGGCCGACGCCGACGGATGGATCACTCTCTTCAACGGCAAGGACCTTGAGGGCTGGGAGGGGCTCGCGGATTACTGGACCGTCAAGGAAGGCGTCATCAGCGGCCACGAGACCAAGGAGGCGTCGAAGCAGACGTTCCTCGTCTACGCAGCCTCCAACTTCAGCGACTTCGAGCTCCACATCAAGTACAAGTTCGCCACGCCCGACGGCAACAGCGGCATCCAGTTCCGCTCCAAGGTGCTCGACGCGAAGACGTACCGGGTCGGCGGCTACCAGGCCGACTTCGACGCGAAGGGCGGCTACGACGGCTCGATCTACGACGAGGCCAGCGTCGCCGGCGGCCGGGGCACGATGAGCGGTCGGGGCGACAAGGCTTCCTGGGACGCGGAGAACAAGCGCAAGAACGAGAAGCTCCCCCAGGACAACGCCGAGCTCAAGAAGTTCATCAAGGTCGGCGACTGGAACGACGTCGTCCTCGTGGCAAAGGGCAACCACGTGACCTTCACGATCAACGAGCACCTGATGACCGACCTGACCGACGAGAGCCCCAAGGCGCTCAAGGACGGCGTCCTCGCCCTGCAGTGCCACGCCGGGTTCACGATGGACATCCAGTTCAAGGACATCAAGATCAAGCTGCTGAAATAGGCCCGTGAGAACCCTCCTCCTCCTGGCGCTCCTGGCGACGGGCTGCTCGAGCCCGTGTTCCTGCCCCGACTGTCCCTCGTGCACGTCGTGCTGCGCGGACTCGAAGCCCGGCGCGGCCGCCGCGGGCGTGAAGGACGGGGCGCTTTTCGACGGAAAGAGCCTCGCGAACTGGAAAGTGACCGAGTACGGCGGCCAGGGCGACGTCGCCGTGAAGGACGGCGAGATCACGGTCGGCATGGGCGTCGCGCTCTCGGGCGTGACGTGGGCCGGCGCGGAGTTCCCGAAGACCGGCTTCGAGGTCACCCTCGAGGCGATGAAGGTCGACGGCGACGACATCTTCTGCGGGGTCTGCTTTCCGGTGGGTAAGGAGCACTGCAGCTTCGTCTGCGGCGGCTGGGGCGGCCAGGTCGTCGGACTCTCGAGCGTCGACGGCGAGCCCGCCATGGAGAACGACACCTGCAAGCTCCAGGAGTTCAAGAAGGACCGGTGGTACAAGGTCCGCGTCCGGGTCACGCCCGCGAAGATCGAGACCTGGATCGACGACAAGCAGATGGTGAACCTCGAGCTCAAGGACCGGAAGATCTCGCTCCACCCCGCGATGGACCTGGCCATCCCCTTCGGCCTCGCGACCTACTCGACCACGTCGAAGTTCAGGAACATCGCGCTCAAAAGGCTGCCGTAGACCGCGTCGAACCGATGGGCCTCATCGACAGGCTGTTCGGCGGCGGCGACCCGGCCGCGAAATGGATCCGCGATCCGGAGCTCAAGCTCGACGTCACCCTCGAAGCCGGGACCCTCTGCGGCGTCCGTCTCGGCCTGCAGCCGGATTCCCTGTCGCGGCTCGGGCCGCCGACGAACAAGGAGCCCACCCGCGACGGCGTCTACACCTGGGCGCCCCTGGGGCTCCAGGCCGTCGCGACGAAGGGAATCCTCACGAGCTACCTCGTCGCGTTCGAGGTCGACGACCTGGGCAAAGAGGCACGACCCTTTCCCGGGACCCTCATCCTCGATGGAAAGCCCGCGGGGCTTCGCGCCGACTCCGGGGCAGAAGAGGTGCTCCGGATCCTGGGGACGCCCTGGCACCGCTTCGCCGATCCGGAGGAGGAAGACGCGTCCCTCGCCTTCTTCTACGAGCTGCGCGGACTCGAGTGGGAGGTGGAGATCCTCCCCTCGGGGACGCTCGGGTCGATCGCCCTGCACTCGCCGCCCAGCCTCGCGCAGCCGGAAGCGAGGCGGCTCCTCCGGGTCGAGAAGCCCTGGCCGCCGTCCTGATCGTCCCTCAAGACCGGCGGAGCGAGAAGAGGATCCCGAGGAGGAGCGCCGTCACGGCCGCCGCCAGCGCGACGACGAGCAGCCAGCGCCTGGATTTCCGCGGGAGGGGGGGCGGCCCCGCAAGCTCCCGCAAGGCCCCGTGGATGCGCGAGAGCTTGACGAACCGGGTGGCGTAATCGGGGCGCGTGGCCAGGAGGGTGTTCAACTCGGTCATCCCCTCCGCGTCCAGCGCCTCGTCCAGGTAATTCGAGACGAGGTCGTCAAACCTCTCCTGGGTGGTCATGGGGCCGTAACCCGGCCCTCCACGCAGCGCGCCAGCGATGCCCGCGCGCGGGAGAGCGCCTCGTGGACTGCGGTCGCCGTGGTCTTGGTGCGCCGGGCGATCTCCGCGCCGCTCATCCCGTCGCGGTAGCGCATCGCGAGGATGCTCCGCGCCTGGCCGCCCGCCTCGTCGAGGCACAGTTCCACGGCCTCGAGCCATCCGGACTCGGGTTCCCTCCCGGCGGCGAGATCGACGGCCGCGATTGCCGCGGGGGTGAGGGCGATCCCGCGGCTCATCCGGAGAACGGCCTCCCGGGGCTCCGGCTCCCGCATGATCCGCTCGGCCAGGGCGAAGTCGCGGACGACCGAGAGAATGAACGCGAAGAGGCCGGAGCGGTTCGACACCATCGGCCCCATCGTAGCGGACCGGGACCGCTACTTGAAGTCGGAGAGGACCTTTAGAAGCTTTTTGAAAAGCTCCCCCTGCTCCTTTTTGAAGCGGGCCTGCGCCTCGCCCTGCTCCTTGCGGTACTCGGCGAGCTCGCCGGCCAGCTTATCGCGCGCGACGGCATCGGCCGCGGCGACTTTTTCGACGGCCGCCGCGATCTCCTCGTCCTTCTTGCCCGTCTCGGCCACGAGCGCCGCGACCATCGACTTGGTGTTCTCGAGCGCCTGCACTTCCGGGTTCGGCGTCGCGGATCCCTCCTCGAGCTTGAGCGCCCAGCGGATGCCCGCGAGCAGGTGCTCCTTGAACTTCGCGTTCGTCCAGGTCGATTCGTTGTGCCCGAGGTTCGTGTAGAAGAGCCGGCCCTGGCCGTACTCGCGCACCCAGCAGACCGGCACGTGGTAGGGCATCCGCGTCTTGCACTTCGCCATGTTGAGGCTGTAGAGGACCCGCACGGCCTTCGGGTCGTAATGCGAGTACTGGTAGATCTCGTCCTTCCACGGGAACTCGGCTCCGAGCATCTTCACGGTCACGTGGTTCGGATCGTGGTTGGTGAGCGTCACGGTGTCGCCGCCGCCCCACGGATGGCCGGCGAACGTGCCGTTGATCATCTCGTAATAGCCCTTGTGGTTGCCCATCGTGTCGGTCGAGCTGTGGGTGCCGATGAAGGCCTTGCCGCCCTTCATCCACTCGTCGATCGCCGTCCACGTCGCCGGGCTGAGGAGGTCGCCGCCGGTCGTGTAGAAAAAGAGCGCGTCGAACTCCTTGAGCTTCTCAGCGGTGATCGTCGAGGAATCCTGGGTGCACTCCGTCTCGAAGAGGCCGGAGTCCTTCCCGATCTGCGTCAGCGTCGTCTCCGCGAGACAGAGATCCTGCGGCGTCTTCCGGCTGACCGGCCCGTGCTTGAACCCCTTGGACTGCGTCAGCGCGAGGATCTTGAATTTCTTCTTCTCCTGCCTGCCCTCCGAAGCTCCAGCGATCGCCGAGGCAGGTGGAGCAGAGGAGGGGGCGGCGCCCAGGGCGGGCGCGAGCAGTAGAACGACGGCGAACGCGCGGACGATGGCTTTCATGATGATGCCTCCCTTGATTCCCGTAAACACTACATATCGGGACGGCCGGTCGTTATGACAGGCTCCTCAGAAGGAACCGGCGGAGCGTCCGCTGGAACGTGTTGGCCAGCGTGTCGCCGGGCGTGACGAGGACTCCCCATCCGCCTTTCGACGGGTTGATAGGCACCTCCCCCGGAACCTGGTTCTCGCACATCCGCCGGTCCTCGTCGAGGACGTTGACCGCGAACCGGATCTGCTCCGCGGGCGCCGGCCCTTTGAACCCCGGTGAGATCGCCAGCGACCAGTAGACCGTGCACCGCTCGCGCGTGTTGGGCGAGGGGACGTGGAGGAGCACGCGCTCGTCGCCGTCGCCGAACGACTGCCGGATCGTCGTGAAGTTCGGGAGCCAGCAGCGCTGGCGGCGCCGGTGGGCCTGCTGGAGCTTCCCCGGCGGATTTTCCGGCGACGCGAGCGAAGGGAATGGCGCATCCATCAGGAAGCCGTCGTCGGTCTCCTCGATCTTCATGGGCGGCACGACCGCATCGGCCGCGACGCCGAGCGTTGTCGAGTGAGCGAACGCAAAGTGGGTCATGTCGAGATAGTTCTCGATCTCGCGGCGGAACCCCGCCTCGAAGGCCATGGGCTCCGCGACGACGTACGTCCACTTCGGGTCCTCAAACTCCGGGACGTCGGGGAGCGGCGCGATCTCGCCCTTCTCGAGCTTCACCCAGATCATCCCGTAGCGCTCGCGGACGTCGTACGTCTCGAGACGCGCCTGTTCCTGCTTGTTGGGCACGGGCTCGATCAGGGACGGGATGTTCGTGCAGGCGCCGCACGCGTCGAATTTCCAGCCGTGATAGGAACAACGGAGCTCCCCGCCGGCGATCGTCCCCGTCTCGAGCCTCATCCCCTTGTGAGGACACCACGCCTGCGCGGCCAGGAGCTTCCCGGGGAACCGGGCGACGATCAGATCCTGGTCGAGAAGGCGCACGCCGCGGATCGCGTTCTCCTTGAGGTCGCGCGAGAGCGCCACGGGCTGCCACGTGCGGCGGAGCACCCGGAACGGCAGGTCTTCGGTGATCGCAAGCTCGTTCATGTCCGATGCTTCAAGCGACTCCTATATATCGCGCGACTCGATCGGGGTCCACGCTTTGCCGCTTCCGGGGGTAGAATGGCGATACCATGCAGGCCTTGAAGCTCCTGGCCCTGTGCCTCCTGTCCGGGACGCAGGAGGATCCGTCCAGCGCGATCTCCGGGCTCATCGAGAAGATCCGATCCGAGAATGTCGAAGACCGCGACGAGGCCTCGCGGAGACTGGCGGAATTCGGGGAGCGGGCGCGACCGGCCCTCGAACGGGCCGCCCGGGACGCCGACTCGGAACTCCGGGCCCGCGCAAAGGGAGTCCTCCAGGACATCGACCGGCGAAATCGAATCCTCGCCGTTCGACCCCCTCCCCGGCGCCTGACCCTGGAGCTGAAGCACGCGCCCCTCCCGGAAGCCCTCCAGAAGATTCTGCCGGCGTTCGGATTGACGGGAGAGGTGCGGGGGGAGGCCCTCGAACGGCGCCCGGTTTCGATCCGGCTGAAGGAGGCGACCCTCTGGGAGGCGCTCGACTCGCTCTGCCTCGATGCGAAGGTCCGCGTCGACCGCTCGAGCTTCGACGATCACGAGTGGGTGTTCCGGGAGGAGGGCCCGTCCCAACCCGCGAGCCTGCACCAGGATTCCGGCGATGTCCGCGTGTACCTTGCGTGGAGCCGGGTCAAGAACGGGGACCCCTTCATGGAGCTGCAGGTATCGGTCGCGCTCCCCGTCGGATCCTCGCCCCTGGCCGCGGATGTCGAAAATCCCCGCCTCGTGGACGATCGCGGACGGGCCCTCGAGTTCGAGAAAGCCCGCAAGTCCGAGCTCCTCCTTTCAAGGTCGCCCGGCCGGATCACCCACGAAGTGATCTGGAGATGCTGGATGCCGATGTCGGCGATGGAAGGCGTGAAGTCGGTCGGCCTGGAAGGAAGGGTCGTCCTGAAATACCCGCACGATCTGCAGCGGGTCGAGTTCGACCTGGCCGATCCCAAGGCTCCCCTCACGAAGGTTCACGATGATCTCCGGATCACCCTCCGGGATCTCGAGCGATCGGAAGCCCGGATCTCGTTCCACTGGGAACTCGAGGACCTCGTCGCCGGAAAGCGCCGCACGGCGCTCCAATGGTTCGAGGACACGGAGGGTCATTGGATCTGCGACGATGGAGCCATGGTCAACCGGGAGGGAACCCCCGGGGGGAAAAGCAGTTCCAGCGGCGGCACCTGGCTGCCGGAAACGGGTAAGCTGGGCACCGCCGTCTTCGCCCAGTTCGTCGGTGAGGATCGAACCCTCATCCCGATCGCCTTCAAGGTGATCCCGGTTCCACCCCCGGAGGGCGGGAAGTAGGTCCCTTCTCAGGCCCCGCCGCCGATCTTCTCCTCCAGCGCGCGCAGCTCCGCGATCTTCGCCTCCGCGTCGGGGAGGGCGGCGCCCTTTTCGATCGCGTGACGGCCGAGCTTCCCGAGCGCCCGCTTCGCCTTGCCCTCGGCGGACTTGACCTGGGCCCGCGCCTTCAGGTCGGCCCCCGCCGCGGCCTCGGCACCGGAGAACTTCTCGACCGCGTCGCGTGCCACGTCGGCTTCCAGCCCCCCGACCTTCGCCGCGAGCGCCGCGCGGCCGATCTCCTGGAGGAGCTCGTCGCGGCGCTGGATCTGCTCCACCTTCTCCTTCGCCGACTTCCCGGACATGTCGCGGAAGATCCGGTTTCCCCATCGCGCGAGCTTGAACGCCGCGGGCTCCGACCCCGTGTCCTCCGCGACGGCCGGGGAGGCGGATCGACGGATCAGCCAGCAGGCGGCGTGGACCAGCGCGGCCGAGACGATCGCGAGATAGAGCCCGATCCCGCGGCCCGCCGCGTACGCCGGAGGCAGCGCGAACTTCCACACGCCCGCGAGGAACGCCAGGCCGGACGAGGACGCGATCACCCACCACTCGATCTTCGCGAGGGGACGGGCCACGCGGGTCAGCGCGGCGCAGCCCGCGGAGAGGCCGAGAAGCCAGAAGGTGAGCCATCCCGGCCCCTGCAGCCCGATGACCGTGTTGCCGTTCTTCGCGATCCTCCAGGGCAGGATCATCGCCACGAGACCGAGAACCGCCGCCGCGACGATGAACTTCCGGTGATTGTGGACGCGTGGGAGGATCCGCGCGACGAGCCGATCGAGCCTCTGCAGAAGCGGCGTGGAAACGGGCGTGGCGGGCGGATCCGAGACGCCCGGCGCGGCCTGCGTTTCCTGCTTCACCGGCACGACCAGCGGCGCGGCATCGAGCTTGCCCTCGAACCGGAAGACGGAGCCGCCGAGCCGGAGACGATCCCCCGTCATGAGAAGCCGGGGCTCGCGGACGATCTCGTCGTTCACCTGCGGCGGCTCGCCCGATTCCTGGACGAACCGCGGGGAAGCGACCGCCGGGGCCGGAGGAGGAGGCGGCGGCGGCGCGGCCGGCAGCGTCTCGGGGATCCCCGACGCGGCGCGATACCGTCCCTGGGCCGCGAGCACCGCCTCGATCTGCGCCTGGTTCAGCGCGCCCATCTCGAGAAGGATCTGTCCGATCCTGGGGTTGACGCCCGCGACGTCCTTCTGGGCGACGAGGGCGACCTCGACCTCCGCCTCGCTCGCGAACCCCTCCTGCACCGCCAGCGCGCCGAAAAGAGAATCGGGTTTCGGTTCCATGAGAGAATCCTCCATTCGATCGAGAGTGGCCCGCCCGTTGCCCCTGTGCGGCTCGCCCGAATGGCCCGCCCGAAATGCAGGTCCCACTATAGCCGGACCCGGCCCGGATTTCCACCGGAAGCGGTGCGCCTTTTTTTAGCGTTTTACGCGACGACGTTCGAGAGCGTCCCGATCGGGTCGATCGTGATCCGGATGACGTCGCCTTTCGCGAGCGTGAAACCCTCGCCCGGAACGACCCCCGTGCCGGTGGATAGGAAGCAGCCGGCCGGGAAGCTGTTGTCGCGGAAGAGGAACCCGACGAGCGACTCGGGCGTCCGCTTGAGCTGGTCGAGCGTGGTCGCCCCGCTGAACGCGGGCTTTCCGTCGCGAAGGATCTCGAGCCGGATGGCCGTCGCGCGCGGCGGCATCTCGTCGGCGACGAGGAGGCACGGGCCCAGCGCGCAGCTCCCGTCGTAAACCTTGGCCTGCGGCAGGTAGAGCGGGTTTTCGCCCTCGATGTCGCGCGAGCTCATGTCGTTGCAGATCGCGTATCCGAAAATCTTCCCTTTTGAATTGATCGCGAGCGCGAGCTCGGGCTCGGGGACGTTCCACTTCGAGTCGCCGCGGATCCTGACCTTCCGGCCGGGGCCCGAAACGCGGTGGGGCGTGGCCTTGAAAAAAAGCTCGGGGCGGTCGGCGTTGTAGACGCGCGAGTAGAAGTCGCCGCCCCCCGCCTCCTTCGATTCCTCCATGCGGGCGTCGCGGCTCCGGTAGTAGGTCACCCCCGCGGCCCACACCTCCTGCGAGCCGATGGGGGCCAGCGCTCCCCTGGACCCGTCGAACGTGAGCGGCTTCGCCTTCGCGAGGGATTTCCGGAGATGCGCCAGCAGACCCCTTCGGTTGAAGAGCGCGTCCCAGTCGCCGTCGATCCGGCCGGCGCGATCGCCCTCGACGGCCACGGCCCCCTTCGGGGTGCGGTAAAGTTTCACAGGCAGACAATTCTAGGATCTCGGGCTATACTTCGGGTACCGTTTTTCAAAGGGGGATCGCATGAGACTCATGGCCGTGCTGCTCCCGGTCACCCTCGCCGCGTGCGCGACGGGCGGCGAAGAGCCGGGGATCGTCCGCAAGCCCCACCTCGCGCGCGCCGGGATCCTGCCGGGCCAGTCGGTCCCCGCGGAGCGGGACGGCATGTCCGCGTCGGACACGGGCGCCATCCAGTGGGTCTGCGCGAACAGCGACAAGCACGAGGACAAGGAGGTCTTCGTCTCCATGTGCCCCTCGTGCTCGCAGCTGAACTATTTCTACTGGGACGGCGGCGAGTCCGCCTTCCGGTGCTTCGCGTGCGTGAAGCTCGTGGACAACTCGATCCTCAAGTGCCCCGAGTGCGGCCATCCGCCCCGCCGGGTGAGGACGAAGCCCGTCGCGAAGTAGCACCGCCGGGAATGTGAGGATCCCCTCCGGAGTTTCCGGAGTGGCATGATCACGATCCGCAGGGCCGCGGAGAGGGGCCACGCCGACCACGGGTGGCTCGACACGTTCCACACGTTCTCCTTCGCGGACTACGTCGACCCCGACTGGATGGAGTTCCGGGCGCTGCGCGTCCTGAACGACGACCGGATCGAGCCGGGCCGGGGGTTCGGGATGCACCCGCACCGCGACATGGAGATCGTGACGATCGTCTTCGAGGGCGCTCTCCAGCACCGGGACAGCATGGGAAACACGGAGATGATCCGCGCGGGCGATGTCCAGAGGATGACGGCGGGCACGGGCGTGGTCCACAGCGAGTTCAACCCCTCGGAGAAAGAGGGCGTCCACCTCTACCAGATCTGGATCCTGCCCGAGAAGACGGGGCTGGCGCCGGGGTACGAACAGAAGGCCTTCCCGGCCGGCCGGGGTCTGCGGCTGGTCGCCTCGCGCGACGGCCGCGACAGCTCGCTCACAATCCACCAGGACGCGTCGGTCTACCGCGCGGGACTGGGAGAGGGCGAGTCGCTGGCGCACGAGGTCCCGTCGCGGCGCCACGCCTGGGTGCAGGTCGCGCGCGGGGCGGTGACGCTGAACGGCAGGCGTCTTGAAGCGGGCGACGGCGCGGCGGTGAGCGGGAAGGAAACGCTCGAGCTCAAGGGAGTCGAGCCGGCGGATCTCATCCTGTTCGATCTCGCGTAGCGGTGTCGGCGCCGCGCCACGCCGCGAGGACGCACCCTCCGTGGAACATCGCGGCGCCCCACTGGATCGCGGTCATCATCTCGTAGGTCTCGTGGGCCGACTCGAAACGATCGCGGACCGGCGAATCCATCAGGCCAAGCAGGGTCCACCGGAGCGCGAACTGTGCCCCCAGGGTGAGGGCGCAGACCGCCCACGAACCCGCGGTGCCCCACCGGATGAGCCGGCGTGACGCCCGCCAGTCCGCCAGCAGGTTGACGAGCAGCACGGAGAGGGTGACGAGGCCGATGACCTGGATCACGCCCGTCACGTCGCGGGTGACCCGCCCGAACGTTCCACCCGGGATCAGCCGGTGCCCGATCCGGATCACGAACCCCGTGTAGAGGGTCGTACCGCCGATCCAGAGGCCCAGCGAACACAGGACCGCGAAGCGCCGCGCCAGCGTGGTCAGGGACCGCACGCGCCGAGTCTATCCAATTCTTTTCGCAGGGGCTATCATCCCCGCATGCCGCTCGCCATTCCATGTCCGCAGTGCGGGAAGATTCCCCCGCCGGCGTGCGCATGTCCCCCGCTCCCGCCGGGGCCGGCCGATGCTCCTCCGCCGGCCGCGACCCCCGAGGCGAAGCCGAAGGTCCGGACCGAGATCATCAAGATGAGGCGCGAGAAACGCGGGGGCGGGCGCGAGCTGATCATCCTCGAGGGATTCCCAAGGGGCGGCTTCGACCTCGACGCGCTCGCGCGCGACCTGAAGAGGCGGCTCGGCACCGGCGGCGCGGTGCGCGGCTTCACCCTCGAAATCCAAGGGGACCACCGGGACGCGCTCTCGGCGATCCTCCTCGAGCGGGGCTTCCGCTCGAAGAGAGCCGGCGGCTAGGACGGGCCACCCATTTCCGCGCGCCCCCCTTCACTTTCGGCGAAGCGCAGTATAATTTATGGGGATCGAAAAGGGGGGTGGGGTGCCACCGGCGATAGGGATCATGAAGATCGGGGACTGGCTGCGGGACCCCTCCCGCAAGAAGGTCTGGACCCAGGCGGGCGGGCCCGTCCTGACGCTGGCCGCGATGGCCGCGCTGGAGCTCTCCCGCGTCGTCTTCCACATCCACGACCCCAGCACGTTCGCCCTTCTCGCCGTCGTCTTCTCCACGTTCGTCGGAGGCCTCCGGCCCGGATTCGCGAGCGCCGCGATCGCCTGGATGTACCTCGCCTGGTTCTTCTCGCCCCCCGGCCAGCCGTTCCGCTACCCCGACCCCGAGGACTTCCGGCGCGTCCTCGGCGCCGGCATCGTCATTCCCGTCATCGTCCTCATGGTCGGCGTGCTCTACCGGCGCAGCGCGCGATCCATGACCCTCAAGCTCCGCGAGAGCGAGGAGCGGTTCAAGGCGTTCATGGACAACAGCCCGACCGTCGCGTGGATCAAGGACGACCAGGGCCGCTACGTCTACGTGAACACCCCCTTTGAGCTGACGTTCAACCTGCGGATGGCCGACATCGCCGGCCGCTCCGACGTCCGCCCCTGGACCCCCGACGCCGCGCGCCAGATGGCCCAGGACGACCGCGCCGTGCTCGACTCCGGGAAGCCGCGGCAGCTCTACGAGACGCTCCCCGTCAAGAGCGGGCCGCCCCAGCACTGGTGGATCCTCCAGTTCCCCGTCGACGACGGCTCCGGACAGCGCTTCGTCGGCGGCATGGCCGTCGACATCACCGAACGCAAGCAGGCCGAGGAGGCGCTCCGCGCGAGCGAGGAGCGTTACGCCCTGGCCGCCCGGAGCGTCAACGACGGCCTCTGGGACTGGAACCTGAAGACCAACGAGGTCTACTACTCCTCCCGCTGGAAGGAGATGCTCGGCTGCGACGACGGCGAGATCGGAAACACCCCCTTCGAATGGTTCCGCCGCGTCCACCCCGAGGACCTCGCAAGCGTCCAGGCCGCGCTCCAGGAGCACCTCGAGGGGAAGACGACCACCTTCGAGAGCGAGCACCGCATGCGCCACAAGGACCGCGGCTACCGCTGGGTCCTCTCCCGCGGCCTCGCCGTCCGCAACGGCGACCGCAAGGCCTACCGCATGGTCGGCGCCCAGACCGACACGACCCAGCGCAAGCTCGCCGAGGAGCAGCTCATCCACGAGGCGCTCCACGACGCGTTGACCGGCCTCCCCAACCGTTCCCTCTTCCTCGACCGCCTCGGCCACCGCATCCGCCACGCGCGCCGCGAGAAGGACCGCCTCTTCGCCGTCCTCTTCCTCGACCTCGACCGCTTCAAGATGGTGAACGACTCCCTCGGCCACGGGCCGGGCGACGAGCTCCTGGTCGAAACCGCCCGGAGGCTCGAGCGCTGCGTACGCCCCGGCGACACGGTCTCCCGCCTGGGCGGAGACGAGTTCGCGATCCTCCTCGAGGACGTGGACGACGCGGCCGATGCGTCGAGCGTGGGCTCGCGCATCCAGCGCTCGCTCGAGGAGCCGATCAAGGTGAGCGGCCAGGAAATCGTGAGCACCGCCTCGATCGGCATCGCGCTGAGCCAGACCGGCTACGAGAAGGCGGAGGACGTCCTCCGCGACGCGGACACCGCGATGTACCGCGCCAAGTCGCAGGGCCGCGCGCGGGCCGAGGTCTTCGACAAGACGATGCACGCCCGCGCCGTCGTGCTCCTTCAGCTGGAGAACGACCTGCGCCAGGCCATCGAACGCGGCGAGTTCGCCGCCTACTACATGCCGATCGTCTCGCTCGACAGCGGCCGCATCTCCGGCTTCGAGGCGCTCATCCGCTGGAACCACCCGCAGCGCGGCCTGGTCTCGCCGTTCGACTTCATCAGCGTCGCGGAGGAGTCGGGCCTCATCATCGCGATCGACCGGTGGGTGATGCGCGAGGCGTGCCGCCAGCTCAAGGAGTGGCAGGGCCACTTCCCCGACGGCGACCGGCTCACCGTGAGCGTCAACCTCTCCGGCCGCCAGTTCCGCCAGCCCGACCTCGTCGGCAGCGTCTCGGAGGCGCTCGCGCAGACCGGGCTGCCGCCCTCCAGCCTCGCCGTCGAGATCACCGAAAACGTCCTGATCGACAACGCGGAGGCCGCCGGCCAGATGCTGGGCGAGCTCCGCCGCCGCGGCGCGCAGATCTACCTCGACGACTTCGGCACGGGCTACTCCTCGCTCTCGTACCTCAACCGGTTCCCGATCGACGCGGTGAAGATCGACCGTTCGTTCGTCTCGCGGATGGGCCCGAAGAAGGGCGGTCACGAGATCGTGCGGGCGATCGTGACGCTCGCGCACAACCTCGGGATACGCGTCGTCGCGGAGGGCGTCGAGACGCAGGACCAGCTGGGCGAACTGCGGATGCTCAAGTGCGGCTACGGACAGGGCTACCTGTTCAGCAAGCCCGTCACGGCCGACGAGATCTCCGCCCTCGTGGCCACCGAGCCGCGATGGTAGGCGGACCCGGCGGATTCCGCTATCCTGTCGGGTCTTGGACGCGACGACGCCCACCTTCAGCGGAACCCGCCGCCCGTTCCTCGTCCGGTTCCTGAACGCGACCGGGGGCGCCCTCCGCTCGATGGGCCTGCGGAGTCCCCGCCTCGATCTCGAGTCCCTTTCTAAGGAAGCGGGATTCGAGCCGTCCCCCGAAGACGGGGCTTTCCTCTCGCGACTCCGCGCGCTCCAGGAGGACGCCGAGGGGCCCGCCCGGCTGACCTTCGTCGGCCGCATCGTGGCGCGGCGCCAGTTCGTGACCCTCCTGCGCAACCGGGCCCTCGCGCGCCGATGGATCGCCGACCACCCGGAGACGCTCCGGGTGCCCGTCGAGCGGCCGCTCTTCGTCGTCGGGCAGGCCCGCACCGGGACGACGCTCCTCTACAACCTCCTCGCGCAGGACCCCGCGGCCCGCGCGCCGCTCCTGTGGGAGCTCCGCCGGCCCGTCCCGCCGCCCGACCCGGCGGCGAGCGAACCCGATCCGAGGCTCCGCGAGACCGAGCGCGACCTGCGGAACGTGCTGTCGATCATCCCGGCCGTGATGACCGCCCACGCGATCG